>JBEKUO010000340.1:0-7872 GCA_049514955.1 Bryobacteraceae bacterium | reverse complement strand
TGTTCGGCTCGGCTTCGTCCAACTCAGCCGTTGCAGTGTCAGGGGAGGCCTTTCGCGCTTCTCACGTACAAGCGTCCATTTCCAGACGCCTTTCTTCCACAGCCCGATGTCCCGCTCCTCGCCAGTCTCCGGGTCGAAAAACAGCGGGCCGAGGAAGCGCCTCAGTTCCTCGTCGTGTGTAGCAGAGCACGTCAGCGAAATACTGCGCGGTACGGCGATTCCCAGACCGAGGACGTGTCCGTCAGCATATTCGAAACCGACGTACGGAAGGGGAAAGAATGCGAGGTGCGGACGCAGGCTGGGCGCCTCCGCCTCGTCATGCCCGCTCAGCCACTCGGGACTTTTCTTCCCCGCTGGCTTCAGCGCATAATTTCGCAGGGCACCGGTGAGCTGCAGTGTCGACTCCAATCCCAGCGTGACACCTTCGGCCTTCGCCAAAACCACGAAATTCTCGTCGAATGGTCCATCAGACACCGGTTGAGCATCCTCGGGGGCCGCAGCTCGGCCATACCCCTGCCAATGCACGAGCTGCGGTCGTCTCCACTGGGGACGCCCCTCTGGGAACTTCGCGCGGAGTTCTTTTCTCAGGCGCGTCCGCTCCCTAACGTTCGCAGTTGCAACTGCTTCTGTGAGCGTGTCATACTCCTGAATCGGTTCATCATTGAAAGCAACTTCGAGTGCACGCAACGTGCCGGCCGAAGCGATTCGGAGCCGCGTGTCTTGACGTGTTGCGCCGGGCACCCAGTTCGGTTCTGGTTGTTCGCTTGCGGGGGCCAGCCACATCTGGACTGCTGACATCGAGTGACCGATGCGTGTCACCTTCGCGCACACGCGGCCTAACGCAGCGCGGGTTTCCGGCGCCGGCTCTGCCGGCCAGATCAAGTACACAATTTCATCATGCGGCCGCGCGCGCTGGAATCTGCGCTCCGCGCGTTCACGCGGCACTGCGCCGGTCGGGGCTTGTTTCTTCGATCCCAGTTCATCGTTGACGGGTACATAAGATCGCACACTCACGCGTTCGTCGGCGTCGCTCGCGCGCAATGCTGGTGCAGGCAGCGTCTCCAACCACTCCAGTGCCGCTCGTTCGGCCGGGTCCGCTCCCGTCTCGAAGTGCGCCGCCGCCATGGCCATAAACACGCGGCCGGGATGCGGTGGCCATTCCGGCTGTTGTTGCGCCAGGTTCGTCGCCACGGCGTACTTCGTCAGATATCGAATACCAAGCGTGATCATGAAGCCTCCGCTTCATCATCCACAGCGGCGACCTCCTGGCTCTTGCGGACGAGGTCAATTAGTTCCGGTGTAGGCTTGAGCATGAGTTTCTCTTTCATCCAAGTCAAACCCACTGCTTTAGCCGCAGCGATAGCTGCATTCAGAAGTTCGACCGCCGCCTTACCATCTATTGTGTAGGTTTTGGGCACTGCGCCCGGTTGATCGAGCATCTCCCAGGCGCGGGGCTCCACTGGACGAAGATGGCAGCGCGACCGTAGACTGGTGCCCCGTTCGCTTGCTAAGACGCCCGCACAGATTCCAATCGCTGCCAGAACAGTGCGTCCGGCGTCGTCCCGCCCTGTGTCGTTGCTGCCATCAACGGGGAACCGAAGCTTTCGCAGCGCACCGAAGGACACGACGGTCGTCTGCTCTGCAAAACGGCAACGGATTCCTCCGTTGCTATTTTCAAAAACAATATTGCCGTGGTTGAGCTCAGAAGGACGCAGCGCATTCTTCGCTTTCTCGCCGGCGAGTTGGAACCCTCCATCTCCTTTCTGAACTACTGTGACTTTGCTGCTGGCGCCGAGCGGGTCCACACGGAAGCCTGATCTCTTATCCACCGCCAGGGCATCCACGCCAACAATCTCGGAAATGTAAGCACGTTCGAATTTCGCGCCTAGCCCACCCGGTTTCTCTGGGGAACCCCACATTCCGAATACGAGCGCGGTGGGGCACATCTCATACACCGCAGTGGCGTTCCACAAGTTCGCACGCCCCCATCGCGCCGCGTACTCCGACTTCGAAAAACGCGTGCCGGTCGCAGTAATGCTGTCGCGGAGGATGGCATCCGCGAGCCGGTGCGGAACTTCGAGACTCGTGAGGTTGGGCAGGTCCTTCTTAAACTGTTTATTAGCTTCACTGAAATCCACCTCGATTAGCGGCAGACTGATCCGCCCGCGATCGATCGCTTGCAGCAACGCAAGCTCAGCATGATTTGCCTCGGACTGCACGGAGTTCAGCAACACGCACTCCACCTCGCGCTCGCTCCCATCGTCGCCGCGCAGCCGGCGCTTTTCCAAGGCATACTTCCCACCGGAATACGTTGCGGGGAAAACCTTTCCACCTTCGCCTTCGACGGGCTGAAGGGTCGTTATCGAACGGAGCGCAGCCGCACCTCCGCTAATTGCGGCCGACAGTTCGGCCAAGTTCAACGTTACAGGCATGAGTTCTCCTTCGACACCGTGCGTCTTCGTCATATCAACAACCTATGACAAGGATCGCCCGCGGTCGTGCAGAAGCACGCGGGCGCGCGCGACGTCAGTGGCGGACCACGCCGCCACCGGGTTGAGTCGGTGACCAGGGCATCCCGATCAGACGACGGGATACGGACACGACTGCGACGCTTTATTCCTCCGCAGCCGATAGCGAACCGAGCGTCCGGACACACGCCGGACCTCCTTGCGATGCGCGTCTATCGCGCATTCGCCTGCTTGGTGCCCGTGTTATGATGGGGTTGTCCAAACGACACGCCCACTGGGCAACCTGAGGGGCACGAACTGGCAGTTCGTGCCCCTTTTTATCTGCATAACGACTTTATCGCATCTCTGAACGGGATGTCAATAATTATCTTTTACTGGTGACGTCTCATGCTATAGACCGCTGTTGATCAAGACGCATAGAACGTGCTATCTTGAAAAAATCCTTTTGTTTTTGAGGAACCTCTGGCCTCATTGAAGATATGCCTCGTGCTCACCGGAGGTTTTGGGTGCAGTTGCTTTCCGCCGATAATTTATCGGCGGCCTCATTTTAGCTGGAATCCCGGATATAGAAGCCCTTGAAACGGGGCGAGTGTACTTTCTCGCCCCAAACCAGCCAGTGTTGTTGCGGTGGCTGGTGGTGGCTGTTTTGGTTTTATCTGCTCACCGTGCGCTCAAGGCATCCTGGCGGCTCCCATAGTATCGAGTAGCCCCCAATATTCGCCCCTGCCCCATGGAAATACGCGGACCAGAACTGCCTCAAACTCTTCCACTCCTCAATTCGGCGTCCGGGCGTGGCGGTTCCGGCGGCATATACTGCAACGCCGGCCAGATCGGCGACCAGCCCGTGCTCGGCGGCGGTCTTGAGCGTAGATTTCACCGGAATGACCGGCGGCGTCTCCAAATCCAGGATGGGCGTAACGTGGCGCATGTCGGAGTAAAGGGCGAGGACGTTCCGGCTTCCGGGCGGCCCGCGCCGAAAGAGTTCGGCGGCCAGAAGTAGTGCGCCGAAAATATCGCTGCCCCGAGCGTCGGGCTTGAGCCGTACGGCCCGTTCGCGCCACGTTCGGAGGAGATCGCGTCTCGCGGCAATGAGCCGCTCGCCGAAAAATCCCGGATCAGGGGAAACCTCCGCCGAAAGCAGGATGCGCGGGGACGTGAAGCTGTTGTCGGTAATGCCGATGACGGATATTCGGGTCCCGGCGGCCACCATGGCCAGCAGCTTGCCAACTCCCTCGATGTTCCGGCTGAGCCCGGTCCTTCCGCCATCCGTTTTCACGGCCTCCGACGCCGATAGATCGACGGCGACCACAAGATTCATGGGGTTTTGGGCCGACGCATGGCGACCCATGAGTATGCAGAGGCATAATAATGACAACCCGATTTTCGTTATCGCCTTCCGCGCCGTCTGCGTGAGCATGGACCGGTAGAAGTCGCGCCAGAACCGCGCGACAAATTCGGCGGGTGCGTTCGTGAGCGCCGTGATCTCCGCGGCCGCGGCTCCGAGTTGCATTCGTACATCGCCGAGTTCGAGAAGCAGCGTGTCGGCGTCTTCCCCGGAAACCGCGCCGATGGCGCGCGCCCGGTGGATGGCGATGCCGGCCCCGATATCCATGGCAAGCGCGAAGAGGATCATCATGGCGCGCAGCAGGCCGCGCGTCGATTCGTAGAACGATGCCTCGGGCACCGCTCGCGCGGGGGCGCTGCCCTCGATCACGACCGCCGCCTCCTGCTGCTCTGTCTCACGCGCGAGTAATTCCCCCCGGATTTCCGCAAGCAGCGCGCCGCCCACGACAGCCGAGAGGAACACGCCCGTAACCATGGCCTTGTACAGCCGCCGCCGCTCGCTGTGCCAGGCATCGAGGAATTCCTCCACGATAAATGGGGTGACGAGCGCGATCCCCAGGCAATACAGGTAGCCGGTCCATCCCAGCCGGTAGGGGGCGAAGCCGATAATGGAAAAAAAGAACGCCGCGAGCGCAAGCGCGATGCCAATTCCCCAGTAGTAGGCGGCCGCGTGCCTCCGCTGCCGGACGAATCCCGGCGGCGCGGCGTGCCGCAAGCGCTCCTTGAGCATGATCTCGCGTTCGGCGAGGTGGCAGCCGTGGGCGTGCAGTTCCCTGATCCGCGGTTCGTTCACGAGCGAGATGCGCTCACGTTCGCAATCGCAGTACGCCTCGGCGCTTCCCGCGACGTGCTCGACGCCTTCCATGCCGAGATGGCGTCCGCTGTCGTAGGCTTCTTCTTGATAAGTCATCGTTTTTCTCCTCTCGCGCTCTTTCGCGCGGATAAACAACCGGCCAATGGTTCCCGTGCGGACCGTCCGCACGGATACATATAAAAGAGGAGCCTGTCCCAGAGAGGGCAGGCTCAAAAAGAGCTAGTTGGTTTCGAGGACCTTGCGGACCTCTTCAAGCTTCTGGAGTTGGCGGCGAGCCTGTTTCAGGGCTTCTTCCTTCGTTGCCACGTCCTCGCGAATCTTGTCGATTTGGTCAAGCATGACTTCGACCGGGGTCTTCTTTTTCCACGGCTTCCGTTGTGCGCTGCCTTGCGCTGGCTGAGCCGCTGCCGGTTCAGCTTTCTTTGCTGCCATCTGGACCTCCTTTCAGGTCAGAGCTTGGTACCGCCTGGTTGCGCACCCACGCTTCGAGCTTGCGGATCGCTTCCCGCTTCGCCGGAAGTTCCACATGGGTGTAAATAGAGTTCACGTCCTCGCCGCTCGAATGGCCCATCAAGGCCTTCCGGATCTCCTGCATCACCCCGGCTTCCATGAGCCGCGTGTTGAACGTGTGCCGAAGATCATGGAAGCGGCAGTACCGGATGCCGGCATGGCGGATGGCCGTCTTCCATGCGGTCTTCACCTGGACTATCGGGCTGCCTTCATAGGTGAAGACCAGCCCTTCCTCCCGGCGCTTGGCGAGGAGGAGCGACGCGAGGCGTTCGGTAAACGGGATTTCGCGCCCCTCGCCGCCGGCGGTCTTGGACCGGGTGACGAAGAGGAGCTTCCGCCCCCAGTCGATGTGTTCCCAACGCTGGTGGAGGAGTTCGCCGCGGCGCATGCCGGTATCGAGCGCCGCGATAACGATGGAACGAAGGTGCGGGGCAGCGCCCTTTAGGAGTAACGCTTCATCGGGAAGCGCGAGTACCGCGCGGGGTTTGCGCCGTTCCGGGACCATCCGCATCCGGGCGAGCGGGTTCCCGAGCAGGAAGCCCTCATCGGCCGCCCAGAAGAGGATATGCCGGAGTGCTTCCAGATCCCTATTGATCGTCGTATCGGTCACGGTCTTTTCGGCGTGGCGGCTTTTGCGGTAGTCGGCCGTGAGGCCTTTGTGAATCCGCCCGATGGGGATCTCGCTCCAGTACGGCAGCAAGAGCTTGAGGCGGTCGGTGTGCCAGGGCTTCGCGTCGCCCTCGGCGAGAAACCGGGCGGCGAGTTCCCCGAAGGACATGCGGGGGGCGGGTTCGGCGACATGGTGGCGCTTCAAATTGAGTTCCTCTTTGAAGCGCTGTTCGATGGTTTCGGCCTTCCGGCGGTTGCCGGTGCCGGTCGATTGCGAGTAACGGACGCCGTCCATGGAGATGTAGCTCCAAAAGACGCCGCCGCGCTTGAAGAGGCTCACGCGGTCATCCCTCCTTTCTGCTGCTGCCGAAGCAGCCAGCGAATGATCTGATTGCGGTAGAAAATGAGCTTTCCGTTCTGGGTCAGGCGGTGGTGGGGCAGCCCGGCGGGCAGGTACCGCTGGCGTACCGTCCAGGCCGAACAGCCGATCAAGGTCGCCGCCTCGCGAATCGAGAGCGGCGGTCCCAACGGCTCCGTAAGCGGCGCCGCTTTCACGTCTTCCGGCTGCGGGCAGCGCTCCGGGTAGCTCTGCCCGAGGTCCGGCGCCCCGGAGGCCAATGGATTCTTCACGAAACGCATGTCGGGCAAACCCGACTTCCGTAGGATTCCCGCCGTCCGATCAGTCACGAATCCCTCCTCCGGTCGTCGCCGTCCCGCTTGCGCTTGAGCATCCGATAAATGGCTTTGCGGAACCAGGCCGGGATCTGTCCCCACATCCACCAGAGGATTGCCAAGGCGATCAAGGGCATCACAAGCGCAACGAGGGCAGCAGGATTCTCCAGGAGCTCGCGGATCACGGCGATTGCGAGCAGGATCGAAATGACCGTGAGCAGGAATCCCGGAACGCACGAGAGAACGAATTCCAGGATCGGAGCCCACCAGGGTACCTTGGGCTGCGGCGTCGAGAGATCCCGGCTGCCGCACTGCGAACAGGCCTCCGCCTTGCGCCCATTGGAATGCCTGCGCGGGCAGAGCTTCACGTTGTAACTCCGTGCGCAAAAATTACAGAACAGCGGTTCTCCGGGCGTGATGCGGTTGCAGTTGTAGCAGTATTTCATAGTGCCTCGATGAGCGGCTGGCGCTCGTCATGTTTCGGGCGCTGCCAGATGGGAGACCAGAAGCCGTGCTGGCGGATGGCCTCGAACGTCGTGAACCAGAAAATTTTTTCGGTGAGCGCGGCGGTGGCATTCCGCAGGGAATTCACCCGGCGTTCCGAGTCGGCGACCGCGAGCACCCGGAATTGGGATTGGCCGAACCGTTCCCGGAAGGCGCCCGATACGGCGTGCCGGAGATAGGACTGCACCTTCGCCGTCCAGACGCCCCGGCTCTCATGCCCGAGGTCGACTTCGAGGAATGCCGTGATGGTTTTCGCGGGAGCCGCTACTTCGAAATACCCATCGGGAATGAGCGCGAGTCCAGACCCAAGCGGTTCATAGAAGGACAACCACCGGACGAACTTCGCTCCAGGCGCCGGGACGGGCGCGTACTTCAGGGTGCAATACAGATCGTTGATCCGTAACTGGTGCATCACGAAGAAATCAGCCACGAGCGTCTCATCGAGTTTGCGGCGCGGTCCCCGGAAGGGAACGCCCACGAGTTGTGCGCCGTCGGTCGATAGGCTGTAGAGTGCTTTTCGCGCGCCGCCCACGGTTCCGAGGAACATTCGCCGGAGGAGGCCGGCGCGGCTCAAGGCGAGGAGGCGGCAGTTCGCGCGGGTCGTGGAACCGAATCCGGCGACCTGCTTCGCCTGTTCGCGATCGATCACGCGCATCACGGAAAGTTCCCGCAGAAGATGCCGGTCGCGTTCCTGGACGATGATTCCGCGCCGGTCATTCCCAGTCATTGAGCGCCTCCTTTTGGCTGCGGGTTATGCCGGCCTGCCGCGCGCGAATTTCAGTTTCGATCTCCGGGCGGCTGCGCGCCCATCGGGCGCGCGAGCGGGCATAGAGGTCGGCGGGATCGGCCGTGGGCATCGTGACGGTGGGAACCACGGCTTCGCGCCAATCCGCGTGACCGCTCTTCACCACGATGTGCCGCCGGGGAAGGTTCTTCAGGCGTTCCGCTAGC
>JBEKUO010000339.1:0-7884 GCA_049514955.1 Bryobacteraceae bacterium | reverse complement strand
CGGCGTGCATGCGACGGCCTACCCACCGCAGGAACGCCGCTCCTTGCTATGCGGCTGCGGGCATTACAGCTTGAACCAGTAGACGGGGGCACATGCGGCAAGGGCCGCGGCGGCTTGCAGCGCGAGCACGCGGAACGCCTGTCCTGGAGCCCGCGGGAGCCATTTCACCGCGAAATACGCCACTACTGGTACCTGTCCAGCCATGAGAAGTTGCCAGAGATGCGCCGCGGTCTCCTCGTCGGCTTCACGCACGACGCCGAATATCGCAACGTGACCCAGCACCAGAGCCAAGGCGGTTACGGACATTGCGATTGGAAGCAAGGCGCTCGGCTGCTTCATCGGTGGGACGTTCATCAGCACCTCCGCGGCTAATGATCTATGCCGCAATGAAAGTACTTTATGTGGTAATGCACAAATGGGCTACTTGTCAATTATCCTAGTCGGCACATGTGCCTCACGGCGTGGCTGAGGCGCATCCCGGCACTTGGCGGGCTATCTATGGAGGCCAGAAATTCAAAGAGAAATCCCGGTTTAGCGCGTCCAGTCAATTAAGATTGCCTCAAGTCGCAGTTTGACAGGCCTGCGGTATATACTTGGACCTGCCCTATAGAACGCATCGTGTTCCAGGGTCCAGGAGGCAATAAGCTATGCGTGGTATGTTCCCAATGTCGGTGGCCCTCGCTGCAGTCGCCGCTTTCGCCCAGGATGTGGTCCAGTTAGCGCCTGACCAGGTGAAAGTGGTTTTTGAAAACGATCGTGTCCGCGTGCTCCACTTCAACGAGCCGGGACACAGCAAGCTCCGCATGCATTCGCATCCCGCCTATGTGACGGTGGGGTTCACGACCGACCATTCCAAGTACACCTTCCCCGACGGGAAGGCCAGTGACGAACGCACTAAAGCCAACGAGGTAACCTACTCCAAGGGCGTGCGCACGCCTTTGAGAATCTTTCCGAAGCGGCGTCGGAATCTATCATGGTGGAGCTGAAGGCGCCGGGTGCGGTTGCGGCGGCGAAGACAACGCTAGACCCCGTCAAATTGGATCCCAAACACTACAAAGTGGTCCTCAATAATGACCAGGTTCGCGTTCTGCGGGCCACGTATGGGCCGGGTGAAAAATCGGTGATGCACGAACATCCAGCCTCGGTGGCGGTGTTCATGAGCGACGGCCACGTCAAGTTCACGCTGCCGGACGGCACATCGCTGGATAACAACGGCAAGGCCCACGACGCGATTTGGGCGGATGCCGGAAAACACCTGCCGGAGAATATCGGCGACAAGCCCTTAGAAGTGATGGTGATCGAACTCAAGAGGTAGACGAAATCAGCCCTGCACGCGCTGTCAACGATGGGGCGGCAACAAAGCGATATCACCGCTTAATGTCCCGGCCACGCCGCCCCAAAATCCGAGGTTACACAGCCGCGTGCCATGAAACTCATCCGACGGCGATCAGACTCTCGGTCGTTCGGAAGTAGAGGACACCCTCCGATATCGCCGGCGTCGCGTAGCACGGTCCGCCCATACGGTTTCGGGAGATAATCTGGAATTCCGGCCCGGCTTTTAGGACATACACGACCCCGTCCTCCGAAGTGCAGAATATCTTACCGTCCGCGGCCACGAGGGACGCGTAGACGGATGCATCATTGCTCAAGCGCTCTTCATAGATCTTTCTTCCCGTCTTCGACGCAAAGCAGCGGACCACGCCGTTGGTGTTGCCAAAGTAGATGTAATCACCATAGACGACGGGAGTCGAGATGTATGATCCGCCTTGCCATGAATCCCAGATAATGGCGCCGTTTGACGTGGCTTCGCCGGGCGGTGTGATGTCGCCCCGAGCGTCGGGCCGCACGACGAAGATGGGCGACTTGCCGCCGTGCGCGCTGGTAATGTAGATCCATCCGTTGGCCACGAACGGGCTGGGGATGGGGTTGTCGCCGCCGCCGTGCAAACGCCAGATTTCCTCGCCGGTCTCCAAGTCGTAGGACGTGATCCATGGCCAGCCGTTGGCAATCACCTGAGCGCGGGATTCGCCTGCGCAGATCAGGGGAGTCCCCCAGCTTCGCTCGCACACACCTTTCCGGGAAACCCGCCAAAGATCCTTGCCATCCGACAGACGCAACGCGGTGATGAAAGGATTTGCAGGGTCGTCACACAGCAGCACCAGACGATCCTTGTAGATGGAAGGGGAACTGCCGTACCCCCAGCCGATGCCGTACTTACTGATGTTGATGACTCCAAGGTCGCGGCTCCACAACAGCCGGCCATCGAGATCATAGCAATACAAGCCCTCAGAACCGAAGAACGCGACCAGATGTTCGCCATCGGTTGTCATGGTGGTGTTGGCGTGGGTAGCTTTCTCGTGGCGGGTGGCGCGCGGCGGTGCTTTGCGTGCCACCTCCTGCCATAACTGGCTCCCAGACTGCCGCGCGTAGCAAAGGACCACCCAACTCTGCTCCTCGTTATCTTCGGCTGCGGTCGGTTCCCCGCCGGTGGGCCCAACTCTCAGGGGGGCCTTGCCGGATTTGCGAACCGCGGAGGGCAGGTAAATGCGATCGCGCCAGATGATGGGGCTGGAATGGCCCAGGCCGGGGACAGGCACGCGCCAACGAACGCCGCTTACCGAACCGGCGGCGGAATCGGCATTCCACGAAGCGCGGACAGAGGAACCGTCGGCGACGCCGCACGCACCGGCGCCTCGGAAGGAAGGCCAATCAGGTTCCGCGCCCAAGGCCGCTACTGGCAGGGCAGCCGCGACTTGGACAAATCCGCGGCGGGTTAATGGCATACAAGTTCCGTGAAACTTCGCTCGAATTATTCTACTAGAACGCTAACGATATTGCTCATAAGGCTTCCCACCGCTCGGCTATCACAGGGCCGAATGCGGCGTACGCGGCTGGCCACTCGCGCCGTGCCTTGGCGATTCGCCGGCAATCAGTCGGCTTTGAATGCGCCCCACGGCCACAACCGCAGCCGCCCTTTTGCTTCTTGAATTTTCGCCTGCAGTGGGCATACATTGAGACAGAGGCGGCAGATTTCAGATGGCGCCGTCCTTTTTACTCATAAATAAAGACAACATGGCTTGCGCGAACCGCCGCTGAACGCGCTCTCGTCTGGCTCAAATCGGCTCTCAAGCCGACCAGCGCAGGCTGGGTAAATCCAGCGGCCGTCCTTCGTGACCGTGCTGGAAGGCGTGCGGGCAACGGCTGGCCATCGAAATGGCTTGTCGCCTGCTGAACTGGATCGGCAATGGGGCGGTACTTCCACAAGTGGCGCGTTTGGATTCCTTGACTGCGCACTCACTTTTGCGGCAGGCGGTAGACCTCCAGCTTGATTGCGTCCCGCAACAGAAGCAAGTAGTCATGACCGCGGCTCGCGGCGATCCTGGAATCTATTGACTCTTTGAACGGAAGGTGAACGACAAGGACGCGCTTTCCGTCAGCCACTGAGAAAACTTCGGTGGCGCGATAGAACACCTTTCCTCTTACGTGGCGATCCGTTGCGGAGGAAATGGTTAGGTACAAAAATTCGCAGCGGTAGTCCGCAAACCTGTCCCCTTGACCCACGTCGATGAAGGTGCAGTGGTCCTCTGGACTCCAGCGGGGATCCTTGGGATTTACTCGAACGATGGCATCTGGATTCACGAACTTTGCGATCCGGTAGCCCTGATAGTCGAAAAGCTTGGAGCTAAGTTCGTCGATCGACGATGTACTCCCCGCCTCAAGCACCGCGGCGCAATCTGCATTGGCCCTCTTAACTCTCTCTTGAAAATCGGGACGTGTTTCTTGGGGAAGGATATATAGCCTTGTGTAACTGCAGGATGCAACAGACTTCAGATCGGGAACCGAAAACACCCCGTCTCCATAAGTCCCTGCATTTATGGGTACTCCGTTGCTTGCTATCCGCGAAGGCTTCACCAGACCGTCCGCGATGAGGAGGCCGTTCTTGTTGAAACGCCACGTGCCCGCGGCGATGAGAGGATCAGTCGCGACGCGCCGGGAGATCACGGTGAAAGCACGAAGATCGATCAGTGTGACAACGGCCTCGGGGCCCGGGCCCCCGTCCGATCCACTCAAATCCACCCAGTTGATCCGGTTGAAACAGAAGCGAACGGCGAGAAGGTTTCCCGCCGGATCTACAGTCAAGTCGTTATGGTCCGCCTGGCCATATTGGTTAGGCACCCGGCCGTCGAGTGCAAGTGTCTCTTCATGCGGGGCGACCGTGTCCCAGCCGGTGATGCGCTTCAGTAACCATTGGTTATCCTCTCGCGACAAGAGGACGATCAAGGCATCGTCGGGCGTAAGGGCGACACTCCCCCGATTCGTTGTGTCCTTCTGTGCATGCAGCGTATAGGTGAAGGCGGGTGTGGGTTCCTGGCCGAGGCAGACGGTCCTCAAGAGCGCAGCGACCAGAACCATAGAGGGACGGGCACGCATGGCGAAATGGTAGCAGAAATTGCGTATGCTCGATGCTTCAATCTACGCGCCCCACGGGCTCGACGCGATCGATCTGTCGCAGGGCCAGCGGCGGTGCGTCCGAGGGGACCGCGCGGCGCCTTTTGAGGCGGCTCGGCTGGACGATAAGGGTTCGCAATCGCACTAATATTCGACTTCATCAACGGATTCCACGACGCGGCCAATTCGGTGGCGACAGTGGTATCTACGTGCGTGCTGTCGCCGGGCCAGACGGTATTCTGGGCCGCGTTTTTCAATTTCGTGACGGCCTTCGTATTTGGAACCGGCGTGGCCGCGACCGTGGGCAAGGGGATGGTGGACCTGCGCATTGTGACACCGTATGTGGTCCTGGCCGGACTTGGCGCCATCGCCTGGGACTTGCTTACCGGGTATTGGTGGCTGCCCACCAGTTCTTCGCACGCGTTGATTGGCGGCTATTCGGGCGCCGCGACCGCCCGCATCGCACACCTGAAAGGCGTGCGGCACATGTTCGACGCCATACTCTGGGCGGGGTGGACCAAGACCATAATCTCGATCTTCCTGGCGCCTCTGTTGGATATGGTTTTGGCCTACGGGTTGATGATTGCCGTCAACTGGATGTTCCGGCGATCCAGCCTGCGGGCCATGGACGTCTACTTCCGCAAGCTGCAACTGGTTTCGGCCGCATTTTTCAGCTTCGAGCACGGCCGCAACGACGCGCGGAAAACCATGGATCACTACTAGTGCCTTGGTAACTTCCGGTTACCTGGCGACATTCAAGGTTCCCATGTGGGTGATTCTCTCCGCGCACGCGGTCATCGGGTTGGGCACCATGAGCGGTGGATGGCGGATCGTGCGCACCATGGGCACGCGGCTCACCAAGTTCAAGCCCCGCGGCGGATACTGCGCGGAGACTGGCGCGGCGTTGTCGATTCTGGTGGCCACTGCCGTGAACCAACCGGTCTCCACCACGCCTGTGATTGCCGGCGCGATCGAGGGAGTTGGCTCGGTGCAGCGCCTGAAAGCGGTGCGCTGGGGGCTGGCCGCTAATATTGTGGGCGTGGGTGTTTACAATCCCCGCGTCCGCCCTGGTGGCCTGGCTGTGTTTCGAGATCATCCGGATACGGGCGCGTGGCGCTTGACTCCGGCTTCGAGATCTCCCGCCATCCGGAGGCACGGTTTTCCGGGCTTATAATCACGGCGATGGGCAACTCTCCTTCGCCGCATGACGCAGACCGGTCCGCTCTTCGCCTGGACCGGCAGAACCCCTACCTCCGCATTCATGCTGTCAACATCTTTGTGCGAGATCAGGATCGAAGCCTGCAATTCTCGGGATCAGCTAGGCTTCGACCTGGCCTTCGACGCCCGGCTGCCATCCGGGGCCGCTGGGTGGCCGTCGCTGGGTAAACTGGCGGAGTCCAGCCTTGTGGCGATCGAATGAGCCGCGCTGTCATCCTGCCGATTTTACCGGGTTTCGCTGTCCGGCATGTCCCGGTCTGTCCGCGGGGTAAGATGGAAATTCTGTACGCCAGGATAAAACCGGCACAAGGCAGAGAGTGTGGGAGTCTCAGAGAATTACCACCAGGGCCGGTGACACGCCTTTGACCGGAAAGGATGAAAACCTGTGAATATCGTCAAGGACTATGTTAAGTCCCACACACCGCATGCTCTACGTCGCTCCGTCCGTCAAGTCGGAAAAGAACTGCACATACATTGCCGCCACGGGTTGGCAGTAAGAAAAGCGCGTCGATCCTTGCGAGGTCTAGCGCTGAAACTCAACCTCGGTTGCGGGCCGAATAGCAAACTGGGCTGGCTGAATATCGATCTCTTTCACTCAGGTGCCGATCTCCAGCTTGATCTACGCGAACGTTGGCCGTTTCCGGATGGTAGCGTAGCGTACATTTACAGTGAGCATGTGTTCGAGCACTTCGAATTTTACGAAGAAGTGCCACACGTTCTGTCAGAGTCGCTACGCGTCCTTCAGGCAGACGGAGTGTTCGATGTCGGTGTACCAGATACCGAATGGCCTCTTCGTGGGTACGGCAACCCAGACCATGATTACTGGCCTTTTGCGCCAACATGTCATCCTAGCGGTTGTGAAACTCAGCTAGACCACATTAACTATCATTTCCGCCAGGGCGAGGAGCACAAATATGCATGGGATGAGGAAACTCTGACAAGATCATTACAGAGGTCCGGTTTCGTCTGCATAGCCCGTAGACCTTTCGATGCGACCCTGGATAGTGAGTCCAGGAGAATAGGAACGCTCTATATGCAGGGCGTCAAACCACGGCCTGCGCCATCGCCGGATCCAGCAACTGCGGTGAGGTGACTAGGCCAGGCTGAATAAACCCTCTCGGCCATGTTCGATATACAGGCACTGGGGCAAGGGAATGGATGGCGGGTGTGCGCGAGCTGGGAAGCTGTTTCCTGAGCACACGTGCACGGCAAATGCGGCCCGGCTTCACGAGCGTGGGAACCCGCGATGGCGAGTTGACGGGTAAAGCGAGGCGCACCAGGATTTGGGACAGGGGGACGGACTGGGCTTCTAGCCAGAGGCGGGGGGCGCGTAAAGCGTCTACGCGGCGGATAGTCCAGGTCGGCTAATTGGCATTTATCGCGTGAAAGGGAGTGTGGGAAGGGTATGCCCGCTCTACGCTGCCGGATGGAACGCGAAGATGTTTTCGCCCACAGGAAACGCCCTGTTGTGCTGTCCTTAAGGCCAGTCGGTTGACGCCGACGATATGGGCAATTTATCTTGTAAGGAGCTTGTATGGCAACGAACGCAGGCCCTCCGTCTGTGAGGGTGCAGAATTCCTTCCGGCAACTCGCGGCAGCCGCCGCGAACCTCAACTCTGTTTCCGACGAACTCGGAAAGTCCATCGAGGAACTGGATACCGACCTCAAGAAGCTGAACCTCGGCATTTCGGCATGGGTTACCATTTTTGAGGATCAGGCGGAGGGCGGCGAGCATTGGTACACCGAGCAGATCGGTTATACGAAGATCAACAATAAGTGGGGGATCGCTCTCCGGACCTGCTCTGGAGACTATTCATATCCTCCAGCAGACACCTCGACCGCGTGACTCTTCGGTGATGCACCCCGCGAACTGAGGATCAAAGGGATCGAGTTCGTACCGAATCTCCTCGATGAGCTTGTAGAACAGGCACAAACGACAAGCTCTAAGATCAAGGCGAAGACCGAGGTGGCCCAAGAACTTGCAGCGGCCATCAGGGTGGCTTCACCTAAACCCGCGCCGAAGCAGAAGTAGGCGGGAACGAAAAACGAGATGCACGTCAATGTCACTCATCATTGTTCTCGCGTGCGGTACCGCCGGGTGCGCGACATAAAAGTGGAGAAGCTGGCGTTATGTGGGGCAGGCTGGCAGCCTGCGCGGCGGTTGGCTACCGCCGCTGTCTGGTGCAAACGCGGCAGGTGGCCGATTGACAATCGGCC
>JBEKUO010000338.1:0-7918 GCA_049514955.1 Bryobacteraceae bacterium | reverse complement strand
CTGGATCTGCGCCAGCAGGCCATTCAAAACCTGATCGGGCCGGTGCGCGAATCGCTCGAAAAGGTGGACAGCAAGATGCAGGAACTGGAGACCGCCCGCGCCGGCGCTTATGCGTCGCTGGCCGAGCAGGTCCGCGCGCTGCTGGAGACACAAGCGCAACTGCGCTCGGAAACCGGCAGGCTGGCGACTGCCCTGCGTTCACCCGCCGTACGCGGCCGATGGGGCGAGATGCAGCTCAAGCGCGTGGTGGAGATGGCGGGCATGCTGGAACACTGCGATTTCTACTCGCAGCCGACGGCCGTTAGCGAAGATGGGCGGCTGCGCCCCGATCTAGTGGTCCGTCTGCCAGGCGGAAAGAACATCGTGGTGGATGCCAAGGCGCCGCTGGAAGCCTATCTGGCCGCCAGTGAAGCGCCCGACGACGAGACCCGCCGCGCGCGCCTGTTGGATCACGCCCGCCAGGTGCGCACCCACATGGCCACCCTCGCCCGCAAACAATACTGGGAGCAGTTCGACCCCGCACCTGAGTTCGTGGTTCTCTTCCTGCCCGGCGAAAGCTTCTTCAGCGCGGCTCTCGAGAGCGATCCGTCACTGATCGAGACCGGCGCCGGACAGATGATCATCCTGGCGACACCCACCACGTTGATCGCCCTGCTGAAGGCGGTGGCGTACGGCTGGCGGCAGGAGAATATCGCGCAGAATGCCGCGGAGATCAGCCGGCTGGGCAAGGAACTTTACAAGCGGTTAGCTTACATGAGCGGCCACTGGGATCGGCTGGGCAAGAGCCTGGACCGCGCCGTGGAAGCGTACAACGAAGCGGCCGGCTCCTTGGAGGCGCGTGTACTGGTGACTGCCCGCAAGTTCGAAGATCTCGAGACCAGCCCGTTTGGTTTCGTGCTGGAGAGCCCGAAGCCGATCGATATACGGCCGCGGAGGCTCACGGCAGCCGAGATGTCCGCAGAGGAAAAGAACGGACAGGCGCCGCTCAGTTACTCGTAAAGCCTGAGGCGCCGCAACACTCGCCTGGGCAGCCAGTGCCGGCCCAAGCTCTCTTCCAGAGGGCGCACGTACTCCGGGTCCATTTGGAGCGCCCGGGCAGCCTTGATTACCGATCGGACCAGCGCGCGCCGGTCCCTGCCGCGGATATGCGGAAAGTTGGCCAGCACGTTCGTGCGGGTCTGGCAGATGTGCAGGACGAAGTTGCTCATTGCACCGCCGTCAGCATCATCGATGCGGGTCCTGGCATTCGCCCATCGCAGCAGACCCGCCCGCACCGCATCGATGAGTGACGCATCCAACCCGCATCTGCGCTTCGCAAATTGCAGGAACCACTGCCGGAAATCGTAACGGTCTCTGGAAGTCGGATCCGGATAAACGATCTGCACATCGGGCGATTGGTCGTAAAGGAACGCGGTGAGGTTCGAGACGGGAAGCCCTTCGTAGAGACCTCGCCCGTCCGTAGGGCAGGGCTTGTTGGCCCAGCGCAACAGTCCGGCGCGCAGCGAATCGACGAATGCGCGATCCAGACCATATTCGGGTTCCGCGCAGCGTAGGAACCACTGCGCGTATTTGTAGCGGTCGCTCGCAGTCAGATCCGGGTAAATCAGCCGGACATCGGGCCGCTGGTCGTATACGAATGCGGCCAGGTTGGAAAGCGGCAGTTCTTCGTAGAGATCTCGCCCAGTCGGCACGCAGGGCAGGTTCAGCCACTCATAAAAACTCGACGGTCCGGTTGCCGCGAGTCGCCTTTCCCAATGTGCGCGTTGCTCCGCGTGGGCCCAGAAGAAGCATTGAATCAGAATGGGTACAACGGGCACGCCATTTTCGAAGCGCTCAAGAGTGGCCATGGGATGCCGCTGCCGCGGTTGGATCTGCCGGGAGGCCAGCGGATCGGCCGGGTCCATGGAGTAACCAAGCGCGCCCAGTTGGCTCGCGTAGGGCTCCGTGTTGCGCAACGCGTCCACTGTTTCCGCTGGCAGTTTGTCGCGCCAGGATCCGATGCCGCCTTCGCGGAAAAATCCGGCGTATGTCCCGGCCATTTTGCGCATCAGATCGAGATCGCACATTTCGATGGCGGCTGCGATGCGCTCGTCCGTGGCGGGTGAGATGCGCGCAGTCAATGCGCGCAATGTGCCCACCGTATCGGCCCGCAGATCCTCGTAGCGCACGACGTGCGTTTCTTCGTATGCCATCCATTCGAGCGAGCACGCCAGGTCTGCGGAGAACGGCTGACCGCTGGAGTCGGTGGTCATGTGCGTCCGTTCGAAACCCGCCGACAACATGCGGTGCAGGAAGTCCGGGTCGAGCTCCCCGGAGCGGAAGTTATGCAGATGATGATAGAGCGAGATCAGGACGTCGCCGGGATGCCGGATCGTGGTGATCACCACCGGGCGATGCTCGCGAATCCAGGCCAACAATTGCGGGTTCGGGCGCGTATGGTAGTGCGTGACCCAGCGGTTGCCGGCTCCGTCGAGCGCCGCACAGTCGAAATCCGGCGGCAGGTAGAATTGCGGCAGCCGGTAGACGCCCCCCAGCAGATGCCGCAACCAGGTATTGCCTGTCTTCGGCGTACTCAGGATCAGAATGCGGAGATTTGGATCCGGCATCGTGTTACGTGCGCGCTACCACACCCGGCAGGGCTTCTCGCGCACCATGGGCTGGCCCACTTTGCACCCAAAAGCCGTGGCGAATTCGGGCATGTTCACTACCACGCCGTTGACACGATACTCCTCTGGCGAGTGCGGATTCGTGATGGCATGCACGCGTTTGCTCTCGGCGCGCTCGTCTCCGCAGGCCCACTCCGCGAATCCGATGAAGAAGCGCTGCTCCGGCGTGAAGCCGTCGATCGGAGTTAGCTTCTGGTCGCGGGTGGCATCCTTCCAGGCCATGTAGGCGAGAAACTCCCCGCCCAGATCGGCCACGTCTTCGCCCAGCGTCAGCCGGCTGTTGATCTTGATATCGTCCACCACGGTGTACTGCGCGTATTGATCGGCCACGCAATCGGCGCGCTTCTGGAACTCCTTCGCATCCGCCTCGGTCCACCAGTCGTGCAAGTTGCCGTGCGCGTCGAACTGGCGGCCCTCATCGTCGAAGCCATGCGTCAATTCGTGGCCTATGGTGCCGCCGGTGTCGCCGTAATTCGGCGCGTCGTCCATCTTGGAATCGAACAACGGCGGTTGCAGCACGCCCGCCGGAAAGTTGATGTCGTTCATTTGCGGATCGTAGTAGGCGTTCACCGTCGGCGGCGTCATGCCCCACTCGCCGCGATCCACAGGCTTGCCGATCTTGGCCAACTGGCGGCGCCCTTCGAAAACGGCGGCGCGGTACACGTTACCCTCAAAATCGCCGCGATCGATGCGGATGGAGCTATAGTCGCGCCACTTGTCCGGATAGCCGACTTTGTTCGTTACCGAGTGCAACTTCAAAAGCGCTTGCTGCCTGGTGGCTTCGCTCATCCAGGGCAACTGCTTGATATCGTCCTCCATGGCCTTTTCGATCTCTTTGGTCATGGTCAGGGTGCGCGCCTTCATATCCGGGCCGAAGGTGCGCTCTACAAACACCTGCCCCAGCGCCTCCCCGAGGTCGCCATCCACGTACTGTACGCAGCGCTTCCAGCGTGGCCGCTGTTGGGGCGTTCCCCGCAGGTACTTGCCGAAGAATTCGAAATTGGCTAGCACGAACGACGACGAGAGATACGGCGCGCGGGCATCCACCAGGTGCCAACGCATGTACGCTTTCCAATCGGCGAGCGGCGTGGCGGTCAGCAGAGCCTGCAACTCCTTGAAGAAGGCGGGCTCGGTCACGTTGTACTCATTCAGATCGCCAAGTCCGCTGGCTTTCAAGTAACGCGTCCAGTTCAATGCCGGTGTCAGCGCCTGCAAGTGCGCGCGATCCATCTTGTGAAAGAGCTTGTAGGGGTCGCGCTGTTCCACGCGCGTCAGAGAAGCTTTCGCCAGCTCGGTTTCGATCCGCATGATAGCCCGCGCTTCGCGCGCGGCTAGGGTGTTGGAATCTCCCAGCAACTCGAGCATCCGCGCGACGTGCGCGACATACTTCTGGCGGATTTCTTCGGATTTCGCATCGGTCTTGGTGTAATAGTCGCGGTCCGGCAGGCCCAGTCCGCCGGCGCCGGCGAAGGCGATCTCCTGCGAGGAGTCGGCGTAATCCTGGCTCGCGCTGAAGCTGAAGAGCATGCCAAAGTTCTGGGTGAGGTGCTCGCGCGCCAGCAATTCCGGGAAGTCGCCGACGGACTTCAAGCCGGCGATGGCGTCGAGTTCCTCGCGCAGCGGAGCAGCCCCGGCTTTCTCGATAGCGGGTTCATCCATGCAAGCCGCGAAGAAGTCGCCGATCTCGCGCTCCACCGGCGAGCGCGCCAGGTTCGGTCTGGCGGTATCCTCCAGAATGCCCCAGAGGAATCGTTCGTTATCCTGAGTCAGCTTGGCGTACACGCTCCAACTGGACTGGTCGGGCGGGATGGGATTCTTCTTCAACCAACCGCCGCAGGAATAGCGGTAGAAGTCCGTGCATGGATCGACCGTGCGGTCCATGTCGGTCAGGTCCAGGCTCGGGCTGTAAGGGAGCGATTGGAGCGGTGTCTCAGGAGTCTGGGCCAAGGCAGATAGGGCCACGAATAACAGTGTGCAGAATAGGCGCATGGGTTTAACAAAAGCAGCGTACCACTTTGGACATGCCGGCTGAGGGACCGGCGTGGTCAGGGTTGGTTAATTAGGGTCGGAGGACGTAAAAGAAGTACGTGGCTTGGTAGTCGGCGGATGTTTCCGCGCCTGCGTGGGATTTGTCGCAGCCCTCTGCCGGAGCCAACCCTCCCTCGGTATCCACCCGCTGAATGTAGGTCACGCGCGCGAATGTCCCGGTTCCCTGCCCGGTGGTAGTGGAGGTGGCCTTCAGCAACAGCCACGGAACCGCCTTTCCGTTCGGCGCGCTGGCGCGCTGCAGAACCTGGCCCGTCACCTTGCTGCCGTCCGCGGCTTCCCAAGTCGGGCCCTTGTAGTGTTTCCCAATCACGTCGCCCTTGTCGCCGATCAGGTCGGCCTGCGGCCTGTCGAGCACCCACGCGAACTGGCTATCGTCCCCAGGCTTCGCGCTGCAAACGTATATCTGCTTTCCCTTCCCTAAGGCCTTCAGCAGAACCACCTGCGTAGGGGGAACCTTCAAGTTCTCGGGAACCTGCGGTGGCGCGATCTGGGCGGCGGCAGTCCCAATAGCCGTCAGGATCATGCCGGAAATCCAGGTCAGACTCGCATGTGTCATACCCACAGTCTATCGCGCCCACATCGGCGAGCCCGTCCGCCCCACGTATACTGAAGGGTTCATGGACTCATCGGAACCTCTACTCTTCCGCATCGCGCGGTGGCTTACGTTCGGTTCGGCTGTGACCATTCTGGTATCTATCGCCGCCTCGCAAATCCTGCTGGGGCTGGCGCTGGCCGCTCTGCTGCTGTCCGGTGCGCGCATGCGACTGCCCCGCATCTGGATTCCACTCTGCCTGTTTCTGTTGGGCACGCTGATCTCGCTGGCGCTCTCTCCCGACCCCGCGGCCGGCCTTCCGCAGGTGCGCAAAATCTTCGTATTCTCGATGCTTTTGGTGACCTTCTCGACCCTGCGCGACATGCTCGTGATCCGGCGGCTGTTCCTCTGCTGGGCGGGCGCCGGCGCGCTGATCTCGCTGCGCGGGTTCGTGCAATTCGGCCACAAGGTGCAGGAAGCGCACGCGCTGGGCCGCCCATTTTACGACTATTACATCGCGGAACGGATCACCGGTTTCATGAGCCACTGGATGACCTTCGGCGGCGAGGAGATGTTCGCGCTGCTGATGACGTCTGCGTTTCTCTTCTTCGCTTGCATCGCCCGCAAGCGGGCCTGGCTTTGGTTGCTGTGCGCTTTCCTGATGGCCCTCGCGCTGCTGCTGGGGTTCACCCGCAGCATTTGGCTGGCGAGCGCCGGCGCCGGTCTCTACCTGCTCTGGTTCTGGAAACGGTTGCTGGCGGTGGTCTTGCCAGTGGTCCTGTTGCTGATCGCGTTGCTTTCCCCCGCTTCGATTCGCGAGCGCTTCTCATCCTTGCTCAAGCCGGGAAAATCGGATTCCAACCAGCACCGCATCGTCACATGGCGGACGGGCTTCGAAATGATCCGCGCGCATCCGTGGTTTGGGCTGGGACTCGAAGAAGTCAAGCCGGAGTTCGATCGGTACGTGCCCGCCGATATCTCCAGGCCGCTGCCAGAGGGCTGGTACGGGCACCTGCACAACATCTATCTGCAATACGCGGCCGAGCGCGGCATTCCCACTATGCTCTGTATGCTCTGGATACTGGGCCAAATACTATATGACTGCCTGCGCCGCGTGTGGCGGCTGCCGCCGGGCCGCAGCGATTTGAAATTCATGCTGCACGGAGCAGTGGCGGCGGTGATCGCCACCATGATCGCCGGCATCTTCGAATACAACCTGGGCGACAGCGAAGTGCTCACGATGTTTCTGGTGGTGGTGGGGTGCGCCTACTCCGCCATGGAGTGCGACGGCGCCGCCAAGGAGGGTGCGGCGGTTGCCTGACGAAATCGACATCGAGGACCGCGCGTCGCTGCTCGCTTACTTGCGGCGGACCGGCCGGATCGCGCCCGGCGAGGAGCCGCGTGTGTGCAACCTACAGGGCGGGGTTTCCAATCGCACGGTTGCGGTCGAGCGCGAGTCGGGCGAGGCGTGGGTGCTGAAACAGGCGCTCTCCAAGCTGCGGGTGCCGGTGGATTGGTTCAGCTCGCCGGAGCGCATCCACCGGGAAGCTCTCGGACTGGAGTGGCTGGCCAGGCTGGCTCCGGCCGGCGCGATCACTCCGTTGCTGTTTGAAGATCACGAGCAACACTTGCTTGCCATGCGGGCCGTTCCGCAGCCGCACGAGAATTGGAAATCGGTGCTGCTGGCAGGAAGGATTTGCGCCGATCACGTCCGCCAGTTCGCCACGCTGCTGGCTACCGTGCACCGTGAGGCCTACCGTCGCGGCGGGGAGTTGCAGGAAGTCTTCGGGGATCGTTCGTTCTTCGAGTCTCTGCGCCTCGAACCTTACTACGGCTATTCCGCGCAGCAGTCGCCGGCGGCCTCGGGGTTCCTGGATTCGCTCATTTGCGAGACGCGGGCGCGCCACATTACGCTGGTCCACGGCGATTACAGCCCGAAGAACATCCTCATCTACAAGGGCTGCATGGTCCTGCTCGATCACGAAGTGATCCACTTCGGCGATCCGGCCTTCGATCTGGGCTTCTCGCTGACGCACTTCCTCAGCAAGGCCCATCACCGACCGGCACTGCGGCGCGAGTTCATGACGGCCGCGCTTGCGTACTGGCGCACATACGGGGAAGCGCTGGGCCCATGCCCGTGGGCCGCGGACCTGGAACCCCGAGCTGTGCGCCACACTCTGGGCTGCCTGCTCGCGCGGGTGGTGGGCCGCTCTCCGCTGGAGTATCTTAACGATGAAGAGCGCGCGCGCCAGCGGCAGGCGGTGCTGCGCATCATGCCCGCCGCGCCCGCTACAATTGCGGATCTGGTCGCCATGTTCGAGGAGGATCTGTGCCGGTAATCGAACGCCTCACCGCTGCGGAAATTCTGGACAGCCGGGGCCGGCCCACAGTCAGCGCAACCTGTCGGCTGGCGGGCGGCGCGTCGGCTTCTGCGTCCGTTCCCGCGGGGGCATCCACCGGCACAGCCGAGGCGCTCGAGCTTCGCGATGGCGACCCCCGGCGCTATCGCGGCCTGGGTTGCCGCAAAGCCGTCGCGCATGTCGAAGAGGAGATCGCCCGCGCCCTCGCTGGCATGAGCTTCGCCGATCAGACTGCACTGGACCACGCGCTGATCGAGCTGGACGGAACGCCGAATAAATCCCGCCTCGGCGCAAATGCCATTTTGGCCGTC
>JBEKUO010000337.1:0-7920 GCA_049514955.1 Bryobacteraceae bacterium | reverse complement strand
GCACCCCCGCAAGCGTGTGGACAGGCCGTCGAGGGAGGGCGCCGGCAGGAGTGCCGACGCGGCACGCAAGAGTGCGTGCGCCACGCCCTGACCACGGAAGTCTGTGAGAAATGCGGGTTAGGCCTTGCTCGCACGGCGGCGGAGCACTTGGCGTGGTACGAAATAGCACCGAGGCGATCAGGCTTTTCCCGAGGCGATCAGCCTCTTCCTAAGAGTTCCGGACCGACGGCCGCAGACGCCTGCCGTTATTCCCGACGCCGCCATGGGCACCGGTGCCGCGCGGCACACGGTTAGGGAGAAACAGCCGTCCCGGAGGCCCATCGGAAGCCGGGCGGCAACCGCCCTGCTCATGCGGAGCCTGCGGGTTGTAATGCCCGCCTGGACCGGATCTTAGACCTACAATGGTAATGGACTTTCTGGTACCCACCCCAACCGTCGGCTTGAGCTGTGCTTCCTAAATTGCCTCCAGCTCTTCCTCAAGCATCTGCTTCTGAGAAAGGTCGGCGTAATAGCCGCCGGCGGCGACCAGCTCGGAGTGGGTACCCTGTTCCACGATGCGGCCCCGCTCGAGCACCACGATCCGATCGGCCTGCTGCACGGTGGAGACGCGGTGTGAAATCAGGATCACAGTGCGGCCGCGCATGACACCGGCAAGGCCTTCCAGGATGCGCTCTTCGGTCAAGGTATCGACGCTCGAAAGCGCATCGTCCAGGATCAGGATGCGCGGGTTGCGCAGGATGGCGCGGGCAATGGCGGTGCGCTGCTTCTGCCCGCCGGAAAGCGTAATGCCCCGCTCACCCACCATGGTCTGGTAGCCTTTGGGGAACGACTCGATATCGGCGGCCAGGCCGGCCAGTTCCGCGGCGCCGCGAATCTGGTCTTCGGTGGCGCTCTCCACGCCGAAGGCAATATTCTCAGCGATGGTGGCGCTGAAAAGAAAAGTCTCCTGCGGGACAAAGCCGATCTGGCGCCGCAGTTCGGCGGGCGAGAGATTGCGCAGGTCGACGCCGTCCAGCAGGACGCGGCCCTCCGTCGGATCCATCAAACGCGGCACCAGGTTGACCAGCGTACTCTTGCCGGACCCGGTGTGCCCCACCACGGCCACCGTAGTGCCTGCTTCGATCGTGAGGTCGATCCCATCGAGCGCCAGCCCCGATGGGTATGACACGGAAGCATTGCGGAATTCGATCGCGCCGCGAACGTGCGTCAACGGAACCGGATCGGGCGGCGCGGCGATGGACGGCTTCTCGCCGAAGATCTGGTTGATGCGTGCGAGTGAAGCGCTGCCGCGCTGCATCAGGTTCACCACCCATCCCAGCGCGATCATGGGCCACACCAGGATGCCCATGTATGTATTGAACATCACGAAGCTGCCTAGGGAGATGCGACCGGCCAGCACCTGGTAGCCGCCGTACCACAGCACCACCAGGAACGTGAGGCCGATCAGCGCTTCGAGCAGCGGTTGAAACACTCCTGAGATACGCACCAGCCGGATATTTTCCGCGATGTACTCGCGGTTCAATACTTCGAAGCGGCGCAGCTCAGCCTGTTCCTGCACGAACGCCCGCACCATGCGCACGCCGGCCAGGTTCTCCTGCACGCGGCTGCTGATATCGGAAAACATGGCCTGGATCCGCTCGAAGCGGCGGTGAATGGCTCGCCCGAAGAGAATTACGGCAAGGCTGACCAGGGGTCCCGGCAAGATCGCGAGAAACGCCAGGCGCCAGTCCACCGAGACCATGATGACGATAGCCAGCAGAAACGTAAGGCTGGTCTCCGTCCAGTACATGATGCCGGGGCCCAGCATCATGCGGACGGCGTTTAGATCGTTGGTGGCGCGGGCCATGATGTCGCCGGTGCGCACGCGCCCGTAATAATCCGGCGCAAGCTCCACTAAGTGGCGGAAAAGGTCGTTCCGCAGGTCGTACTCGATGTCCCGCGAGATGCCGATAATGATGACGCGCATCCAGTATTGGAAGAGGCCCTTGACGAGTGCGAGGCCTACCAGATAGCCGGCGTAGCGCAACAGCCTGGCGAGGCCGAGGGCGTGCGAGAGCGTGTCGATGGCGGTACGGATCACCAGCGGTTGCACGGCGCCGGCGACATCCTTGAGCACCAGCGCTCCCAGACCCAGCGCCAGGCCGCCCCGGTAACGCCACAGGTAAACTCGAACCGTGCGAAGCGATTCCCACATGCCCTTACATTCCCAGAAAGTTGGCCACGGTCTTCGACCACTCGATGAAAAATATCTTCTGCCCCTCGCGATTGCGCCACCAGCCGTCCGGCCGGAAGTACTGGTCCGTCGCGGTCACCAGCCGTACCTCGAAATCGCGGCCGGCGGCGCGGTAGATGCGGGCTGCGCGGGCGCTGTGATAATCGCTGGTCACCAATAGAAAACGATGCACGCCGCGGCGGCGAAGATCCGGCAAAATGCTGGCGGCCTCCTCGCGCGTGCTGAGGGCTTCATTGGGAGCGCGAATGAACCAACTTTCGGGATTTCCGCGTTTCACCGCAAACGGAATCTCCAGGTCGCACTCGTAAAGTCCGTAGACCATGTGGGGCCCGCTCACCAGGACGGCGGGCACATATCCTTGCCGGACCAATTCCGCGGCCCGCAAAATGCGGCGGCCGGAGTAGTCGCCGGCCAGGACCACCGCCATATCGGCGCGGGCCGGTCCGTCGTCGCGTACCAATGCCTTCCCCAGGGCCGCCAGCCACAAGGAATGCGTGGCAACGACCGCTGCCAGCCCGATTACGATACAGACGGATAACTTCAGGAAACGGGAGGGGGACCGGGCCACGAACTACTTCTCGTCCGTGGAATTTTTCTGATCGAGATTACCGACCGTTTTCAAACGTTGATAGAGGCGCTCGACTTCGGCCTCGTCCTCCGGACGCAGCAGCCGGTAGCGTGGGGGCGGGATCTGCCTGCGATCGCCTCCGGGGGCCAGGACTTCACCCCAATACTGGCGGTAAGGTATGCCGTCAATGAGGGCATCGCGGGAGAGCCGGCGCAGATGCCGCAACAGGCTGTTGCAGGAATCCAGATCGCCGGGGTAGACCAAGATCAGCCGCGAATCATCAAACAACGTCATACGCACGATCAGGGGCGAGATCCAGGATCCAGGGCGATCCAGGCGGCGTATATCCATCCACGGCACAACGCGTTTGCCGATAGCCAGATATCCCTCGTGGATCTCGACGGCGGGGCGGAACGCCAGCACGAACAGAAGAATGGCGCTCAGGAAAAACAACGCGGCGGGAACAAATGCAGGAACCCAATCCATCCCGAGCCAACCCGAGAAGGCGGACAGCCCCACGGCCACGATTCCGAACGTCAGGTAATGCCGCGCGGGTGTGTAGCGAGTCATCGAAACGCCGTCCATTCTTAGACTACTCCGACATCTCGCCGCCGTCAATGCATTCGGACGAGCCGCACTCCGCGCCAGGCATAATGGACTCCGCTCCAGACCGTCAGCGCGGCGGTTGGCCAGACCAGAGCAGCCGAAAGCGTTGCCAGAAGCGAAGTTGGGGCTGCGTTCCGGGCCAGGAAAGCCACTGCGGTCAGAATCTGGACCGCGGTGCTGGCCTTGCCCCAAACACTGGGCGGAAACGCACGCAACTGCGTGACCAAAAGAGCCACGCTCGAGGAGCTCAGAATTAACAAGTCGCGTCCGAAGATCACCACGACCAGCCACCAAGGTACGCTGCCGGTAATTGCCAGCGCCAGGTAGACGCCGCTGAGCAGCAGCTTATCGGCGATAGGATCGAGGAAGGCGCCAGCGGGAGTCGCGGCACGCAGCCGTCGCGCCAGGTAGCCATCGATGCCGTCGGTGGCCGCGGCGGCAGCGAACAGCGCGAGCGCCGCCACGTGGCGCTGGTTCAAAATGGCTTGCAGGATGAAGGGCGTCAGCACCACCCGGGCGAGCGTGAAAAGGTTGGGAAGGGTGAGCCAGGTGGGCATCCACTGGTGATTCTAGCAAGTCCTATGCGACGGCTTTGATGCTTAGACATCAAATCCCGATCGTGATATGATGCCCTTATGCGCACCACCCTGACCCTCGAACCCGATGTGGCGCAGCAGATCCGCCGCCGCATGGCCCAGACGAAGCTGCCGTTGAAACGGGTTGTAAATGATGCCCTGCGGGCCGGGCTGTCCCCCAGCCAGAAGGAGACCAAGGTGCGGTACACGGTGGAAACATACCCGTGCAAATTCAAGGCAGGCATCGACCCGAACAAACTCAATCAGCTCCTGGACGACCTGGATGCTGAAGAGTTTGTACGCAAGATGGCGCTGTGAGTCGCGGTGCTCATTCCGGATGTAAATATTCTCGTCTACGCGCATAACTCGCGCGCACGCGAGCATGTCCAGGCCCGCGACTGGTGGGAGAAGACGCTGGCCGCACCGCGGCCGGTCGGCATGCCCTGGGTAACGACTCTCGGGTTCATTCGCGTCGTAACGCATCGTCAGATCCTGGAGAATCCCATGCACGTGAAGGATGCCATCCGGCGCGTACGTACCTGGCTGGACCACCCACATGTGCAGATTCTTACGCCAGGCGACCACCACGCCAAAATCCTGTTTGATTTGTTGGAGCACTTGGGCTCGGCTGGGAACCTGACTACCGACGCGCACCTGGCGGCTTTGGCGATTGAATACCAGGCCGAATTGGTATCGGCTGACAACGACTTTGGCCGGTTTCCGCGGTTGCGTTGGTTCAACCCGCTCCAACTCAAGTAGGCGGACGAGGCGTACGGCACGGCGAACTGAAGTTCGCCCGGCCCAGGGGGCGCCCCTCGCTGAAGCGTGCGCCACGGCGCCGCATGCTATCTTCAAAAAAACGATGCCGCAAAGCCCCCATCGCCATCCGGTCCGCGTGCGCCGCGTGGACGAATGCGCCACGCTTGACGAGATTTTCCGGCACTGTCTGCCGGCGTTTGGCGGCGCGTATCTGCGGCGCATCTACACGATTCTCGATCGCGCGATCGACACGGGTTGCCCACTCACGTTGGCGATTTCCGGCCCGGTCACGGTTTCCGGTCAGCACCTGGCGTGGCTCATCCCGCTGCTCGAAACCGGATGGGTGGCCTACATCAGCACGACCGACGCCGTTTGCTATCACGATGGACACCGCAGCCTGGACGGGCACGCAAACGATCCGATCCACGAGGTCCCGATCCATAGCGACGACGCCGCGCTGCGGGAGCAAGGTACGATTCGCGTCACCGACATGGCGTTCGACGAAGCTGTGCTGCTCGATCAGGATCGCTTCCTGAGCGCTTGCCTGGCGCGGCCGGAGTTTCAGAAGAAGATGACCGGCACGGAGCTGCGCTACCGCCTGGGCGCCTATTACGCGGCGCAGGAGCAACGCAACGGAGCGCCCACTGGGCTGCTCGCTACTTGCCACCGGCTGGCCATTCCGGTGCTGGTCGGGGCGCCGGCGGATGGCAGCATTTTCCTGAATTCGATGAAGCTGTGGGCCATGCGCGAGGCCGGCATCGTGCCGGAGTACGGGTTCGATCTCGACCTGCACGCCGAGGTATTCGAAGCCTGCGCCTATCACCGCTGGGGATTGTTCGATAGCCCGGCGCGCGCGCTGGCCACCTTGATCCTGGGCGGCGGCGTGCCGAAGAATTACAACCTGCAGCCGGAGCCGGCGCTGGGACAGGTGCTGGGTCTGCCGAATGTGCGCGGGTACCAGTTCGACGTGCAGATCGTGACGGCGCCGGTGACGGATGGCTCGCTGTCTTCTTGTCCGCCGGCTGAGGCGGTCACTTGGGGCAAGGTCGATAAGGACACGTATCTGCAAACGACCGAGAGCATGCAAGCGGACTACTCGATAGCGATGCCGTTCCTGGTGAAGGCGCTGCTGGAGAATCATGCGCGGCGGGACGCGTACCGCCTGTTCGAGCAGCGCGAGGCGCTTTGCGAACGGCTGCGCGAAGATGTGCGTGGCAACCGGGAGTGGCTGTTGGAGAGCGTGCGGTATCCGCTGGCGAGGTAGTGTGTTTTGTGCGGCTATAGGCGATCGAGTTCGCGCAGAACCATCTGGGGGCGAGCCCGCACACGAATGTCTTCAGTCAGGTTGACCCACCGCACGGCGCCCGATGCGTCGATCAGGAACTCGGCGGGCCGTGCGATATCCCGGCCGCCCTCGCCTGCGCCGGGGTGCAGCACTCCGTAGCGGCGAATCACTTCCGCTTGCGGGTCGGACAGGAAAAGAAAGCTATAACCCTGGCTCTGGCAAAGCTTGCGCGACTCTTCGTTGGAATCCACGCTGATGGCGGCGATGGCGACGCCGCGCGAGCGAAACTCCGGCAGGCGCCGCTCGAAACCCCGCAACTCGGAGTTGCACAAAGGTCACCAGTAGCCGCGATAGAAAATAAGCAGCACGGCCCGGTTCGTCTTTCGCAGTTCGGAAAGAGCCACAGGCTTGCCGCTAGCGTCCGCCAGCGTGAAGTCAGGCGCCTGCTGGCCCACATGCGGCGCGCCGCTGGAGGATGGCACACGCCGCGAGAATACGAAGTTACCCCAGCAGAAGAGGCCACAAAGCAACACGGCCAGCACGCTGAAAACGACGCCGGTCACTTTGCCGCGATAGCGCTCCGGCTGGCGGAATGCCCTATGGAGCCCGGCCGCCAGCAGGCCGCCGCCAATGAGAAAGAGCAGCAGGTTCGCCCACGGAAAATCGCGCGTAATCGGAAAGCGGACGAAGAAGGGGATGTAGCTGAACACGGCCACCAGCGCGACGGCGAATCCCGCCCAAATCGGAGTGTTCCAGCTACGCTTCACCAGGTGAGATTGTAGCACGCAGACACTTTTGGAGTTTCGCCTAAAGGGTGACAGCTCCATCCACCCAAGAACCGCTCCCCTGACGCTCGCGGCTCTGAAAGGATATTAACTTTGTTTGCCATCATCGTCCCGACCAGTTTCCGAGCGCGGCGTGACATGACCGGGGAACTCCGGCGAGGCGGCCACCCAAATTGGGTGTCTCGGACGGCGCTTACAACGTGCTTCAGAGCAAAGTCGTCGTCTCGGCTCAACTGACCATCTACCTGGGCCGATCCTTCTTAAGCTGTAATTTCTGCGTCGTCTGCAGGAGCGCACTGCCGCCGGCTTCGAGCGCATTCAATACGCGGAACGGCCCCCGCCCGCGACCTGCAGGGGGATCGCGCCAACGTGATGCATCGAGCCGCCAGTCTGCGTCCGGTGGTGATCGACGAGTCGCTCACGGATATCGAGAGCCTGATTACTGGCGCGCGAAATGGGTTACTCCGGGCGGCGTTCAAGGCCTGTAAAGGCGAAACGCCGCAGTAGCCGCGCCCGCATTATCTGTATAGCACCCGGGGGATGTCTCGCCGGTATTACTGCACGAATCTATGTAACCGAGGTAGAGATGCGTAGCTGTGGGTGGTACCGCGAAGAGCTGAGAGTTTCCGCTCCCGGTACCCGTCAGGCCGTCGCCAATAAAGAACACCTGCCCGATCAACGGGCTTAGCAGCTTAAAGTCGGTTTGTATTCCACCAAGAGAGGCGTCGCTAACGTAAAAGCGCAAAGGCGGCGGCGCCGAGCTGGGCAACGTGTCCTCCAGGAACACGCCCACCAGAGCCCCGCTAAAGTCGGTTGTCTCGTAGCCGGAGAAAGGGCCAGTCGGATTGTTGATGTTCGCGCCGAATCCATAGCAATGGTTCCCCATGGCCACGCCAGTTCCATCGGGGCCCCACGGCGCCGAATTGGCGGTACCGTCAGCACACGTCCAGAGCCCGGCTATCCCTGCAAAGGCCAGCACCTGCCCCCGTCCGGCAGGGAAGGTGTAGGCAAAAGGGGTTACGCCATTGCTGCCATCGTGATATCCACCGGCGCGGTAGATATCCATGTTCCCGCTAACGAATAAGATCCCTTCCAAAGTCTGCGCCTTC
>JBEKUO010000336.1:0-7925 GCA_049514955.1 Bryobacteraceae bacterium | reverse complement strand
GGCGCCTTTACGGAACCAAAATAGCGCTTGGGAATAATCCTGCGGCACGCGTTGACCGCTGTAATAGGCCCAGCCGAGGCTTTCCTGGGCGGCAACGTCCCCCTTCTCTGCGCGCGCCCGCAAAACCTCTACCGATTCCGTGGTCTTGCCAGTTTGAGCGCCGCCATTTGGGGCGGGGGGCTGCCCCTGCGTACCGTTGCTGGCCAAACAGATTTCTATAATGAGGGCAACTGCGACGCGTGCAAGCAACCGGGCGACTGGCATACCACCTAGAGCTGATTATAGACGCCATCAGGCATCGCGATATTCCTGCTGGCAAAATGACCGAACCAAATCGCGGAAGCCCAGCGCACCGCTCGGGAATCGAAGCCGAAAGTCCGCATGTCGCATTAACGGTACGCCCTCGTGTAATCCTCGTTACATTCAACCAGCCGCCCAACGATTTTTTCCGCTAGGTGGCTTGAAGAAAACACTCCATGTAGCTTCGAAACAAACCACGCGACCGAACTGGCCGTTACCCTCGGCTCTAATTGCCATTCTTCCCTAGCGATCGGAGAGTCGTCCACAAAGAACGACATTGAACCGCCTCGCGGCCTTCGATCAAACAGAATTCTATATCCGCCCCGAAATGTCGCAGCAACATGGCCAAGCTGAAGACAGTCGGGGCCCTCATACGTACGCCACTCAAACTCTTGATCGGCGATCCCCTTTACTAGGTCTTTAAGAGTCGCCCATTCTAATTCAACTTGTTCCATAAGCGTTTTTCTCTTCTTCAAAAGTACCTAGAAAATCGCAATGGGTCCAGTAGGGCGGGCCGTCAGCTTTTCATGGAAAAACTGGCGGCTTGCGACAGCTAGTTCATGCCGCTTTGCAAATCTCGTTGACGCAGGCCGTAAACAGCGGACGCGATAAGAACCGATGCCTCGTAGGACCTTTGGTTGACGACGTGCTCGAGGAGTGTCTTCATGCGGCCAGCTACCTGTAGCGCCGGGTAAAGATCAATGAGCTCTGCGACTTTTTTAGACGACTCCTGCTCTCGCCAGTCGCCAACCGCGTCTGTCAGCTTCCTGCAAAATTCACTCAGCTCTTCTCCAAGAACATCACGGAACATGGCCGCCAGCACCAGCTTATCGCGGTGTTCCCATCTGCGCCGTGGTATTCGTAGATGGGCCGCCCGTGTGAAACCTTTGGCCAGAGTCCGTAGGAGAGCACTCGGCGCGGCCACACTCGGTGCCGCACGCCACAACTCAGTAACCTGATGGGCTACCAGTTCGCGCAACCAGTCCGCCCGAAACGCCAAGTGCGGGTGGAAGGTGACAAAATCGTTGACGACGTCCAGCTTCTTATCATCTGTGGACTGTCCGTAGCAGAGGTGGTAGACCTCAATTATTCGCTCGTTGAACTCGAAAGTCGAGTTGAACCACCTTCCGTGTTTCTTCTTTAAGTACTGCGGCCAAGTGAACCTCTCGATCCGCTCCTTCTCAACGAACGGCTCATCGATAGTCACGTTGGCCAGGCTCTCGCTTAACTCCACAAGCCCCCCGTGAGCTTATAAGTTTTCCTCAGTACCGTTTTCAACCAAACTGCCCTCAAGTCCCAATTCTCTCGACCTCATGCAAGCTCACGTCATCATTGCGCCGGTCATCCTAAGAGAGCCGCAATCAGGCAGCTCTAACCGGGGCCCGACACCGAGGCTCTTCCTACTTATGCGCGCCGAATGTCTGATCCAGGTCCAAATTCAGCGCTAGCACATTAACCCGCGGCTCGCCGAAGATACCGAATTGCCGGCCTTCCACATGCTTCTCCACGGCCTGCCGGACCGCATCCGAAGTTACCCCGCGGGCCTTCGCCACGCGGTCCACCTGCGCGAATGCCGATTCCGGGCTGATGTGCGGATCCAGGCCGCTTGCCGAGGTAGTCAGCAGGTCGGCAGGTATAGGTCCCGTGTAAGTGGGGTTCTCCTGGCGGAATTTCTTGACATCGTCTCTTACTCGGTCTACTAAGTGCTGATTAGTCGGTCCTAAGTTAGTGGCACCGGAGTTAGCGGCGTCGTAGCCATCGCCCGCCGCCGATGGCCGTCCGTGAAAGTACTCCGGCCGCGTGAATTTCTGTCCGATCAATTCGGAGCCCACGATCTTACCATTGACCGTGATCAGGCTGCCGTTGGCCTGGTGATGAAAGAGCACCTGGGAGAATCCGGTCACCACCAGCGGGTAGATCAGTCCGGTCAGCACCGTCAGCACCAGCGTCATCAGAACCGCGGGAATCAGAATTTGTTTCATACGAATTACTCCTCAGGCACGTCTCAGGCCAGCCGCAGCAAGCCCAGCAAACGGTCGATCAGCCAGATACCGGGGAACGGCGCGATCACGCCGCCCACGCCGTAGATCAACAGGTTGCGGCGCAACAAAGACGCCGCGCTGAGCGGCTTATAGGCCACGCCGCGCAGCGCCAGCGGAATCAGCGCAATGATGATCAGCGCATTAAAGATCACCGCCGCCAGCACCGCGCTCTGCGGGTTCCGCAGATACATGATGTTCAGCTTCTCCAACGATGGGTAAGTGGCCATGAACATGGCCGGCAGAATCGCGAAGTATTTGGCTACGTCATTGGCGACCGAAAAAGTAGTCAGCGCGCCGCGCGTCATCAGTAACTGCTTGCCGATGGCCACCACTTCGATGAGCTTGGTCGGATTGCTATCCAGGTCCACCATGTTGCCGGCCTCTTTGGCGGCCATGGTGCCGGTATTCATGGCCAAGCCGACGTCCGCCTGAGCCAGCGCCGGCGCGTCGTTGGTGCCGTCTCCGGTCATCGCTACCAGGCGGCCGCCAGCTTGCTCCTTCTTGATCAGGTCCATCTTGTCTTTGGGGGTGGCCTGCGCCAGAAAGTCGTCGACGCCGGCTTCCGCCGCGATGGCCGCCGCGGTCAGCGGATTGTCGCCGGTGATCATGACGGTGCGGATGCCGATGCGGCGCAACTGCTCAAAACGCTCACGCATGCCGCCCTTGACCACGTCCTTCAAATGAATGACGCCGAGCACACGGTCGCGGTCCGCCACGGCCAGAGGCGTGCCGCCGGAGCGCGAGATGCGCTGTGTGGTTTCCATCAGCTCCGGCGGGATCTTGCCGCCGTTCTCTTGCACGAATTCCACCACCGAATCGGTAGCGCCTTTGCGGATGCGGCGGCCGTCCAGATCCACGCCGCTCATGCGCGTCTGCGCCGTGAACGGGATGAAATGCGCCTCGTGGTCGGCCACTTCGCGTCCGCGGTAGGCGTATTTTTCTTTTGCCAGCACCACGATGGAACGGCCTTCCGGAGTCTCGTCGGCCAGGCTCGAGAGCTGCGCCGCGTCGGCCAACTCGCCCTCGGTAGCATCCGCAATGGGAATGAACTCGACGGCCTGCCGGTTGCCCAGCGTGATAGTCCCGGTTTTGTCCAGCAATAGAGTGTTCACGTCGCCGGCGGCTTCCACGGCTTTACCGCTCATGGCCAGCACGTTGTGCTGCATCACGCGATCCATCCCGGCGATGCCGATGGCGGAGAGCAGCCCGCCGATGGTCGTGGGGATCAGGCACACCAGCAGCGAAATCAGCACGGTCACGCTGGGCGCCGAGCCGGTGCCGGCCGAATTCACGCTGTACTGCGCGAACGGGAACAGGCTCACTACAGCCAGCAGAAAGATGAACGTCAAGCCGGCGATCACGATATTCAACGCGATCTCGTTGGGCGTTTTCTGCCGCTCGGCGCCTTCCACCAGCGCGATCATACGGTCCAGAAACGTTTCGCCCGGGTTCGAGGTGATGCGCACTTTGATCTGGTCCGACAGCACGCGGGTGCCACCGGTTACCGCGCTGCGGTCGCCGCCCGATTCGCGAATTACAGGCGCGCTCTCGCCCGTGATGGCGGATTCATCCACGCTGGCGATGCCTTCGATCACGTCGCCATCGCCGGGGATAATGTCGCCGCGCTCCACCAGACACGTGTCGCCGCGCCGCAGCACGGTGGCCGCGACCGTCTCATACTTCTTGCCGTTTTTCAGGCGCTTGGCCATGGTTTCGGTCTTGGTCTTGCGCAGGGTATCGGCCTGCGCTTTGCCGCGGCCTTCCGCCATGGCTTCCGCGAAGTTCGCGAACAGCACCGTGAACCATAGCCAGATGGTGATCTGAATGGTGAACCCGGGATGCGCGCCGGTGGCGAAATCCTTGAAAATCTCCAAGGTGGTCATGGCCGCGCCAACTTCCACCACGAACATCACCGGGTTCTTCATCATGAGCCGGGGGTGCAGCTTGACGAAGGAATCCCGGATCGCGCGCTTCACGATGGGTGGATCGAGCAACGGGCGCGCGCGGACCGCCTTCTTGGAGATCAGCAGCGGCTCCGTTACGTATGAAGAACTCGAGGGCGGTGGTTCCATTACAGGCATTATCTTAGCTCCAGAATCCCGTGATCAGGAAGGAAAACAATTTGCCGTTGTTCATCAGGAAGTGCTCCACGATGGGGCCGAGCGAGAGCGCCGGGAAAAATGTCAGCGCGCCGACAATCAGAATGACCCCCACCAGCCAGGCCACAAACAGCGCGCCGTGCGTGGGGAAGGTGCCCACCGAGACCGGCACCATTTTCTTTTGCGCCAGGCTGCCGGCGGCGGCCAGCAGTGGGATCATCATCAGAAACCGGCCGATCAGCATGGCGAGCCCGATGGTCGTGTTGAAAAACGGCGTGTTGGGGCTCAGTCCGCCAAACGCGCTACCGTTGTTGCCCGTTCCGCTGGTGTACGCGTACAACATCTCCGATAATCCATGCGGGCCGTTGTTGGTCAGGTTGGCCGTGGTGGGCCCGGGCGGATTGATCCACGCATTCTTGGCGAAGTGGGCCACTATCCCGCCGGCCGAAAACAGCAGGATACTGGCCGCCAGAATCAGCATGGCTAGCATGGCCATCTTCACTTCCTTCTGCTCGATCTTTTTGCCCAGATACTCCGGCGTGCGGCCGACCATGAGCCCCGCGAGGAAAACCGCCAGTATGGCGTACATCAGCATGCCGTAGAGACCCGCGCCCACGCCGCCGAAGATAACCTCACCAAGCTGGATGTTGACCAGCGGCACCATGCCGCCGAGCGGCGTGTAGCTGTCGTGCATGCTATTCACCGCGCCGCAACTGGCATCCGTGGTCACCACGGCGAACAGGGCTGACCCCGGAATGCCAAAGCGCACCTCCTTGCCTTCCATGTTTCCGCCCGGCTGTGTGGCGGTGGCCTGGTCTTCGAGGCCCAGTTTGGTTAGGTTCGGATTGCCGGCTTGTTCCGCCGGATACACGACGAAGACTCCCAGGAGGAAGACGATGCTCATGGCGGCGAACAGCGCCCAGCCCTGCCGCGTATCCTTCACCATCTTGCCAAACGTGTAAGTCAGGCCCGCCGGAATCACGAAGATGAACAGCACCTGCAGAAAATTCGAAAAGGGCGTGGGATTTTCGAACGGATGCGAGGAGTTCGCATTGAAGTAACCGCCGCCGTTGGTGCCCAGCATCTTGATGGCTTCCTGCGAAGCCGTGGGCCCTTGTGCGATGGTCTGAGTGGCGCCCTCCAACGTGGCGACCTTATCGTAAGGGTGGAGATTCTGGATGCACCCCTGCCACACGAGCAACAGTGCGCCAACGATCGAGAGGGGTATCAGCAGATAGAGCGTCGCTCTGGTTATATCGACCCAGAAGTTTCCGATCGAGTGCGTCGAACGCCGCGCGAACCCGCGGACCACCGCCACTGCGGTCGCGATTCCCGCCGCCGCCGAAGTGAAATTATGCACGGCCAATCCCACCATTTGGGTGAAGTAACTGACGGTCGTTTCCGGAGTGTAGGCTTGCCAGTTGGTGTTAGTCCCGAAACTCACAGCGGTGTTGAAGGCTAGATCGGGTGTGATCAGTTTGCCGCCGAAGCCCTGCGGATTGAAGGGCAGCATCCCCTGAATTCGCTGGATCAGGTAAGTGAGCAGGATGCCCGCCAGGCTGAACGCCAGCAGCGAGCCGGCGTAGTGCGTCCAGTGCTGCTCGGCAGTTTCGTCGACGCCGCCGAGCCGGTAGAGCAGCCGCTCCAGCGGACGGACCACGGGATGCAGGAAGGTACGCTCCCCTTCAAACAGGCGCGCCATGAATATGCCCATCGGCTTGGTGAGAGCCAGCAGAATCAGGAAGTAGAGGAAGATTTGAAAAAGTCCGATTGAAGTCATTGGCTTGTTCTCTTGTTGCGGGGCAGGCTTCCGGCCTGCCAGTCAGGTCTAAAAACGCTCCGGCCGCAAGAGCGCGTAGATCAGATAGGCGCCCAGCACGATGGCAATGACAGCGGCAAAGATGTATTCCATATGGAGCTCCTAGAGGCGGTCGCAACCCCGCACGTACGCCCAACTAATCAGGAAAAACAAGATAGTGATGATGACGAAAAACAGATCGAGCATAATTTCATTTCACCTTAAATACAGCGACGCTATGGCCGCCGGCGGCAAGGTGCCGCGCCAGGCGTTCCTCGCGCGTTCGCCACCAGCGATCCCGCGTCCCAATCACAACCAGCGAACGGCGGGGCAACACACCGAGGTACGCCTCTTCGCGATCGCGCGCGAAGACCAGCTTGACGCGAACCGAAACCGCGCTGGTGCGCGCCACCGTGGTCAATTCCGCTTCCAGCCGTTGCCGTATGCCCGCCTGGCATTCGAGCGGCGAAGGATACGGTAGCACATGCACGGCCATCAGGGTCACCGCCGCATCGAAACCCTGCGCCAGTTTGAGCGCCTCCGCCAATGCTTGGGCGGCCAACGCAGGACTGGTGTACGGCACCACCAACTCCAGGGGCCGCTCCCGCGATTCCGCCTCCAGGGGTAACCGCGTACCATCCCGCAAAAACGCAATTCGGCTCTGCATAGCGTTCGCCTCTTCACACGATAGACAGCGGGCCATAAGGAAGTCGTTAGGAAACGATCATTATTCTGTGAAGCGGGCTGGTGGGGCAGGCGCTTTCGCCTGCCAACCATCCCAGACGCCCCAGCCTGCAGGCGTGTGACAATGGACTGTTATCCCGCAATTCTTAATGGAAACGCTCGAGCAGAGGCTGGCTGAGGTCCGGCGCCGCATCGCCAGCGCTGCGGACCGGGCGCGCCGCGATCCGGCGAAAATCACGCTGATAGCGGTGACTAAGATCTTTCCGGCTCAGATCATTCGCGATGCATACGCGCTCGGCCTGCGCGATTTCGGCGAGAGTTACGTGCAGGAATTTGAAACCAAATTCCCGGAAGTAAGCGACCTGGGCGAGTCGCGCTTCCACCTGATCGGGCACCTGCAGGCCAATAAAAGCCGCCGCGCCGCTGAGATCTTTCATTCCATCCACACGGTGGATTCGGCCAAGCTCGCCCGCCGGCTGAACGAAGCCGGCAAGCCTCTCGACATCCTGCTCGAAGTGAAGCTATCGCCAGAAGAAGCTAAAGCCGGCGCGGCTCCCGAGGAGCTTCCGGATCTCATCGCAGCAGTCCACGATTGCACCAACTTGCGGCTGCTCGGCCTGATGACGATGCCGCCATGGTCCGAGGACCAGGAAGTGTCGCGACCCTACTTCCGCCGTCTCCGCGAGCTTGCCAACGAGCACGGCCTGCTGCATCTTTCCATAGGCATGTCGCACGATTTCGAGGCCGCCATCGAAGAGGGCGCTACGTTCGTGCGGGTGGGGACGGCCCTGTTCGGGAGACGCAAGAAGCCGTGAAGGTCGGCTGCTACGCGCCGTGGCCGCCCGCGCGCACCGGGGTGGCCGATTACGCGGCGGCCCTGATGGCGGCTTTGCGCCGGCACGGCAACGTGGAGCCGGATGCGCGCCAAGCCGATATCGCGTTGTATCACCTGGGCAACAATCAGCTCCACCGCAGCATTTACAATCGCGCGCTGGCGCAACC
>JBEKUO010000335.1:0-11031 GCA_049514955.1 Bryobacteraceae bacterium | reverse complement strand
GGATATCTATTTCTGTCTCTACGCCTATTACCAGGGCACGGACCAATATAAATACCCGGTTCCTTACTACGGCGCAGAGAACGGACCTCCCAATTTCCTGATGCGCAACAACGGCGACGGGAGCTTTCGCGATGTTACCGCGGAATCCGGTCTCAACCAGAACAACACACGCTACAGCTTCTGCTGCGGCTGGAGCGACTACAACCGGGACGGATGGCCCGACCTGTATGTGGTGAATGACTTCGGGCGCAAAAATCTATACCGTAACAACGGCGACGGGACGTTTACCGACGTGGCCGAGCGGGCGGGGGTCGAAGATGTCGGGGCGGGTATGAGTGTCTGCTGGTTCGACTACGACAACGACGGCGCGGAGGACTTATACGCCGCCGATATGTGGACCGCGGCCGGCGAGCGCATCTCGATGCAGGAAGCCTTCAAGAAAGATGCGCCGGAACAAGTGCGTGCGTTGTATCGCAAGCACGCCATGGGTAATTCCCTGTTCCGAAACAATGGCGGCGCGTTTCAGGATGCGACCGCAATCGCGCAGGTTGGGATGGGCCGATGGTCGTGGTCGAGCGATGCCTGGGACTTCGATCATGATGGCTTCCCCGATCTCTACATCGCCAACGGCATGCTTTCCGGTGCGGTTCGCGAAGACATGAATAGCTTCTTCTGGCGGCAGGTGGTGGCCCGTTCTCCGGAGCAAGCGCGGGCTTCCGAAGAGTACGAACAGGGATGGAACGCCATCAATGAACTGATCCGCGCCGACCACACCTGGAGTGGGTACGAGCGCAATGTCTTCTACGCAAACAATCGGGATGGAACGTTCTCGGATGTCTCGGGCGCGGTGGGGCTGGACTTCATCGAGGATGGCAGATCGTTCGCCCTGGCCGATTTCGATCGCGATGGACGGCAGGAAGTGCTGCTGAAGAACCGCAATGGTCCGCAGTTGCGTCTCCTGAAGAATGTACGGGAGCGCCTGCCACCGGCGATCGCCTTGCGACTTCGCGGAACGAAGAGTAATCGCGACGCGATTGGCGCGGTGGTGACACTGGAAACCGGATCGATGCGCCAGATGCGGCTGCTTCAGGCGGGGTCGGGGTTCCTCTCTCAGCATAGTAAGGAGATGTTCTTCGGCCTGGGCGATGCCGCAGGTCCGGTGAAGGCGACTATACGTTGGCCGAGCGGCCTGGTGCAGCAACTTGATGGCCTCCAGGCCAACCACCGGGTATGGGTTGAGGAGGGCACTGAGGCGTTTCGCGTGGAGCCTTTCCAGTCGCACGCGCCGGCGCGCGACTTTGCGGCTTTGCACACACAAGAAAGCGAGCCGCTCCCCGCGACGGTAGAAACGTGGTTGCTCGCGCCTCTGGCCGCGCCGGACTTTACTCTTACCGACCTGGCTGGACAGGCCAGGACTCTTTCCGCGCTGCGCGGCAAGCCGGTGCTTTTGTATTTCTGGGCGACAGGATCGTCTCGCTGCCAGGAAGAACTTACGGTTTTCAACCGGCTGTACGCAGGTTGGGCGGCGCAAGGCCTGCAACTGCTGACCGTGCGCATCGATGAGGGAACGGACACTGGGGCATTCGCATTTCCCGTCCTGCGAGGATCGGATGACGTGGCCGGCACTTACAACATACTTTATCGTTACCTGTTTGACCGGCATCGCGACATCGACCTTCCTACATCGTTCCTGATCGACGAGAAAGGGGACATCGTCAAGGTCTATCAGGGGCTCGTAAACCCGGCGAGCGTAGCGGATGACTTTGGGCACATCCCCCAGAACGCCGTCCAACGCCTGGCAAAAGCGCTGCCATTTGCAGGTCTCGCCGATACCTATGAGTTCGGGCGAAACTATCTCTCGTTCGGCTCGGTGTTTTTCCAGCGGGGCTATTTCGATCAGGCGGAAGCGGCGTTCCGGCTGGCGCTGCGCGACGATCCATCCAGCGCCGAGGCTTGTTACGGTCTGGGCAGCGTCTACCTGAAGCAGGATAAGGCTCGTGAGGCGCGAGACAGTTTCGAGCGCGCGGTAAAGCTCAGCGCGAGTTATCCCGAGACACTGCCAAACGCGTGGAACAATCTCGGTCTTCTGGCCACGCGCGAGGGGCGCACGGACGAGGCGATCGGCTACTTCCAAGAGGCTCTCCGAGTGAGTCCCAACCACTTTGTCGCGCTGGAGAACCTGGGGAACGCTTATCGCTTGCAGAAGCGCTGGGAGGAAGCGCGTAAGACGCTCGAACGGGCGCTGGTTGTCAAGCCGCAGGATCCAGAGGCGAACTACAGCATGGGCATGGTCTTTGCGCAAACCGGCGAGACCGCGCGCGCTGAAGAATACCTACGGCGAGCGTTGCAGCTTCGTCCGGGTTATCCCGAAGCCCTCAACAACCTCGGAGTGCTTCTGCTGCGAACGCAGCGGCGGGACGAAGCGGTGGCGAAGTTCGAAGAGTGCGTCCGCGTGGCGCCGGGCTTTGATCAATCTTACCTGAACCTCGCGCGGGTCTATGCGCTGGAGGGCGAGCCGGACAAAGCTCGGGCTGTGCTCCGAGAGCTCCTCAAACAGCATCCGGGTCACTTGCAGGCCCAGAAGGCGCTCGATGAATTGCGCTGATGGCCGGCGAATTGCGGGCCGGCGTTCTAAACGACTAAAATGAATCGCGTGACTCTTGTTCCAGCGTGCGTTCTGGCGGCGGGCCTACTTTGCGGCCCGGTGGCTCGTTCCGCCACGTTGCAGGGATCTGTTCGAGATTCGCATGACCGTCCCGTTGCGGCGGCTATCGTCTACTTACAAGGCGCCAACAAAGAGCAGACTCTAAGCGCTCATACAGATTCGCAGGGGAGTTACCAGTTCCTGGAGCTGCGTGAAGGCACCTACACACTGCGGGCCGAAATACCCGGATCGGGCGAGGCCGCTTCCGGCCCTTTTGTCCTTGGGCCAAAGGAGACGAAGAAGGTCGACCTTACCTTACAGCCGGCCTTCTTCGACGAACCCCGATTCATCGTGGCTGGTGTTACAGACGCCGCCAGCCGCGGCGGCCATGGTTCCGATACAGTGTTGCGTTCCGCCGAAGCGGCTCGCGAGTATCAGCGTGCGGCAGAACTGCAGGCCAGCGAGCGAAATCTCTACGATTTGGCGGCTGAACTGCTGACGCACCGCGCGGCTGAACCGGCGGAAGAGGTCTTCACAAAGGGCCATCGCTTGTTTCCGCACTCAGTCAGGATGCTGCTGGGCTTGGCCGTGGCGCAGTACGCGCGCGGCAACTACGATCGCGCAGCGCGAAGTTTCTTCGAGGCGTCCGACTTGAATCCCAGCGATCCGAATCCTTATCTGTTCCTGGGCAAAGTGCAAAGCGTCGAGATCACGGCGCTGGGGGGCTTTGTAGAAAGGATGAGGCGATTTGCCAAGCTCCAACCCGATAATGCCTGGGCCAATTATTATTACGCGGTCAGTCTTTGGAAGCAGCGCACGGGACCCGAGGACTCCGCGACTACGGTGCAGGTGCCATCCTTGCTGGAGAAAGCTGTCCACCTTGATCCCAATCTGGGTGTGGCTTACTTGCAACTAGGCATTCTTTATTCCGACGTGAAGGATTTTTCTAAGGCTATCTCCGCCTATCAAAAAGCGATCGAAGTCAGTCCCCGGATGGAGGAGGCGCACTATCGCCTTGCGCAGGTCTACAAGCGCACCGGCGAAGAGCTTAAAGCTCAAAAGGAGCTGGAGCTCTATAACCAGATCTCAAGGCAATCGGCGGAAGAAACCGCGCGCGAACGCAGCGAGATCCGACAGTTCGTAGTCGAGTTACAACACCAGCGGGAACCGTCGCCGCGGCTGCCTTAGAACAACAGCTTAAGCGCAAACTGAAACAATCGCGGATTATTTACGGTTGTGTTAATCGCGCCGAAACCCGGCGCACCGAGCAACGGACAGGCCGCGCAAATGCTGCTGTTGCCGGGCGTGCCGAATTGCGGGTGATTTAAGAGATTGAAAACTTCCGCCCTGAAATCGAGCCGCATCCCTTCACGCCACGGCAACAGGAAGTGCTTGATAGCCGAAAAGTCGGTGTTCACGAAGTCCGGCCCGGAGAGCGGAGTCCGGGAGGCGTTCCCCAGTTCGCCAGCAGGCGGAGCGGCGAAACAACTGGTGTTGAACCACTCGCTGATTGTCGGGTTGCTCAATACCGGGTTGCATACCTGGTTCGGACGGATCAGACTGTTTCCATTGTTGTAGAAGCCTGTCACGCCGGTTGCAAATGCGGTGTCGTTGGCAACTACGAAGACAGGGAACCCGGAGGTAACTTTTTGAATTGCCGTTAATTCCCAGTTCCCCAGGATCGCGTTCACCGCACCGTTCCAGTCACTGCCGAATTGCTTACCCTTGCCGAATGGCAGTTCATAGATCACGCTGGCGGTGAAATCGTGATTGAGGTTGATTTGAGACAAACCCCAATCCAATTGTTGCCACCCGGGCAGCGGATAGTAAGTCGCGCCCAAGTTGCTGCCCAAGCCGTCTGTATATCCTGTGTCGTAGTTCCGGGCGTAAGTATAGCCAATTAATGCATAGAGACCATGCCTGGCGCTCTTGGTTTCAGCCTTAATTTGAAGCGAATTGTAATGAGCTCTCCCGTCGTCGGTCATGTTATCCACGGTCGAGTAAGGGAAGTTTGTCTCCGGAATGCCGAAAGCCGATCCGCCCGGGCCGCAACCTAGGGTGTATCCGGCGACTACGCCGCAAGCAGCGGGCGAGGGCACGTTCAAGTTATTGCCATACACCAGAATGTGGGAAGCACGGGACCCCGCGTATCCGGCCGTCAACAACACCTGCCCGGGCAGTTGGTGTTCCACATTCACGTTGAACTGTTGCACCATACCCTGCTTGAAGTTGAGGTTCATCGAATTGATGGTACCCGTGAAATCCCCTGGAGGGGGCGACGAGCTGACAATGGGGAAGCCGGACGACAGACTGATCCCGGTAGGCGTCAGTCCAGACACGGTGGCGCAGGCGGAAGTGGCAAATGGACATCCGCCGCCAAACGCAAATGCGTCAGACTCGTAGTAATAGGGTGGGTTTTGCCACAAGCCCTGGGCGCCCATGTTCCAGGAGGAATCATGAAAGATCGCATAACCTCCGCGCAGCACGGTAGTCTGACTGCCCAAGGGTTTCCAGGCCAAACCAATGCGCGGCTCAAACGCCGTCCAATCCAAATTTACGCCAGCGTATTTATTGGCGTTTTGCCCTGCGATCAGGAACGTCTGGGTGTCCAAAACGAAATTTGCCTGACGGTTGAAGGCCTCGCTCTCAGGTGTAACCACGGCCCAGGCCAATCCTAGATTTAATGTCAGATCCTTAGTCACGCGCCAATCGTCCTGCACAAACGGACGGTACATTTTCCAGCGCCGCCCGGTAACATCGCCGTCGAACGTTTGATCGTGGATGGCCAAATCGCTGAAGCCCATCAACAACGACGCGGCGGGGTCTCCGCCCCAATCGCCGGTCATTTCCCAATATCCGTCCTGGAAGCCGACGGCCAGGACATTCAACTGGTTGGCGCGAATATTGCCTCCGATCCGGATGTCGTGTTTGCCGCGAACCATGTCGAAAGAGTCCGAGATCGAGAAAACGTTGGTTCCGCCGAGAAACGGAGAGTATCCGCGATCGCCCAGCGACCAGTAGCCAAGCAACTCCGTCGAGGTCAACCCGCAACTGTTGGCGCCCTCCAATGGGTTGGTGGGAGTTGAGTTGGCGCCCGGAATTCCGAGCTTGGTGGCCTCACACGTTCCGCTGCCGTAAGACGTGAAGTAGTCGATGATCCGGTTAAAACCGATGCTGAATTGATTCACAGTCCGGGCTGAGAAGATATGCGTTTCGGAAAGCGCCGCGTTGCGGCCATGATTGTCGATGTTCTCCGTGCTGGCAAAAGCGCTCTGTTCGGCGAAGCCGGGCGAACCGCCCGGAACGAACGAAACCGCCTGATCGTAGCTGAAGCGCGCGAACATGGAGTCTTTGGCGGAGAAGTTGTGGTCCAGCCGGATGTCGAACTCGCCTTCATTGAGCTTCCTCACCGGCTCGTTTACATAGTTGTAGCCGAGCGCCGCGTTGTTGGCATTTGGGAGAGGGTAGAGGTTAATCATCGCCTGGCCGATGGGATTGATCAGGCCCGCCGGAATCTTGTTGCACGGGGTGCCCGGCGACTGACTACCGTCAGGGGCCGCGGGGAGTGCGTTACCCGAGCCATCGCACATGAAGGGGTGGTTTACCAGAGCCCCGGTGGAAGTCTGCGTGGTCACATAAGGGTTATTCAGGACTGCGGAATTCGGATTGCCGAATGCGTCGTCCGTAAAATCGCCGTTGCGCATCGCAGCCGTGGGCACCAAGCCCACATACGGAATTCCGTGCCGCTGCATTTTGGCCTGATAGTCGGCGAAGAAGAACGTCTTGTTTTTCCAGATCGGCCCGCCCAGCGAGCCGCCGAACTGATTCAAGTTGAATTTTTCAGTGGAGGTGGCGAAGAAGCTGCGCGCGTCCAGGTCCGTGTTGCGGAAAAACTCGAACAGGGAGCCGTGGAAGTCGTTGGACCCCGATTTAGTCGTTACCAGGACGGTGGGGCCCGCGCGCGTGCCATATTCGGCGGAGTAGTTGTAAGTCAGGACCTTGAATTCCTGGATGGCGTCGATTGAAGGCAGGATGGCGATGCCGCCGGCGGTGAGTTCGTTGTTGTCGTTGCCGTCGTACAGCCAATCCGTGGAGTTGGCGCGGGACCCGCCCACCGAGAGCGAGAAAGATCCGCGCGCCGAGACTTCGCTGCTGGGGCCGCCATTGAAAAAGCTTTGCGGATTGGTTTCCGTAATGGTGCCGGGCGTGAGCGTCGCCAACTGGACAAAGTCGCGGCCGTTCAACGGGAGCTCGGCAACCTGCTGGGAAGTGATCACCTGGCCCAGGGTCGGGTTGCTGGTCTCGACTGCAATAGCGGTTGCGGCTACTTCCACGCTCTCTTTCACGGACGCGGGGACCAGCCTGAAGTCCACTTCGCGATGTTCATCCACCTGCAGGCGCACGTCCTTGCTTTCGGCTGGCTGAAAACCCTGGAATTCCACGCGCACGGTGAATTCCGCGACCGGCAGCAGAGGAACTAGGTAATGCCCCGAATCGTCGGTCGTGGCATCGCGGGAAACTCCCATGGTGGGCGCTGTGACGGTCACCTTGGCCCCGGCAACTACGGATCCGGTGGGGTCCGTTACGGTGCCTGAAATGCTGCCGGTCGCCTGGCCGTACACGAACGGACAGAGGAAAAATACAGAGGCGCAAACAAACAACACGAGCAATGTTTTTCTGGCGATCATCGACCCCTCCAACGCCACCCGTGCGAGTGACGAAATTTCGTGAAGGCAACCAGTATTCCAGGTTGCGGGGGGCGTGTCAAGAGTCGTTGCGCCGCGGATTTGCAGGCTTTTCAGTCGTGGTTGCGCAGTCGTGGCGGGCGCACTTTCCGGCGGGGGCGGCGGCGCAATCACGCAACGGCCGGAGCCGGGGAACTCGCGGCCGCAAGCAGGCGATGTCGGAGACTACCCGTCTGGGCGGGGCTACGTCGCGTGAGCATGCGGTGAAGCCGGCCAGCCGCGTGGCGCTTAGTACACGATTTCTTTAAATGCGGTCTCGTATGTCGGGAAGACCACTCCCTGACGGTCGTGGCTCCGCTCAGAGCCGCGCCCGTTAGCAAGCGGTGCTCCAATACGTAGCCGTAATTCCGAACGCGTGGCGGTTAGCTTCCGATAATCGGACCCACGCATCCTGAAATATTATTCGCCCCCGACTTGACAGCCCGCCTCGACGGGTGCATATTGAAGGTGGAGAGAGAAGCGAAGGTGGCTGCTCTTTCCGCAAGGCCCCTTGAGAAAGGGGAGTACGTGATCCCTCATAGAGGGAGCCCACTTGGAAAAGGAGGAAGTTACATAGAACCAGTCCACAAAAAGGGCGGCTACCGGCTTCCTCGGCTGACCGGCTGCTGAGTGGTGACGCGCCACACGCAATTCACATTTGCACCAGGCGCCGCGGTACTTGCACCGCAATCGAAAAAACTCCACCGGCCGGAATAGGAACGTACAGCAGGATCTGGCGGCCGCCCTCTCCGATTTTATTGCGGTCCCCGCGTTTGGTTTTCCCTCCTCCGAAGATTTTGAAGCAACTTCTGACCTCTCTCGAGCGAAGTCCCTGGCGCGATAAGCGCGCAAAAACTCGCTGTTGGCAGGCGAAAGCGCCTGCCCCACCTTCTTGTACAGCAGTGCCACCAAGGCACTCTTTGGGAAAATGTAGAAACGCCAGAGGCGAGCAAAGCCCGCCTGGAGCCGGCAAGAGTGCCTACGCCACGGAGGCGAGTCTTGAGGCTAGACACTTTTTTCAGGAAGTGTCGAATATGTCGAAAAGTGTCGAATTTCGTTTGCGCGTAACCGCTCTTCTGCACTGACAGTAGCACGGTGGCCTCCGGATTCTGGCGCTACGGGATGAGGGAGGGGCTGTAGGTAGTTGAATTGTTGGGCTGGACGGCGGCTGGGTTTTTTTTCGACGATAGTGACTGAGCCCTCCCATCCCCCCGTCCACTTCCGCTACACTGATTGTTTTCCAGGCAGTCTCAGGCGACCGAACGTGAATGCCGTCGAATTCCAGGGTGTCTCGAAGAGCTACTCCATCTACGACTCGCCGGGCGACCGGCTGAAGGAGTTGCTCTCGTTCAACCGGCGGAAGCTGCACAAGGATTTCTGGGCGCTCCACGATGTGAGCTTCGAGACCCGGCGCGGCGAGACCTTCTGCATCATTGGCGAAAACGGCTCCGGCAAGAGCACGCTGCTGCAAATGGTGGCGGGCATTCTGCTTCCCAGCCGCGGTTCGCTGGCGGTGAGCGGGCGCGTATCGGCGCTGTTGGAGCTGGGCGCCGGATTCAATCCCGAATTCACCGGCCGCGACAACGTCTATCTGAACGGATCGATTCTGGGTTTGAGCACCAGGCAGATCGACGAACGATACAAAGACATCGCGGACTTCGCGGAGATCGGCGAGTTCATCAACCAGCCGGTGAAAACGTATTCGAGCGGCATGGTGGTGAGGCTGGCATTCGCCGTGGCCATCAACGTCGACCCCGAAATCTTGCTGGTGGACGAAGCCCTGGCGGTCGGCGATATCTACTTCCGGCAGCGATGCATGCGCAAAGTACACGAGTTGCGCGCGCGCGGCATTACCATTCTGTTCGTCTCCCACGCCATCGGCGATGTGAAGGCGATCGGCGACCGGGCCCTGTGGCTGGACCATGGGCGCATACGCGAGATCGGGGAAACGGACCGAGTGGTGGCCAAGTACCTGGCGGCCATGGTGGAAAAAGACTCGGCATACCTGATGCTGAAGGGCTCGCCCGAACGCGCGCGCGGCGGGGAGCGGGTGTGCGCCCCGGAGGTGGTTGAGCAGATTCCGAATATCGACCACCGTCATGGCGACGGCCGCGCGGAGGTGTTGGGAATCGCCGTAATGGATGGGCAGGGCAATCCGGTGCACCTTCTGGAGCCATCCCAGCGCGTCACCGTGCGGATCAGCGTGCGGGCGCGCGCAGAGATCTCGCAGCCCATCGTGGGATTCATGATGCGCAATCACCTGGGCATCGACTTCTCGGGAACCAACACGGCGCGCGAGGGTCACGACCTGCCCATGATGAATGCGGGCGACATCTACACGGTGGACTTTCACCTTGACATGCCGGAGCTGTATCCGTCTTCGTTTTCCTTCTCGCCGGCCATCGCGGATGGCACGCTGTTAGGCTACAAGATGTGCGACTGGATCGACAATGCCATCGCCTTGCAGATGGGCCACTCCGAGGGCCAGATCTACGGATTTCTGCGCCTGCCGTGCCGCGTGGAGGTGAATGCGCGGCTCGCGGCCCGAGCGCCGCAACTCACGGAGCGCGGCGTTGTTTGAATTCACCGGCGAGCGCGTGATCCCGGACCAGGTGGATAGGGACCTGCTGAACGAACATCTGGCGCGCTACGCATTCGCGGCGCGGCTGGCGTGCGGCAAGCGTGTGCTGGATGCGGGATGCGGCACGGGCTACGGCTCGGCGGAACTGGCGGAATCGGCGCGTGCGGTGGTGGGCGCGGATATTGCGGCGGAGGCGGTGGCCTATGCGCGCGAGCGCTATCGGTTGGCGAACCTCTATTTCGAGCGGGCTTCCTGTGGCGCGCTGCCGCATAGGGACGCGGCCTTCGATCTGGTGGTGGCCTTCGAAGTGATCGAGCACTTGCGCGATTGGCGGGATTTCTTGCTGGAGGCGCGGCGCGTGCTGGCGCCGGGCGGTCAATTCGTGGTTTCGACGCCCAACAAGCGCTATTACGCGGAATCGCGCGGCCGCGTGGGTCCCAATCCATTTCATGCGCACGAGTTCGAATTCGAGGAGTTTTGCGCAGAGTTGTCGGCGGTTTTCCCGATTGTTTCGCTGTTTCTGGAGAACCACGTGGAGGGCGTCGTGTTCCGTCCGGTGGAGTGGGAAGATGCCGCCGAGGTTCGCGTGGATGGCGGTGAGACGCCGCCCGCGGAGTCGCATTTCTTCGTGGCGGTATGCGCGCTCCACAGTCGCCGAGAGTCGCGGTTGGCAGGCGGAAGCGCCTGCCCCACCAGTCCGCAAGCCAGCGATCGGACGTTTGTCTACATTCCCAGCGCGGCAAACGTTTTGCGCGAGCGCGAGGCGCATATCGCCCTGCTCGAAGGCGAGCTGCGGCAGAAGAACGCTTGGCTGGAGGCCGCAAAGCAGGAGTTGGTGAAGCTCGACCAGGAGCATCGGAACCTGATCGGAGAGTTGGAAGAGCGCAACCGCTGGGCGGAGAAGCTGAACCAGGAGCTGGCGGCGGGCGGCGCGCAGATAGTGAAATTGCAAGCGGAGCTCGGCGCGGCGACTGAATGGGCGCAGCACGTGGACACCGCGCTCGCCGCGAAAGTGCAGGAACTGACGCAATGCGTCGAGTATCTGCATCAGGCGGAGAAGACTGTGGAAGAGCGCACGCGTT
>JBEKUO010000334.1:0-7988 GCA_049514955.1 Bryobacteraceae bacterium | reverse complement strand
GCGGTTGCACTCGATAGCACCACCTCGGTCCTCTCTCAAACCTACACCTTCCCCACCAACATCGAGAGCGCTTATCTCGACGTCTTCCCGCAGAGCCAGAGCAACGATGAGTTCTGGTGGAGCTGCGCCCCCAATGACGTCGCCGGCGAACTGGAAGATTGCGGCAACACCGCGTTTCGCGAAGCCGAGATCACCATCGACGACACGCCCGCCGGCGTGGCGCCCGTCTACCCGTGGATCTACACCGGCGGTATCGATCCCAGCCTCTGGCTTCCCATTCCCGGCGTGCAGACGCTCAACTTCCTTCCTTATCGCCTCGATCTCACGCCCTTCGCGGCGACGCTCAGCAACGGCCAACCCCACACCGTCGGATTGAGTGTCTACAACGCCGACGATTACTTCGCCGTCACCGCTACCCTGCTGGTGTATGAAGACCATGGCTCAACCACGGTCACCGGCGCGACTACGACCAACACTATCGGCGGCGGTCCGAATCCGGTGGTAGAGGAAAACATCAGCATCGATTCGAACAATATTCCGGTAGGAACCATACTGGTTACTTCCGATCGCCAGTTCACCATCTCCGGTTACGTAAATACTTCGCACGGGAAAGTAACGACGACGCTGAATCAAACCGTCGACTTTTCCAACTTTCAGAAGTACACGGATACGGCGAACCTGTACGTGCAAACTACGAACGTAAGCTCTACGAAGACAGTGACTCTGGGCAGCTCAACGCAAACCATCACCACCCAGTACACCTATCCCTTGAAAGTATCTCTCAGTTTGGGCACGGCATCGAATGGCGACGAAGATGAAACCATTGCCGTGCAGCAATCCTACGATTTTTCCATCAAGGGACCAGGCAACATTTTGACCGCGCTTACGCAATCCTTTGTTGGCGCCGACACCCAGGATCTAATTACGGGCGAGGATTTAGGCCAGGAGAGCCGCTATCTGGAAACCAACACCCGCAATAACGCCTGCGTACAGACGCTGATTCGGGCCAAGAACGACTCAGTCACCTCCGATAAGTCCGGCCCCTGCACCAACTAACAACGTCTCGGCGGGGCAGACGCTTTTGTCTTGAACGTTCCGGTTCCGCGAAGCCTCTTGGATGAAACCTCGCCATCTCGGGCCGTGGCCGGGCCCGGCAGGCCACGCGGCCCCAGTGTCCGATATTGACGAACAACGTCCTCCTCACGAATAGTCTGATGTTGGTCTCAGACGCTGGAGGTTCGGCGACTTCCCGTCAGCATGGACTGCCGAGATGGTCCAACTGCTGTGAGCGGCCTTTCATGGGAGCGATCCTTCGCGGCGACTGAATCCAGCCCATTCTCCGAGCGGCGCGTGACTCGGCCAGAACTCCGCGCGGCGGTATAGGGTTGTGATGCGAGCGATCGCTTGCTAGGGTACGAGAATACGACTTCCACAACCTGCCGCATGGTCGCCCCCGGAAGTCTGAAAGCAGTCCGCAAAACGCAGCCGCTAAGCGGCTCTCCGGCTCAACGCGCGGCAGCCGAGGTTTTGATGGCGAACACGACCCCGCCGCCCATCTTTCCGCCGGAGACGGCAGTGCCAGTCAGGTCACCGGCCGGGCTCAGGATCAAGTTGCCATACGGCGATACGCCGCCGGCTCCCGTATCGAAGCTCCACAATGTCGTCTCAGTGCCCGCCGCATTCAGCTCGTAAACCTTACCGCCGAAGATGCCCGTGGCGGGGCTATAAAGCATCGTCCCGTAAAGGTTGCCCGCCGAGTCGAGCACTACCCCACCCTGCGGGTTTCCGCCGCTTCCGAACTCGCCGTCCCCGGTGAAGCTGTATAGCACTGTCTCCACACCCGTGGCGGTCAATTTGTACACCGTCCCGGCGCCGCGCGTTCCACCCCAGTTGGTAGTCCCGTAAAGATTGCCCGCGGAATCGCTTGTCAGACTCCCGCTTGGGCCGGCGCCATCCAGACCGCTCCCGAAGCTGTGCAGCACGACTTCCCGACCCGCCGCAGTCACCTCGAAGACGGTGCCTTTGCCGCCCGTTCCACCGTCACGAGTGGTCCCGTATAGGTTGCCATTCTCATCGAGAATCACACCCGCCTCGGGCTTATAACCATCCGAGCCTCCCGCGAAGCTATACAGCACCGTTTGATTCCCGCTCGGGTCGATTTTATAAACCACGCCGCAACCGATCGGCGCGTCATTAGACTTGCTGCAATCATACAAGCCGCCGTTCGAGGCTGTGCCATAGAGATTGCCGTCCGCGTCCATGGCCAATGCTCCATAGGGGAGCCCACCGTCCGCACCGCCGGTGAAGGTGTGGAGAATCGTCATCTGCCCCGTCATCGCCAGCGCATACACGACGCCCCGGCCCTGCGCGCCCCCACTGGTGGTAGTTCCGTAAAGATTGCCGGCCGCGTCCGGAATCACTCCGCCGAACGGGCTCGCCCCGTCCGCGCCTCCAGTGAACGTATAGAGCACGGTCTCGTGACCCGCCTTGTCCAGCTCAAAAACAACGCCCGCGTTGGCCGCTCCGCCGTTCACGGTGGTGCCATAGAAATTGCCGGCTGCATCCATGACCACGCCTGCGTACGGACCCTGACCGCCGGCGCCGCCCGCGAAGTTGTAAAGCACGGATTCCCGACCCGCCCTATCGACTTGGTAGACTACGGCGCAGACAAATTCCAAGGAAAATCCGAAGCAGCCCGGCCCTCCCCCGCCGGCCGTGGCGCCGTAGAAGTTGCCCCCCGAATCCAGGATCACGCCGTTCGGGTAGGCCCCGTCCCCGGCGGCTCCGAAATTGTGCAGGACCGTGGCATTTCCCGCCGCAGCCAACTCATACAGGACGCCGTAACCCGATGCACCGCCATAATAAGTGGTGAAATAGAAGTTACCCGCGGCGTCCGGCGTCAGCGCGCTCGGAAGGGAACCGGTGTTGTCCGGTAAGGACGGGATATTGTAAAGTACCGTCTCCGTGCCGCCCGGCTCCAGCTTGTAAACCACGCCTGATTTGTTCGCGCCGCCGGAACTGGTCGTACCGTAGAGGTTGCCCTCGCCGTCCAATGTCACCCGAGCGTAGGGAGTCCCGCCATCCGACATGCCCGTGAAGCTGTATAGCACGGTTTCGTTGCCGCCCTTATCCACCTTGAAGACGACGCCGGCATTGGCAGTCCCCCCCTCCTCCGTGGTTCCGTAGAGGTTGCCCGCCCCGTCGATTACTACGCTGGCGCTGGGATATTTCCCATCGGCGCCGCCGGTGAAGCTGTACAGCACGGTCTCATTGCCGCGGGTATCCAACTCAAAGACGGCGCCGTTATAGGACGCTCCGCCATAAAACGTCGTGCCGTAAAGATTGCCGGCCGAATCTCGGGCCAACCCTGCCACGGGAGTCGCCCCGCCGGGGCCCGAAAAGCTGTACAGCACCGTTTCCGCGCCGCCTGGCTCCACTTTGAAAATGGTGCCCCGGTCCCCTGCCCCATCTTGTTGCGTCATGCCATAAAGATTGCCCCGATCATCGCGAATCACGCCCCCGACGGGACCTGACCCATCCGCGCCTCCGGTGAAGCTATGCAGTACCTTCTGCTGCCCGGCCGCATTCAGTACGTACACCGTTCCCAGGTTCGCCGCTCCGCCGCCCGCCGTCGTGCCGTAGAAATTGCCCTTCTCATCGCGAATGAGGGGCGCATCCGCCACCGCGCCATGCGGCATGAATTCGAAATTGTGCAGCACGACTTCGCTGGGCTGCGCCTGCGCCACTCCCGCGGCGAGCACCGCGAGAGCATACTTACTGTGTCTCATTTATAAATCGTACTGCGAACGCCCGCACGACGTGAATCGTTTCCACAGTTGCCGGGCTATAAGTACTGGCAATGCCCGATTTCGATTTCGATAGCCTTCCCGAAGAGTCTGGCGCCGGTGCAAGGTGCGTCGATGACATTCGCCGCACTCGTACACATCACCATGAAGACCGGGCCGCCGATATGAAAGCTTGGTGCCACCGCAAAATGGGCAGCGCGCCTCGGCGTCAAGCGCGTGGAACTTCATCTATGGGGCCATCCTTTCCCGAATCTCCCGGATCACTTGCCCGAGATCAATGAACCAGGAGAAAGCGGGCTGGCCGGGCTTCCGGACCAGGGCCACCAACTCGTCGCCGGTCTTCGCGTATACGATTCGTCAGTCTGATACCAGACGGGAAACGCAATCTTGCAGCCCGCTCTACACGGGCTTCGTGCTCCCGCCCTGCTGGTTGCCTGATGGGGTCCGTCCCGACCGATAATTGCCCGCATTCGACGCCGTGGCGCTATAATGACCATTGACTAACAGAGAATCAAGTTTCCGTTTCGCAGGGGGAGGCATGCCATGACGGGGGCCCATGATCTGTCCGGCCTTAATCTGCCTTTACGACACTCCGGCTTCCTGAGCGTCGCGCTGGTCGCCCCGCCGAAGGGTTGCGGATTGCGGCGACGTGGTGAGCTGCCGCTGTTTCCGTGAGTGTGGGGGCGCTGTTTTTCGTCGCAAACCGCGAAAAACGCCGTTTCGAAACGACCAGTAGCGTAGGAGTGACACTAAGTGAAGCAATGTATCTCAGAACATCGCCTTCAGTGAGAACTGCACCTGCCGCGAGTTGCCCGCAGTCCGGCTGATGATTCCAAACCCCGATCCCGCGATGATATTGGACGGCAATCCGAAGTTGACGATGTTGAACAGGTTGAACAGCTCGGCCCGGAACTGCAAGTTCACGGATTTTCCGGAGCGGCCCAACTCGAAGGGCGTATCCTTGATCAGCGCAAAATCGAAGTTGTGTAACGCGGGTCCGCGGAACGTGTTGCGGCCCAGGGTGCCGAACACGCCGTCGTTGGGGCCCGTTCCTCCCGGCACTTTCACAGGGATCAAGAAATAAGAAGCGTTGGCCGGGCCCAAACCGAAGTAGTCTTCCCGAACGGTGCGGCTGGTGGACAGCAGCGGCGTGCCGATCTGATCCGGACGGTCTGAGCCGATAGAGCCCGCTCCGGTCTGCTGCAGCCCCGAATACACCGTGAACGGCAATCCGCTCATCAGGGTCGAGATACTGAGCAGTTGCCAGCCACCCGTCAGTTTCGGCGCGAGTCGTCTGAGCCCCGGCGCCCGCTCCGCGTGCAGATTCTGTACCACCGTGGCGGTGAAAACGAATTTCACATCGAAGTTTGAGGGCCCTTTATCCGCCGCCGGATCGAAAGGATTCTGCGGCCACGCGGGCGACTGCGCTCCAGACGTGCTCCCCACTCCAGGGCCGACTGTGCTGCTAGTGTCATCGAGCGACTTCGACCAGGTGAAGTTTGCCTGAATCTGCGGACCGCCGCTCGCGACCGAGCCAGCCACCGAAGTCTGCAGCGCATGATAAGTGGAGTGCGAGCGATTGGTCATGAGCATGTCCGTGCCGAAGCCTCCCGTGATCTGTCCCGCTGAGTTGAACTGGGTATAGGGCGCAAAAGCGGCGGTCGCGCCCGGAAAGGCGTTCGGGAAGTTGACTGCAGGCAGGTCCATCCCCGCGGTGCCGATATATCCCGTGGTAAGGCTGAACCCATGCAATGACCGCTCGACACTCAGCGACCACGTCCCAAGGTACGCGTTCCGGAAGTCCCCGGAGATCGCGCTCGCATTCAACGGGCTAATCAGGTGACTCGGCGAGAGTTCGGCGAGTGCCTGGTCGAAACGGGTCACGTCCCAAACCGTGTTGGCGGGCACGTCTTTCGAGTTGCCGGACGCCAGGATGTTAACTCCCTGGGGCGTAAACACACCGGGGAGATCCGCGGGAGTGATCGTCGTGCCGATCGGCAGCGGTGCGCCGGGAGCCGCGGTGATGCGCGGGTAATCGGTATATGGGGCCGCACCCGTGAGCAGGTTGTCCTGCCAGATATTGGGCGGAATGGTGGTAAGCGCCCCGCCCGCCCGGATCCAAAGATCTTTCGATGCTTCCCAACTCACGCGGAGGCGCGGTCCCCAGTTGTGGCCCAGCATGCGATATGGAGGCTCCGGGTTAATCAAATAGAGTTGTTCCGGCCCGGACGGTCCGTTGACGAACTCCATTCCCGCTGTCCGCCGGGCGCGCTCCGTGATCGGCGAGTACAACTCGAACCGCAAGCCGTAATCGAGCACCAGCCGCGGCGAAATCTTCCACGTGTCTTGCGCGTAGAGGTTCATGTCGTAGCGCGAAATGGCCGCGACGCCGATCTGGCTGCCCTGCGGAAACTGCGGAGGAGCTACGGCCACTGTGTACGAGAATGCGCTGCCCATAAGGAACGCGCTCAGCGTGTCCGGCAACTGCTGTCCCGGTGCGATGTCGCGATCTCCGCTCGCCGATCGAATGGCGCTCGTCGCGAAAGCCGCCCCGCCCCCGAATACGTATTGCCCGTTGGGCGTAATCCCGAAATACCCCGTGTCGCGGTTCGCCCGAAACTCGCCGCCGAACTTGACCGAGTGCTGCCCGCGCGTCCACGCGAAGTTCTGCTGCCCCATGAACAGATTGCCCATCAAGGCGGTGACCGATCCGCCCGCCACGTTGAACCCTTCATACAACCCGTCCGAGAACACCACCGAAGGATCCGTACGGTCAGGTGTCGGGAAGCTCGGCGTTGTGCGCGTTGCGCTCAGCGACGACGCCCACGAGAAGTTGGGAGACGAAGCGTGCGACCATGTGACCACCCCGTTTCGCTGGTGATCCACATAGGTCACTCCAAACGCCGGATCGATGGCGGTCTGGTCCGGGTTGGTCGTCGGCCCCAACAGGTTGTCCCAGGTAAAGCGTGCAAACAGCTTGTCTTTAGAGGACAGTTCGTGGTCCAGACGGCCCGAGAACTGGTCCGCGTCGGTCGTAACCGGCGATGAAGCCGCATATGTGCGCGCGCCGAACGCCCCGGTCGGATCGTTGGGCAACGGATACCGGCTCAGAATCTTCGCCACGATAGGGTTGACGGGCACATAAAGCGTATCCCCCGGAAACGCTGTCGTGTCGATTCCCTGGCGCTCCTCTACCGTCGGAACCGCCAGCACCTGGGTTGTGCCCAGCACCTGCCGGAAGCCTTGATACTCCAGGAAAAATGCCGTCTTGTTGCGCCCATCGTATCCGGGCAGCACCAGCGGTCCACCCAGCGTGAACCCGAACTCGTTCCGCCGGAACGGCGGGATGCGTTCCGGATTTTCCGGCGTGCTGCGGTCGAAGAAGTTCCGCGCATCCAACGCCGAGTTGCGCAAAAACTCAAAAACCGAGCCGTGCAATTCGTTCGTGCCCGAGCGGGTGACGATGTCCGTGAACCCGGCTGCTCCGCGTCCAATCTCAGCCGGCATCCAGCCCGACGACGACTGGATCTCGTGCACCGCGTCCACGTTGAAGTTGGAAAATGTCGCGCCGCCCATTTCCGGCTCGCTCGAATCGGCGCCGTCCATGGCGAAGACCGCTTCCACGCCGCGCTGCCCGTTCACCGCGAACTGTTGCGTGAAGTTCGTGGTCCCGTTTGTGTCCGTCATGGTGCCGGCGGCGAGCAGAAGCAACTGGCTGAAGTCCCGCTTGTTGAGCGGAATCGAGGTCACCGATTTGCTGTTGAGGGTCTCGCCGCCGCTCGCCTGCGTCTGGCTTTCCTGCTTGATCGTAATCGACCCATCGGCCAGCAGTGTGACTCTCGAACTGTCCTCGATCGGAATCGCGACCGGAGCCGCCATACGGAACAACCCGCCTCCGAAGATCACCGTCAGGTTGTACGATCCTCGCGCCGGCGCGGCGAAATGAAAGTTCCCACTCTCCGTCGTCTCCGCCGAGTAACGGATGCCGTTCCCTTCGAGCACCAACTCGGCTTTTGGGGCAACCCCGCCCGAGGCATCCCGCACGGAACCGTTCCAATCCGGCAACGCCTGAGTCCGCGCTCCAGCCGCGCACGCGAGAATCCAAGTCGTGGCGATGATTCTGGCTATGGCAAAGAGCCTCACATCCGGCATGGGGCCTCCTGTCTGCGCCGCCCCTTCACG
>JBEKUO010000333.1:0-7989 GCA_049514955.1 Bryobacteraceae bacterium | reverse complement strand
GCGGACGAGTCGGCTTGTCCGCTGGGGCTGGTGCTGGAAATGATTCCGGATCTGGGCCGTTGGCCGGCCGACGAGCGAGCGTCAGTCGAAGCGATCGTGCGAGCCAAGCAGGGGCCCGATGAAGCCCGCTACCTGCGCCTGATGCAACAGCATGCGCGCCTGCGTGCCGCTGTGATAAAACTGGGGTCGTAGGTAGTGGCGCACGCTTCAGCGAAGGTGGGGCAGGCGCTTTCGCCTGCCAACCGCGAACTCTAGTTCGCAGTTCCGTGGGCCTCAGCCCACGGTCGAATTTCGACGGAGTCTAAATGAATCGACGACAATTTCTAGGCGGTGCCCTACTGTCGGGAGCCGCGCTGGCTTTGCCCGCGGAAGAGCGCGCCAAGCCCAAAGTGCGGGCCATCACCGCCTTCCTGGCCCTGGATCGCGCACGCTACCAGGAGCAGATTCAAGACACCCTGAAAATGCTGCGCCAAGCCAAGCGCATCATAGAAGCGGGCGGCTATCAGGTCGAATCCATACGCATTGTGACGCAGCCATTCCCAACCTACTCGCAAGGTCTTTCGCGGCAGGAAGCGCTGCGCTTCTTTGGCGAATACGATGCGCTGGCCGCCAAGGAATCGTTCGATGCGAACATTGGTCCCGCGATGCTGGCCGACGGTGACGATCCGGCGCGCGCGGACCTGCTGGGCGAGATCCTCTCCACCACGAAAGCGCTCGAAGCCAGCCTCATCGTCGCCGGCGAAGATGGCATTCACTGGAAGTGCGTGACGGCCGCCGCCCGGGTGGTGAAGTTCGTAGAGGAGCACAGTCCCGGCAGCGCGGCCAACTTCAATTTCGCCGCCACGGCCCTGCTGTCGCCCTACGCGCCGTTCTATCCGGGCGGCTATCACCTGGGCACGGGCCGGCGCTTCGCCATCGGAACCGAAGGCGCCAACGTGGTGGACCAGGTCTTCGCGGAGACCGGCGGAAATGCGCCTCTCGCCACAGAGCGCCTGACGCAGGCCCTGACCGTCCACTGTACTGCCATCGAGAAACTGGCGCGCCAAATTGAAAAGGAAACGAGCTGGGCCTACATGGGCATCGACCCCACGCCGGCGCCCCTGCGCGAAGTCTCCATCGGCGCCGCCATCGAGAAGTTCACAGGCGCCAAGTTCGGATCGCGCGGCACCATGACGGCCGCGGCCGCCATCACCAAAGCCGTGCAGTCGGTGCCGGTCAAGCGCGTAGGATACTGCGGGCTGATGCTGCCCGTCCTGGAAGACACCCTGCTCGCCCAGCGCTGGAGCGAAGGAACCTATGATGTGGACGCCCTGCTGGCATATTCGGCCGTCTGCGGCACTGGACTCGACACCATTCCGATGGCGGGCGACGCCCCGCAGCAGCAAATCGAACGCATTCTGAGCGACGTCGCCACGCTGGCATTCAAATGGAAAAAGCCGTTGACCGCGCGCCTGCTTCCGGTCAGAGGCAAGAAGGTGGGCGACCGGACCGAATTCGACGATCCCTTCCTGGTGAACGCGACCATTCGTGCAGTGCCGTAGTGCTGTGGGCGTGGCGCACGCTTTAGCGTGCTGGAGCGAGCTTCAGATCGCTCCTGGGGTTTCTACATTTGCTGTGGTGGGGCAGGCGCTTCCGCCTGCCAACCGCCGAGTCACATCACCCGCACCGGCCGAGGCTCCGATCTGACGCCGCCGCACTCCACGCGTAGCGAGTGCTCGCCCTTGGGGAAGCCGCCCGGAACCAGCGTATTGATTTGCGTATGGCCAGCGGCATCCTGTGCGCCCATCCACTCGATACCCAAACGCCTGCCGCCCAGAAAAATGCGGACATTGTTGCGGTCGCAGTTCTCCGTCAGACCCTCCAGCCAGCAGATCAAGTAACCGGCGTCCGTCACCGTGATCTCGTCGCTCATCCAGGTGATTCCGTCACGGACACCTTTGCACACGACCCGGCTGACGCGCAGCGGAACATCCACCGCAATGCGTAGAGCGTCGCCGAACTGGCTGTTGGCAAACCGCAGGCGGACGGGCTTCCAGCCGGCACTGAGTCCCGGCGGAAACGGAAAGCTCGCCTGCCACAGGCCGTTGTCGAGGAGATCGACCGCCATGGGCTGCACGCCGAAGCCGTCGACCTCAAGCCGCAGATCCGGCCGCGAGATGGTTTGACGCGAGCTGCGGAACCAGCAAGACACATATTGTTCCTTGCGCGTGGAGAAATTGATCCCGAGGCCGACATTGTTCGCCACGTTGACGAGTTCCGGTGGCGCGGCGGCGGGCGGGTCAGGCGGCGGTTCCCATTTGCGGTAACAGGCCACCAGGGCCTCGTAGCCTTCGGCGTGCAGGAGTTCCACGTGCGCGAATCCGGCGGTGCGGCACATGGCCAAAAGACACGCCACACTCAGGCCCGCCCAGTTGTCGTACTGGTTGGCCAGCTCGTTGGTTTCGTAGAACTCCATTGTGGGGATATCCTCCGTACGCTCCTGCCAGGTGGCCCCATCCGTGACGAAGGTCTCGATGAGGGCGATGTCGGTGGTCAGGCTGCAAACGATCTCCAGCGCCCGCAGCGGATGCTTCAGGTGGTAGAGAATGCCCAGGAAGAAAATCACATCGAATTTTCCGAGACCGGCTTCCGGCAATTCGTAAACTTCGAGGATGCGGTAATCGACCTTCGAGGAAAGCTTGGCGCGCAGATCGAGAAAGTGTTCCACCTCGACGTAATCGACGGCGGTTACGCTAGCGCCGTGGCGTTCCGCCTCGAAGCTGAACCAGCCGTCCCAGGCGCCGATATCCAGCACACGCTTGCCGCGCAGATCGGCTGGAATGGGGAAGCAGGCGTATCGCTGCCGTAGGTACTCCAGCGGATTCACGCCATCGATCAGCGTGCCGTCGGGCAGCTCAAAACTGTGATACCAGCCCCTTTCGGCCAGTTCCCGGCTGCGGTCCAGCCGCTTGCGGGCCTCGCGGATGGAGTCTGATTGCATAGGATCGTTATAAAGGAGCCGCCGGCTCCTCGATGGGCTCCGCTCAACAATACCAAGGCTCGGTGAGATAGGGGATGGTCACGCGCGGCCGTCCAGGCGGCACATCCGGCAGGCGCGGCGCGCAGCCGTCCCCTGCTTCATACAGCGCTTCCTGCAACATCTCCCAAACACTCTCGAAAATGGCGCGCCGGTGCTGCTTAGCCGTCACCGCCCGCCCGATGGCAGCCTCCAGTTTGCGTTGCAGTTCATCGACCCGCGTGTCGGGATGCACCCAGCGATAACTCAAAGCAGCCTCGTCGAATGCGCCCATCGCCGCGCGCGCTTCCGGCAATTCGAGCAGCCGCGAACCCGCCGGCGCCAGCAAGCGGATCGCAAGCTGCACGGGCGATACGCGTTCGATCAGGTCCAGATCCGCAATAGCCCCCAGCAAATCCTGGTAGCCTTCCAGCGTCATCCACGGGTGGAACGGGATGAAGGTCGGTGCCAGCACCAGACCAACCTCGCGAAACAGGCGCGCCACCCGCACGAAATCGGCGCGCGTGTGGCCTTTGTCGAAAACTTCCCGCAGCACGTAGTCGTCGACCGATTCCACCGCGGATACCACGAATGCGCAACCCGTGTCGCGCAACAGCGGCAGATACTTGCTATGCCGCAGCAGGTGTTCGATCTTGATGGTCACATCGTAAGTGACGCCCGGAAATTCCCGCGCCATGGCCCGCACCAGCTCCACCGCGTGGCCGATGCCGTTGAAGAAATCCGGATCGCCAAACGTGATATGCTGCGCGCCCGCCGCGACCTGCCGGCGAATATCCTCTAGCACGATTTCGCGCGGCACGATCCGGAACGCGCCCTGGTAAACAGGCACCACGGGGCAATGCCGGCACAGATGCTTGCAGCCGCGGCTGGCTTCCGTGTAGCCGACCGTGCGGCGCGCGCCGCCGGGCAGGACGAGTTGCGCGTACTTCGAAAGCGGCGGCAGTCCGCTGCGGTCGGGCACCAGAAATCGCTGCCGGGCCAGTGAGATCAAGGGCGCCGTGCCGGGCCGCACCAGCGTCAGCAGACCTTCTTCGAACTCTCCACCCACCACCGTCCGGACCCCCAGCTTGCGCAGATAAGTGGCGTTCACCGGAGCGTACAAGCCGAAAGCGCACAGGTGCGCCGCGGGGTTGATCTCGCGCGTGCGCCGGATCACCGGGATCGCCAGACGCGTGGCGGTGTGCATCGGCAAATAGAACGCCACCGCATCGGCGGCGCGTAGCGCATCTTCATCCAGCGCCTGGCGCGCCAAGTCCAGGCAGACCACCTCCGCACCGGCCTGACGCAGCCAGGCGGCGGGCGAGGCGAGGCCGAAGGGTTGCCGGCCGAGCTCGTAGGTGGAGATGAGGAGGACTCGCAAGGTTCTCATTTCAGTATGTGCTCAGCGATAAGGAAAGGCGATACAGGCCAAAGGCACTTTCCCTGCCGCCTTCTTGGTAGCGGCCTTCTTCGGGTTGCTCGTCGCTCCGAATTTTGAACGGCAGTGCTGAGCCTCGCGTACATTGCCGCTCTCACCTGATTCCTGATCCTCTTTTGGTCGGTCCGTATGGACCCAGCCCACGGGCCGGTTTTAGTGTCAAGTTTGTGGTCAAACACCCATTTCCGGGCGTTTTGGCCCCTCGGAGAGCTGTAAGCCGTTTGGAATGAATGGGGCGCCTGAGTCCTATTTTCACACGCACGAGGTACAGGTTCGAGCCCTGTCGCACCCACCATTTTTTCGACGACTCACGGGCACCCTCACCTCTGCGCGATCAATGCGCGTACCGCAAACGCCGATGCAATCAGCGGATCGTCTTCCTTAACCAGATTCTCCGCGTTTGCCCAGGAGCCATCGGCGCGTTGCATCCGCCGCAAGCTGTCCCCCACAGGCGATCCGGCATCCAAGTGGAGCGCGCGAAACGCCTGGCTGCTGGCGGCCGCGTAATAGAAGGCCAGCCCGCGGGGCCAGCGCTGATACGCCGCGCCCACGAAACCGGGGACGTCGAGTTCATGGTGGTGGCTCGTCAACCAGCGTGCCGCCGCCGCGACCCGTGGATCGCTGGGCGGCCGGCCAATGGCGAGCAGCGCCAGAATGCCGTCGGCGGTGGTGGTGCCATAGCTTCGGAAATGCCCGCCGTCGCGGCCGGCTTTGTTGGTCTCGGACTCGGTGGTCGAGAAGAAGAATCCGCCATCGCCATCATTTGGGCGCCCCGCATCGAAATTCTGGCAGCGCTCCACGAATACGCGCGCCCACTTGAAGGCCGGGTCGGAATCCGGCGCACCGGCGGCGCGCAGCGCGTCGAGAACATACCGCGTCATGGAAAGGTCCACGTGCCCGGTATTCGGCTTGGTGCGCCGTTCGCCGCCCATGCCCCAAGCCCCGTACACCGGGTCCTGGCGATCCCAGCCGTTCTGCTCCGTGAATTGCTGGGCGCGCAAATACGCGACCATGGGCCGGACCTGCTCCTCCCACCCCGCGTACCGCGCCCGGCAGAGCGCGCTCACAGCCAGCGCCGTCGCGTAATTGGGGTAATCCGGAATGCCGGGATCGGTCATTCCAAGCGCGCCATCCGGCCGCGTGTGGCTCCGTATAAACGCGATGGCCCGTTCGACGTTCGCGCGCGGCAGCGGGTAAACCCGTTCCGGCACTTCGAGAAGCTCGTCCAGCACGAAGGGCGTGAGCGCCTGCCCGGACCGCAGCAGGCCATAGGTATGGCTGTGCCACGCGCCGTCACCGGCCTGCTGCCGCCACAGGTACGCCGCCGCCCGGGCTACTGCCGGCTGCTCGGTCTGTACACAGCCGGTTTGCGCCAGCAGGAGCAGCGCTATCCGATATCGCGCCGCGATCATTTGTTTGTCGCGCTGAGCGGAACGACCGGTTCGCGATCTACCATCAGCATCAGGATAGCCGCGCTGGTGACCGCCACCCGGCCCGTGATGCAATGGTGCCCGGCCCACGTGCCATCCTCGTTTTGCATCGTCAAAAGCTTCGCCGTCATCTCGGCGTTCCACTTCTGCCATGGTGGGCCGCCGGCGCGGTGCAGGCTGTCGCTGATGTTCAGATAGGAGAAGAATTCCTCTCCGCCAATCGATCCGAAGCCAGCCACAAACCGCGGATCGGAAAGCTCTTTCTCGATGGTGTTGATCGCCATGGCGTTCTTTTTTCGATCGGCCTCGGTGCGGCTGAGTTGCTCAAGTTCCTGCGCCCGTTTGTAGAGTGGAACCCCGGCGGCTACGGCCGACACCTCTACGCTCACGGTAGCTCCTGCTATACCCGGGCGAAAGCTACCACTGGCAACGCCTCCACCAGCGCCGGCTCCGACACCGGCCCTGGGGCCGCCCAAGCCCGACGGCGCAGCACTCAGCATCGAGTACTCTTCCACTTTGTCCATGGCCGGCTGCGCCACCGCCACGCCCTTGGCCTTGGCGACGTACAGGCTTTGCGACGCCAGGGACGTGCCCAGGATGGGCGCCCACCCGCCGGCTACGTTCCAGCTTCCGTCTTTGAGCTGACTTTTCTCGATCTTGGCGACGCATTTCTCCAGGCTCCGGCGCACGTGCAGATTGGCTTGCCGGTCGCCCATCTGGCCATCGAGATCGGCCAGCAGCTTCGACGTAAGAAACGTATCGATATACGGTCCCAGCTTGCGCTGGATCTGGGTACCCATCCCGTCGGTCACCGCAAGCCCTTCCGCCGGGCTGTTGTCCACGTGTGCCAGGATAAACCGCACGGCGCGCTGCACGGATTCCCGGTAGGGACCGGCGGTTGGCGTGTTGCCCGTGTGGAGCCGCGCTTCGGCGGCCACGGCGGTATTGGCGACGTCATTCCCGTTCGATTCCAGTCTCTCCCCCTGGCGCACGTAAGAGGTTTCGCCGCCATCCTGCCCCCAGCCGCCGTCTTTCCCCTGCACGGCAACCAGCCATTTCGCGCCTTTCGCGACCGCGATGGCAACGGGATCGTTCTTGGATGGGGTTTTCTCCCGAGGGAGAGTGGTTTCGGCATAAATGCCTATGGCGATGGCTCCTATGCCGGCTGCAAGCACACGTATCCTGGGTGATCTCATATAGTCTCCTCTCCAACTTGCGCAATGCTGGCGCGGGCCGCGACTAGGATTTTGGACGCCGCGCTGGCCGTAAAGTGCCCGGCTAATTCGGAATGCCGCCAAGGCAGTTTTCCTTCCGCTAATATCCGGACATTCTTTTCTAATGACGCGAAGGAGTTGCCACCTGTGCATGCGCCGTCACGGCGGGACCCCCAGGCAACATCTGTGATGCACATTCACGGAAGGCTCGCGGGCCCGCCCAGGCCGCATCTCTTTACGCACTCCTTAGACCTTCCTTACAGCGTCTTGACAGGAACCCTGCCATACTGGCGCATGGATCACCCTTGACCTGGACAAGTCTCTGTCAGCTCTTGGTCTTCCTGGGCTTGCTGCTGGCGATCGCCAAGCCGCTGGGCTGGTATATGGCAAGAGTCTTCGAGGGAAGAAGGACCTTCCTTTCGAAGCCGCTATTGCCGGTGGAGCGCGTGATCTACCGGCTAGGCGCCGTGAACCCGACAAAAGAGCAGACATGGCGAACGTATGCCGGGTGCTGCCTGGCTTTCGGACTCGCGAATTTCATTCTCTTCTACGTCCTGCTGCGATGCGAGCGGTTCTTGCCTGGGCATCCCACCGGCGGCACTCTCCTCACGCCGGATCTGGCCTTCAATACTGCGGTCAGCTTCCTGTCGAACACAAGCTGGCAAACATACTCCGGCGAGACCACGCTCAGCTACATTTCGCAAATGGTGGGAGTCACCGCGCAGAGCTTCACGTCGGCAGCCGCCGGAATGGCCGTTGCCATGGCGCTCATCCGCGGCTTCGCGCGCGCTTCGGCCGCCCGGCTCGGCAACTTCTGGGCAGACGTGACGCGTGCACTCCTTTACATCCTGCTGCCGCTGTCGCTGGCGGCCGCGCTGATTCTCTGCTCGCAAGGCATTCTGCAAACGTTCC
>JBEKUO010000332.1:0-7990 GCA_049514955.1 Bryobacteraceae bacterium | reverse complement strand
GCGCGGGAGTAAATTCCACATCGATGATGTCGGCCAGGGAGATGGTCTGGAAGATGGTGCGAATTTCGTGATAGCCGTCGGAGCGCGCATGCAGCACGCGTAGATCCAGGTTGATCTTGGCGAGGGCGCGCAGGCGGGCCTGGCGGGTTTGGCTCATTTGCTTGGGGGGCGCTTTCGCGTGTTGGCGTGCGGTTCAGCCAACGGTCTAGATTCGGCGAGCTGAAGCTCGCCGCTGCAAGCTGAAGCTTGCGCCACGCGGGTCAAAAGAACACTCATTTGTCGTACTGGAGAAGGGAGAAGACGTCGTAGCCCGCCAGTTTGGCGCGGCCGTTGAGAAACGTGAGCTCGATGGCGAAGCCCAGCCCGGCAACTTCGCCGCCCGCCTGTTCGACCAGGCGCGCAACGGCGGCGGCCGTGCCTCCGGTGGCCAGCAGATCGTCCACAATCAGCACGCGGCTGCCGGCGCGGATGGCGTCCTTGTGCATCTCCAGGCTGTCCGTGCCGTATTCCAGGTCGTAGCTTACGCGCAACGTTTCCGACGGCAGCTTCTTCGGCTTGCGCACGGGGACGAAGCCGGCGCCCAGCGCATAGGCCAACGCCGGCGCGAAGATAAAGCCGCGGGCTTCCACGCCGAGCACCGCATCCACCTGGGCATCGCGATAGTGGTCGCACAGAGCGTCGATCACGCCGCGCAGCCCGTCCTTGTTTTTCAGCAGCGTGGTGATGTCGTAAAAGAGAATGCCGGGCTTGGGGAAGTCGGGCACCTCGCGGATGAGTTCTTTCAGGTTATCCATCGGAGTTTATATTGCTTGCAATTGCATTGGTTTGTTAAATCTGGCACTGCATAAATTGCCGGGTAGACGCTTCCGGTAGACAAGTTCTATTTACTTCTTCAACGAGCGGCCATTCTAGCACGAGCGACCGATCCCTCACCCCGACGCTCACCGAACCGGCCACAGACATGCGGCGGTTTCTCTGAGAACTTCTGGCGGCTCCGGCACTCGTTCCATACATGTCAAATCCGAATCGTGCCGAAGTGCTTCGCCGGTTGGCCTTGCTCCGGGCCGACGCTTAAGAAATTCGGGATAGCACAAGATCGCCACGCACGGTTTAGGCTGGTACCGACGTGAAGTGGCCCGCCAGAATACTCGGCAGAACGCTCACAGTGCCGCCCCCGGCCGCTCGAAGGCCGCCCCGTGGACTTGCAGCATCCCGGCGACGCCGAAAAGCACAGCGCCTCCCTAGCTCTTGGTGATGAGGTCCGCCTTCTCAAGAAACTCTGTTGCCTTCTCTAGCTGCTTTTCGCTCACCGACCATCCGAATTTCGGCAGCATTCCAGCGATGTCTTCCAGGGTTGCCTTGCCGTTCAGCTTGTTGAGGACGTAGTATGCCTTCGCAGCAATCGACAACTCCATGTAGTCGAGATCGCCAGCTTGCTTCACAATTGAAGCTGCCCGCTGAACGCTGTTCCAGAGGGCCGGATCGTTCTCCGCTTTGCGGTCAGCGATGCGAGTACCGATTTCTGTAAACCTGAAATCATATCGGGCCATCTCGAAGCCTCGTTGATCGTAGCCCCACGCAGACGACGATTCGGAGATGTACCCGAGTGCTTTTAATTCCGAGTTCAGGGATGCGACCTGTTCTGAGTATGGGCCGTAGTAGTGAGCATCATAGCCCATGTCTATGCCGAGCACCACGGACAGAAAGTAGACCCGCTTCTGAAGGAGGGTCTTTCCTCTCATACCGCCATCGAACGCCTTGTACGCAAGCATCAAAACGTCACGAGCTAACATTTCACCGCTCCATTTCCAAATTCATCCAAGCATCGCAGGATCGGATCATGCAGCTTTACCTGCATGGACCGTCGTTCTGCCGGGTTGTTGTACTCGACCGGAGCGTAAATCGCAAACTGCGGTCGAACCATCTTCTCATCAATTGACCTGAACAAGTCTGATGCCTCTTCAAACGTAGTTTTCTCTGCCCCTCTCCTTACCAGGATAGGGCCTTCATCGTCCCGAGATTGCACCCGCACCGACCTGAGCGTAAAAGAATTCACGATCACGAGGTTTGATGCATCTTCGCAATTGCATTTCAGAGGGATACCGTTGTCCTGAATCACCGCTGCGAGTTTCTGTTCGAGCGCACGCCGGAGTTCACGGTGCTTCGGTTTCGTGATGTCACGCACTAATTCCTGGCAAGATTCAGGAAGCTGGCTGACGGCTGAGTCGAACAATTGTTTCAACAGACGCCTCGATTTGAGCCTTTCAACAATCTCGTGGCAGTACTTTCCCTTCATGTTCGGATTGCCGAAAACCAGCAAGAACCTCGCATCATCCCATTGCATGTAGTTCCGAACAAATGCTTCAGAGCCGTCATACCTATAAAGACGGCCCAGGTCATCATTTTGATCTTCTTCGATGCCGAGTTTGATGGCCCGAACGATCATCTGATCGGTTATGAGTCGAACCCGGTGGCTGTAAACTTGAGCGGTAAGGTAGTACTTCGCAAGAACGAATTGCTCAAGCGCATGAACGCCGTCTGCCGAGATCATCAACTGTTTTCCCTGCGTGGGATCGTCCGCAACCAGAAGCTCACGATGAAGCTGCTGCAAATCAAAAACGCCGTATTTGACACCGCAGAAGTATGTGTCTCTCAGCAGGTAGTCTTGCTTGTCTGCATCCAGTGGGCCTGAAACCACGGACTTCAGAATTGGCTCCCCGTATCCATACGACAGCAACGAGATGATCTTCGAGATCAAGCTTCCGCCGATCAGATGATTGAGTTCCGCATCGGATCGCAAGAGGTCTTGCGTCAGGAACTCATGGATCTTAGCATTGTTGTCGCCCTCCAATCGATCCTTCAGTTTGTCCCGCTCGGCAAAAAGTTCGAGTGCGCCTTCTGAGACGTGTGAAAACGGGCCATGCCCAAGATCGTGAACAAGCGCAGATAAACGAACAAGGCGCTTGTCCTCATCAGAAAACCTGAACACGTCGCAAAGCAATCCCGTAATGTGGAAGACGCCGAGCGTATGGTCGAACCGCGTGTGAAGAGCACCGGGGTACACCATGTTGGCCATCGCCAGCTGACGAATGCCCCGAAGCCGCTGAAACGCTGGCGTCTCGACAATTTCAGCCTCGTCGCTCGACAGGTGAATGAAGCCATGTATGGGGTCCCGTACTCGGCGCTCTTCACTCATGCCTCAAAACATTTCTGCTATGTGTTCGTTGACGAGTATAACTGATTTCCCGGCGGCGAACAAATAGCGAAATAAGCGACTAGATGGGCGGTTGGCACTGCTTCAGGTTATCCATCAGACCTCGATTTGAAAATCAGAACAGTGTTCGCAGGCGGCTTCCCGCTCCTCGACGCCGTGCACGTCGGACCAGCGCGGGCCGCGGCGCAGCAGGCCGGATAATTCCGATAGCTTGTCGGGCGTTCCGGTGGCGTACACTTCGACGCGGCCATCGTCCAGGTTTCGCACGTAGCCGGTCAAGCCTAGCATGGTAGCGATGCGCTGCGCGTAGTCGCGGAAGCCGACGCCTTGCACGCGTCCCCGCACGAGGTACAGGCGGGCGGCCATGGGTTGGCGGGACATGGAAAAATGAGAATAGCATGGCGGGACGGGCGCGAAAAAAACGCGGGTCACAGGCGGAACCGCCTGCGCCACCAGACAAATTCAGTGTTTGCAGGGTGGTGATGGTGGCGGGATCGACAGCGGGTCTGGCCCACATTGCGGCGGGCTGCAAACACTGCCGAAGCCGGCAGGGGCCACCTAAAAGGTGGCCTGCAGCCAAGATTGGCTGCCCCACGAAAACTGATGGATAGTAATACAAATTCAGAAGGTGAAGCCCACCAGCAATTCGGCCTGGTTCTGATTGGAGTGAAACGCTCCGTTGAGGGCGCTGAGCTGTGCCGAGTTCCATCGCGTGAAGCGCAGCTCGGGTGAAATGTGCAGAACGACGGCGTGAATGTCGATGCCGCCGCCCAGGACGAATCCGGCGGTGGTGGAGTGCTGCAACTCCGTGGGAGTGCCGCTAGCGGTGGTGCCCTCGAGCGGGCCGGTCTGCGTGACGGTCTGCTTCAACCCGGTTAGCGTGTTCCACGCGACGCCGCCATCTACATAGGGCCGCACGACCGGGAAATGGAAACGGTATTTCAGCAGCAGCGGAAACTCCCATTGGCTCCCGGTGGTATGGCTGGTGGTGAGGACGTCCACCAGGTTGCCGGAGCCGTTGTATTGAAAGCTGCGGTACATGGCGTCGAACTCGACGGAGAGGCTCAGCGGAAGATGCAGTTCCGCCGTTCCGCCGACGATGTAACGGTGCGTTGACGATGTGTAGGTGGACGGGCCGCTTTCGACGGAGTTGACGAAATCGGTCAGAGGCACGCCTGCTTTGATCCCCGCGGTAAAGGGCTGCGCCAAAGCAGAAATCGATCCCAGCACGAGCAGGAACACGGGTCGCATGCTGTTCCCTACGGATGCGCGCCGCGGCGGGTTACATACGCGCCGCGCTTTGGTATCATTTTCTCCTCGGCTAACATTTCAGGAGCGAGCATGAGCCATTATTATGAAGACTTCACCGCGGGCAGCGTGTTTGAATCGCGCGGGCGCACGGTGACGGAAGCGGATATCGTGAATTTCGCGGGTCTTTCCGGCGATTTCGTGGAGCTGCACACGAACGAAGAATTCGCGCGGAAGTCTCCGTTCGGGCGGCGCATCGCGCACGGGGCGCTGGTGTTCAGCATCTCCACCGGCCTGATGACGCAGATGAACCTGATCAACGACACGGTGCTGGCGTTCTACGGCATGGACAAGCTGCGGTTCACCGCCCCGGTGTTTATCGGGGATACCGTGCATGTCAGCAAGCGGGTCATCGAGCTGAAGGAGAAAGATGCGGAGCGCGGGGTGGTGACTTTCGAGACGCAGGTGCTGAACCAGAACGGCGAGGCAGTGATCGTCTACACGGATAAGCTGCTGGTGAAGAGAAAAAAATGAGACCGCTCGATGGTCTCGTGGTGCTGGATTTGACGCGATTGCTGCCGGGCGCGGCGGCCACCATGCAGCTTGCCAACTTCGGCGCGGAGGTGATCAAGATCGAAGAGCCGGAACGGGGCGATTACGGCCGCTGGCTGCCGCCGTATCTGGATGGCGAGGGCGCGGTGTTCCGCATGGTGAATCGCGGGAAGAAGAGCGTCGCGCTGGATTTGAAGAGCGATAGTGGGCGCGAGGCTCTGCTGCGGCTGGCCGAAACCGCGGATGTGCTGGTGGAGAGCTTCCGGCCGGGCACGATGGAGCGTCTGGGCCTGGGTTATGACACGCTGCGTGGGCGCAACGAGCGGCTGATTTATGTGTCGATCACCGGCTATGGCCAGGATGGGCCGTGGGCAGCGATGGCGGGGCACGACATTAATTATCTGGCGCTGGGCGGAGGACTGGAGCTGATCGGCGCGCCGGGCGGGCCACCGATGATTCCGGGGGTGCAGATCGCGGACCTGGCTGGTGGCGCCTTGCAGGCAGTGACGGGCGTGCTGCTGGCCCTGGCGGCGCGCGCGAAGACCGGGCGGGGCCAAGCGGTGGACGTTTCGATGGTGGATGGCGTCGCCTGGATGCTGCCCGTGGCGCTGGGTCTGCATGCGGCGACCGGTGAACTGCCCGCGCGCGGCGGCGGCGTGCTGACCGGCCGCTATGCTTGTTATCGCGTCTATGAGACGGCCGGCAGCCGGTCGATCGCTGTCGGAGCTTTGGAGCCGAAGTTCTGGCAGGCGTTGTGCCGCGCGCTGGGATGCGAGCAGTTCATAGCGGACCAGTTCGCCGAAGGTCCGCGGCGGGAAGAGATTATTGCGGAGTTGGCGCGCATCTTCCGTTCGCGCACGGCGGAGGATTGGTTCGAACGGCTGCGGCCGGTGGATTGCTGCGTAACGCCGGTGCAGAATGTGGCGGAGGTGGCGGCGCATTTCGGCTTGGCGCGCGGCGATTCGGTGGTCGCACCCAGGCTCAGCGATACGCCGGGAAGTCCAGGCGGTGCGCCGCCGCGATTGGGGGAGCATACGCGCCAGGTTTTGGGGTTTTGATGTGGCGCGCAGCAGACCGTAGGCTGAAGCCCACGGCGGCAAGCTGAAGCTTGCGCCACGATGAGGGAATCGATGATTGGGATCACGGGCTATTCACTATACATTCCGCGGCACCGCGTGCGCCGCGAGACCATTGCTGCCGCATGGGGCACGGCTGCCATGCCGGGCTGCAAGGCTGTCATGGGATTCGATGAAGATGCGTTGACGATGGCACATGCGGCGGCCTGGCCGTTGGCGGAGTCCGGCGCGGTGGAGGCACTGTCGTTCGCCTCGACTACCGCGCCATATTGGCAGCGCTCGGCGGCCAGCCTGATTGCGGCTGCTTGCGATTTGCCCGCGCAGACCGCCACGGCGGATTTCGGCGCGTCGCTGCGCGGCGGGGCCACCGCACTGCGGGCGGCGCTCGACGCGGTGGCTGCGGGCACTGTCGCGACGGCCTTGGTGGCGGCCTCCGATTGCCGCGACGGAGCGCCGGAATCGGCCGAGGAGATGCTTTTCGGCGATGCCGCCGCGGCCGTGTCGGTGGGGCGCGAGGGACTGGTTGCCGAGTTGGTGGCGTCGGTCTCCCGCTCCGACGATTTTCCGGACGAATGGCGGCGGGATGTGGACCGGCACGTGCATTCGTTCGCTTCCAAGTACTCGCTCACGCGCGGCTATTCTGACAGCGTGGTGGCCGCCGGGCGGGCGTTGTTCGATAAGGCCGGAGTGAAACCGGACCAGATCGCGCGCGCGGCGCTGGTGTCGAGCGATGGCCGGGCGCACCTGGCTGCGGCGAAGGCGCTGGGAATCCCGGCGGCGCGGGTGGAAGACGTGCGTGCCGGCGATATTGGCGTGACCGGTGCGGCCATGCCTCTGTTCCTGCTGGCGCAGGCGCTCGATCGCGCCCAGCCCGGCGATCTTATTCTGGCGATCGCTTACGGCGATGGCGCGGAGGGCTTCCTTTTCCGCGCGCTCGGCGGCAGCGGACGGCTCACGCCGGATGGGCCTGGCATGGAGTGTCCCAGCTATCAGATCTATCGCAAGCTGCGCGAGCATGGGCGCGGGTCGAGCGGCGGTACGGAGATTTCCAACGTGCTGCTGCGGCGCGAGGAATCGCAGAATGTGCGCCTGCACGGATCGTTATGCCCGCAGTGCGGCAGTGTGCAGTTCCCCATCACGAAAGTCTGCGGATCGTGCCATAATCACGCGGGCCTGATCGAGAAGCGTCTGGCGCGGCGCGGCCGCCTGTTCACATTTACGAAGGATTTCCTGTACGAAGCACCGGTGCAGCCCACCGTGATGGCCGTGGTGGATTTGGCGGAAGGCGGCCGTTTCCTGTGTCAGATGACGGACGTGGACCCGGCGGCGGTAGAGATCGGAATGGAAGTGGAGTTAGTGCTGCGGCGGATGCGGGAGGGCGCTGGCGATCACTATTATTACTGGAAGTGCCGTCCGCGCCACGAGCCTTAGTACTCGCGTTAGGAATTGCGGTTACGTATTGGAAGACCGCTTGCTAACGCGCGCGGCTCCGATCGGAGCCAGGGCCGTGCTTAGTGAAGGGCGGTTGCGGCGCTACCCGCTTCTGACGGGTAGTCCTTGCTGTACCAATCGTCGTGCATGTTGGTGGCGATGTTCAGCACGCGCAAATGCTGGAAGCCCATTTCCTTGAGGACGCTGTACGCAGGCCGGATGTTGGGGCACTTCACCATCGGGCAGCAGCCACAATAGATGACGATGTCGGCGTCTTTCGGAAGGTCCGCGACGGCCTTCTTGAGCAGGGCGATACCTTCGGGTTTCGAGCCAGGCCCGGCTTCCAGGGCGTGGACGATGTGCCTGTTTCGATAGAGCACCGAAAACGCGACGCACAAAACGGTAGGAGGCTTGGCGGATTGGATGGCCTGGACCAGCGCCGGCGGATCCATGAGATCGGCCTTCGGCC
>JBEKUO010000331.1:0-8007 GCA_049514955.1 Bryobacteraceae bacterium | reverse complement strand
TCCGTTCGGGCGCCGCATGGTCTTCGTAGCTTGTCCGGCTATGTAGCAGGAAGGTGTTGCTGACCAACTGAAGATCTCCGCTTTCCGCGGGGACCTTCACCGCGACACCCGGCCGGAGCATGACCTCTTCGAAGACATCCAGCGCCTCGACATCCGCGCTCCGCAGCGGCTCTCCTTTCCACTCTTGACCCTTCGTGATGTAGAACCGCAGGTACCGAACGGTGAGTCGCCCGTCGAACGTAAAGACCGGAACCGGAAGCACGGGATCTTCTCCAAACGGCAGTTCTGCGCGACGATCGACCCAAAAAGGCCGATACAAGCGGCGCAGAACGTCCGGCCGCTCCTCGCGTAGAATGTTGTGGAGGGCGTAACCGCTCACCAACGCAGATTCGCCGCCTGTTTTCGCGGTGCGCAGCACCAACAGACCAATCACATCGGGCGTGTTTCCCGCTACCCGTGACGGTGAATCGGTATGAAAATCGAACGCCGCGTTGCTCTTTGAAAAACGCACTCCGGTTCTTCCGTAGTCGGCCTCCACGCGGATTCCTTCGTCGCGCACCGAATACAAGCGGTCGCCCCGGAGATTCTGCGGAAGGATCGTGCCCAAGTGGGTTCCCAAGCCGGCGTACAGGAGCCGCACCTCGTCCTCCGCGTAATCGTCGAGCGCGAGGCCCCGAAGCACTACGAATCCGCGGCCATCTCGCAGGCGTCTCCGAATCTCCGCTGCCGTGGGAGCAAATGACGGAAGCGGGAAATCTTCACGTTTAAGCATGGCTGCTTCGGCGCCGTGCTGCTTGGCGTGAGCGATCGCCGATTTGAGTTCGTGCCGTGTCTCTTCACGAAATGACAAAAGCCAGTCCGGCGGGCCGGACAAGTCTCGGGCTGTCCAGACCCGCGGACCATCGAAGAGTTTTGTTTCCCCATGCGTTGCGCTAGTTCTCTTGATTCCTTGCATCTACATTTGAGTCTATGGAGACTTGCAGCCTTCGTCAAATGGCGACGCGCGTTAGGCACAAAAGTGAAGCGGCAGCCTGCGAGCGGGTGAACCAGCGCCATCGTTTGCGCTGCCGGCGGTGCGGCAGTTGGGCGTCCGGGGCCAAGACTGCAACCCTCGGGGGGCACGTCAAAACCGGCCAGTGGCGGCCGTCTTCCAGGACAACGGCCGCGGTTCGTCGTTTGCATTCGAGAACGCGGCGGCATCGAACTCGCTCGAACCGCGCCGGTCAAAGGCGGTGCGCACGATGGGCCACGTCGAGCGGCGGGACGGCCGGTGGGGCATCGTGGAAGGGGCACGGCCGCCGAACTGCCTTGCGCAACGCGGCCAGGTTGTGGCGCGTCCAAGCGCTTGAGGCAGGACGAACGTGACCGGGCCATCCTAGGTTGTCTCTGCGCTCATGCATTGTCTCTGCGCTGCGCGCAACCGGGCGAATGCCAAAGGAGAAAATTACGTGGCTGATATACGGTTGCCCGGCTTCTGGCGTGAGGATCGGCATCTAAGCTTCTTCCTCGCATTTCTGGTGCTGATGACTATCGTCGTTCCGATGGTCGGCGAGTCGCTCCCTGGGCGAATTGCCATCGACCTGACCTTCGCGCTCATGCTCCTCTCCGGCGCAATCGCGACGGTCAACAGGCGGATGCTCATGTCCCTCATCATTGCGCTCACCATCCTGGAATTCACGGCGGACCTGATCGTCGAATTCAATCCCTCGTTCAGGCCCATGGGCTGGGACACTGCCCTCAAGGTGTTTTGCATGGCCATTCTTGTGGTCATGACGCTGAAGCAGACCTTTCTTCTTCCCGGTCCAGTTTCCGTGCACCGGGTCATGGGCGGCATTGCCGCCTACCTGCTGATCGGCGTGACTTGGGCGTTCGGTTACAAACTGCTCCTCGAAATGATTCCGGGCGCCATCCATTTCCAAACGCCGTTGGCCGCCGGAGTTGCCACAGGCGAACCCTCCCGTTTGATCTATTTCAGCTTTGAAACCCTTACGACCGTCTCCTACGGTGACGCGTATCCAGCACATCGGATTGCGCGATCGCTGACCACGGCAGAAGCGCTCATCGGGCAACTGTACCCGGCGATCCTGATCGCAACATTGGTCGGCATGGCGTTGCAGGCGCGGTCCAACCCGGCACCCAAAGACACTGAGTTCAAGAAACCGAGCTGAGTGTCCGTTCCCGCCCGTGCGTTCCCAGTTTTGCATTTTCTGAAAACGCTGGTTGGCGACGCAGGAAAAGAAGCGTATGACGATCGAGGCCATTTCGACCGCGGGGCGCTGGGGAGGTTAGAATCGGGCGCCGCAAGACCTTGATTATATCGGGCGGAAAAGTGTCCGCTATGCGGCCGTCCCGTCATCTTTGGCGCGCCAGTAGCCACAAACGCCAGCAATATCGCCAGCCCGGCCGCCCTACGAACCGAGTTATGCACGTGCCTTCTCCTTAGACATCAAGTCACTTCGTCCATATTATGCTACACCTCCTCAAATGCCATCTTCTCCACCTCGCCGCTCACGCCATCGCGCCGGTCATTCGACAGTGTACAGTTTGGACACATGCTGCGGGTATTATACGAACGCCGGGCTTCTGCAAGGCACTAACGGAGCATTCTACCGGACCGACGGGCGGGTTGCTCCAAGCCACGGATGGCAACTTCTACGGAACGACGTCCTTGCAGGGACTGACTAATGACGGAACTGTGTTCAGGCCCAGCTCGGTTTGGCCGCGCGGCATACTCTAAACTAAAAGGGCGTATGCTGGTACCATGCCACACAATGCACAGCCGCTAGGATTCGTTACGCTCGCTACCATCACTCTCCTCGCCGCCGCAACCATCTTCGCCCAAACACCGCCACCCAGAACCGTCACCACCAACAACTTCTATCTCACCTGGGACACCGGCGCAGATGCCGAAGCCATCACTACCCTGCGATGGCTAGGCGGCCCTAACCTGACCGGTTCCAACAACGTGGACACCTGTGGCAATAGCACCAACGACGTCGAGTATTTCGGCAACAGCGAAGCGCCGCCAGACCCGCAGTCGGGCGGCCTGGTTTTGGTCGGCGGCGGCACCGTCACGCCGCCGGGAACCTTGCCTTGGCGCGGTCCCTTCGCGCTGCCCGAAAACCTGGAAGTCAAGGTGGGCTCCAGCTCCGCCAACTGCGCCCCGGCGTCCGTGGGAATCGATGTGCAAACCGATTACCGCTTCTTCGATCCGCGCAACAGCAACCGCTTCGCCGTCCAGCGCGTTTTCGATTTTAAGGGTGTTGTTTTTCCCTTCGATTTCCGGCCCTACATTCCCCGCCTCAGCCTGGCCGGAGGCTTTACCGAGGTGCTGTATCCGACTCCGGCCGGCACACTGGAAACCATGAACGTCTACAACTGCCCTGGCGGCTGTACCGGTCCGCAAAGCGCACCGGGCGCCGCGCCGCTCACTCCGCTCTGGGATCCGCTGCAGGGATGGTACGCCATACACAATCCCACCACGCTCCAGGGAGTCGTCGTGCGCCGCGTGGCTTCCCTTGACCCGCAAGGCCATCTCACCGTGCCGCAACTCTGGATCGACAACGACCAGGGGTCCAACACCAATGCTTCCTCTTTTCTGCTTATCAGCCCGTCCGGCGGCTTTAACGGCGGATTGCTGACCGAAGTCGAGACATTTTGCTTTTATGACAGCACGATTTGGACACCATCGCTCCTACCGCCGCCCGAATGCCGCATACCGCAAATCAGCTTGTTCCCCTGGAGCCTGACATTCGCTGCTCAGGCTGTGGGCACTTCCAGTGCGCCGCTGGCCGCTACGGTCAAGAACGTCGGCGCCACGCCGGTGGCCATCGCTGAAATCGTCGTCAGCGGTGAGTTCAGCCAGACCAACGACTGTCCGGCAAGTCTCGCCCCAGCCGCCCAGTGTACGATCGCCGTAGTGTTCACGCCTACGGAGGCTACGATACAGAGCGGGACAGTAAGCATTATTGATGCGCTCAGCAGCAGCCCGCAATCCTTGGCCTTGGCGGGCTTGGGCGCCGTGCCCCGATGAGGTCGCCATGTTCAAGACACATCGGACAGTCGCAACGCTGTTGTGCGTGCTGCGGGCTGTCCGCACAGACCCTCGTGTATAAGCTAATCTACTAGCCACGGTAGCGTATCAAACACCTATCCGCTCAACCTCACTGAGGCTGATCTCATCGCTGTTGTGGTAAAGTTTCGGCTGCCGAGGTCGCTGGAACGGTTATTTCCGCTTAAAGGATTTCTCGCATTACGGACGAAAGGCAGCCTCCTGATGGCTACCCCAACGTCTCAAAAGAGTATAGAACGCTACCGGCCCGGCCATGCTTGTCCAGGTAGCTCCACAACAGCCGCATGTTGTCCTCGGTGGAGTCGTGCCGCACGAACCGCGCCTTCAACTCACTGGTGGCATCGTCGATCATATTTGGCACCCAAAGGCTAACCTCAAACGGAACCGGGCGGAACAACGGCCTTACCCTTATCGACCAGCCGACCCTCCCGCTCCGCCCCCAGGGAGCCCACTTCACCGTCGCGCAGTTACGCCGGGCGATCCGAGTGGCCGATACATCCAGAACTCGGTCCGCCGCTAGGTGGCTGGCTCTCATTCTATCGCGCCGGCGCCGCACGCATGGCTCGTCCGACGAGGATGAATACGGCTGCACCCGTGAGAAAGATAAGCGCGGTGATCCAGGCTTCGCGAGCGGTATTGAATTGTTCGACCGGCAAGACGTTTAGGACGGCAATCTCGTTGGGATTCGCTGGATTGACCAGGACGTCGAGTTTCGAACCGGGCCCGTGCGCGGCCACCCATTCTTCGATCTCGTTCCGGACGCCTGCGAGCCGGTTGCTGGTGGTGCGGAGGCTGAATTGATATGGGCGCGATTGGAATTCGTAGCTCAAGCGGCAGTGCAGCGAGAACGCCGCCCCGGCGCCATGCCTGGCAGACGGGCGGTACACGTCGAGCGCGCAAGTCGTGACGTCGGCTGGCTTCTCGACCCAGCGCGAATCGATGACGTGCTCCCGGTAGCCTCGCCACAGCGCGGTGATCAGCATCAGCAGGCCGCAAAACAACATGAAGCAGCCGGCCAGAATGCCTATCCCGCCAATGGCAGCTTTACGAGAATGGGCGGCGATTTGCATTTACTATCGGCGTGGACGGATGAAGTGAAAGGCCGCGACGGAGGCTGGCCGGGCCGTAAAAAGCCGCGCGAACCTCCTGGAACTGTTTTCAGAAAACCCCGAAGAGCCAGGTATTACCCGTGAAACTGGAGGAGCTTATCCAGCCGCCGAATAGAAGCATCCCTTTTGTAGTTCCATCGTAGGTAAAGGATACTCCCGAACTGGGCTCTGGGCTTAACAAAGTTTGCACCTGGCTCCAGTTTGTGCCGTCCCATAGCCAGGTGTCATTCAACCGGCCCTGCCCGCAATCCTCGCAAGAGCCGGCCAAACCTCCGAAAAGCACCACTTTCTTGAGGATCGGATCGAAAGCCAGACCATTGTCCGTTCGCGTTGGCGGCACCGTCGCCGGCTGCTGTTGGACCCAATCCACGCCATCGTAGGTCCATGTATCGTCGTAGGCGACACCGGGAGCATTGCCGCCGAAGAACATGACCTCGTTTGTGGTCTCATCGTAGGCCAGCGTCGCCGTTCGCGGAGAGGGACTGTGGGCGGGGAACTGCTGCGTCCACGTTTTGTTCTTTCCGTCCCATTCCCAGGTGTCATTGTAGTTAGCGACAGTTGTGCCTCCTCCGCCAAACATCACCACCTTGCCGAGATGGTAATCGAAGACCATTCCGTTCGTAGCATTCCAATTACGGGCCGGAGGCGAAACCGGAGGAAACTGTTGCGTCCAGGTCACCCCGTCCCACGTCCACGTTTCGTTCAAGTAAGGGCCGCTGCTCAGGCCACCGCCGAAAAGCACAACCGTTTCTGTCGTCGGATCGTAGGCCAGCGACGGGCCTGTTACGGGCGGTGGAGACACGGCTGGTGTGAGTTCCGTCCATCCTGTGGATTTGGAGAACGCCCAGGTGTCGGCATAAGTGGTGCTGTAGGTGCGGCCGCCAAACAGCAATGTTGCCCCCATCGCGCGGTCATAGACCATCGCTGGACAACATCGCGCTGGGGGCAGGCCAACCAGGGATGGCTTGATCCATTCCAGCTTGGCCGCCGCCGGCACGCCGGTAGAGCCGGCGGAGGTTGCAGGGGTTTGGCCGTATTGCAGAGGCCCGTAAATTTGGGCGGCCCCCACTGTGGCGAACAACAGCGTCGCGGTAAAGGCTGGCAAAATCGTTTTGGATTGCGTTCCCAGAGAAAACATCCTTTTTGCTCCTTTAGACTAGGATTTCCCTGCGTGTGAGGGTTCACTCTTGGCCGGCGACGGTTTCGATGCCCACGTCCGAGAAGAAGGCGGTGTGATCGCCTTCACTCTGCCCCGAAAACTCCAGGATGTGCGATAGGCCCGAGCCCCCCCTGAAAACCGCCGTCCGGAGGGTGAACGGAGTAAAGCTGACCAGTTTCCAAAAGCCTATGGGCTTACCATCCAGCGTCGCCAGCACCGTCTGGTTGCCATCGCAACAACCGTCCGCATAGCGCGATCCGAGATAAAAAGTCAACTTATATACCTGGCCGGGAAGGAAGCCGGTAATTTTCTGAGCAATCGCGGCCCTCACAGCCCCAGAGCCCTGCACGATGGCAGCTTGGCTAAACGGCAGCCCCGTGAAAGGGGGCGGGTTGAACGAGGTATTTGCATTAGTTATCCCGGACCCGTACGACTCATACGTACCCGTAGCGAACCTCCAGCCAATTCCAACCTCGCTGTTAAAGTCTTGCTCGGGGCCGACACTTTCGCAATTGCCTCCCATATAGGACTCATACGCCCAACCGCTGCTGCACTGCACGGCGACAGCGGAGAAATTCGGATTCACAATCGTGAGTGACTCCGCCGATGCAACTGAAAGCGTCAACGCACCCAGTAACAGCATCGCGGCGAGAGCTTGTTCGGACTGCGTTCTCAGAGAAAACATCGTTGCTCCTTTACCCAGTGGATTTTCGGGCCACCTTGGCCCGCTAACCGAGAGCGGTGTCAGGGGGCTAAAGCGAGGAACCATGTGTCACCCAGGATCCGACCGGAGTCGGCGGCCCCCCCGAACATTACTACGACGTTGCGGCGCGTATCGTAATCCATGGCCTGGGCGTTACGAGCCGAAGGTAGGGTATTCGCCGGATAGATCTCCGTCCAATTGACGCCGTTCCATGTCCAGGTGTCATTCAGACTATCCGAACAACAAGCCCCAACGGCGCCGCCGAAAAGCACGACCGCCTCGAGGCGAGGGTCATACGCCAGGGAAACTCCGTTTCGTGGGGACGGCGCAGATGTTGGGAATCGCTGCGTCCAGTTGCTCCCGTTCCAGGTCCAAGTGTCATTAAGCGGAGTGAGATTGGTCGTCACACCGCCAAAGAGGACCACAGTCCTGTTTGCCGCATCGTAAACCAACTGATTGGCTGCTCGCCCGGACGGGTGTGACGTGGGATTGAGCTCGGTCCAAGTCTTGCTCACCCCATTCCACGCCCAAGTATCGCTGAAGGCATCGTCGCCACCGGACGTATTGCTGCCACCGAAAAGCAGGACTGTCTTGGCCTTGGGATCGTACACCATCGTCGACCACAGCCGTGGCGATGGAGATACAAGCGGGAATTGCTGGGTCCAGTTGATTCCGTCCCAAGTCCAGGTGTCGCCGTAAGCTGTTCCCGACGCGAACGGGAAACTGGAACCTCCAAAAAGCACAACGTTGCCCGCCGCCCCATCAAACGCTATTGCGGGGCCTTGACGCGGGGACGGCGAAGTGGCGGGGAACTTCGCGCGCCACGTCCCATCCCAAGTCCACGTGTCGCCATAGACAGAGTAGCCGTCATTACCGCCAAAGAGCACCGTTGAGTGCGTGGCCGCATCATACGCGATGGCCGCGTCCGCACGGGCCGACGGAGCTGACGAATATCCCACTTGAG
>JBEKUO010000330.1:0-8010 GCA_049514955.1 Bryobacteraceae bacterium | reverse complement strand
CGAGCGCCAGCGCTCTCGGCAGATTGCGTTGGGGGTCCTTTACCTCGCCCGCAACGAAGCTAACGTAGCTCCAGCCCATGTATGCCATGAGGCAGGCAGACATGGCGAAGCCGATGCCGCTATAGGAGATCAGGCGCGCGGGCGCGTGCGGTGGGGCCGCGCGATGCGGCGCGAATGCCGCGGCGCCGATCAGCAGTGCAAGGCCGGCGATCTTGAGCGAAGTGAAGATCCGCTGGATCCAGGCGCCTTCCTGCACGCCGATATAGTTGGCCGCGGAAAGCGCTGCCACCAGGGCTACGGAGACGACGCGGCGCATCGCAGGGGTGAGGGGAATGAAGTGATCCAGATAGATCGAGAATCCCACGGCGAGGAACGCGATGCCGCCCGGCACGACCGCCAGCATGTTCACCCATCCGCCGAGGAAGCCGCAACCCCCGCCGAAGGCTTCGCGCAGATAGACGTACTGGCCGCCGGTCGCGGGCATCATGGCGCCCAATTCGGCATAGGCCAGCGCGCCGAAAAAGGACAATACACCCGCCGCGACCCACACCGTCACGATGGCGTAGCCGGAAGGCAGGCTGCGCGCGATGACGTTCGGCAGGAGGAAAATGCCAGCCCCGATTACGACGCCGATTACGATCAGGGTGGCGTCAAGCAGGCCGAGCTTGCGGGGGAGTTGTTCCATGGGGGTTAGGGCAGAGGGACGGCTTGCTGCTTCATGCCGCATCTATCGCATGCGCCAATGTCACAAACAGGCGATCGCATGATGGGCAGCGCTGTCTCACGATTGCGGGGTCGATGCCTGTCAATAATGCAGCCGCGTGGCGGATCTTCTGATATTCACCTTTCTGAGTCTTTGCCGTGGCCTGCTTCAGCGCGCTGTAGATAGATACTTTCTCAACACCTTCGAGGTTCTGGACACGAGGAAGAGCACTCTTCTGAAAGCGCTGTTCGTAGTACCGCGCTACTGCATCGGCATCAGCAATGATCCAAGTTTCCATGATCTGAATCATGAGATGGATGGACTCCTCGTGGATCGCTGTTAGGTCCCATCCGTCGCGCTGTTTGAGATGGGCTCGCGGCGAATTCAGGTTCGCGACTGGCGCTTCTGAATCGATCACGAGCACGTTAACGGTGTCGGGCCATGTTTTCGTCGCATTCAGAAACGCGTCGTGTGTAGCGTTACGGCCGCCGCACGGGACAACCTTCCAGTGAAGCCTCTTCTGCCGAGCTGCCTCTCGCAACGGGCTAAGGAACTCAGACATGCCTCGACGTAGGCTTGCCTTGTCGTCGGCAGAATCGCCGCCACGTTCCATGTATACCGCGATTCCGCTCACGGGTTGCCGCCGAGTTCGCCCATGCGCCAGATCTCGCCGAGCTTGTACTTCTCCATCCAGAACCGAAGCTTGTCGCTTTCCAGTCGGGAAAACCGCGAGGCTCCCGCTATGTTTTCGCAGACTACTACGGACTCGGCGTGCTCGCTTAGGGCAGAAACCAGAACGTCGGATTGGGTAGTTACCACGATTTGCGTTTCTTGCGATGCTTCCACCAGCAGTTCCGCGATTATGGCCAAAGCGTCCGGGTGCAGCCCAAGTTCGGGCTCCTCCAGGCAGATGAGGGGCGCGGCATCGGGCCTCAGCAGGATCGCCAGCAAGGCAATGAACCGAATCGTGCCGTCGGACAATCGTGTAGCGGGTATGGGCGTGCGGAGTCCGTCTTCATGCAGGAAGATCTGGATGGTTCCGCCTTGCACCAGTGTGGAAAGACGTTTGAAGCGTGGCAGGAAGCGGCTCAGCGCAGCATTGAGGCGAGGCCACGCGTCGCTGTGCTCGATGGCGTTCAATATCAAGCCCAGGTTCCGAGCGTCGGGCAAAAGGACGTCATTCGGTAAATCCGCGGGCTGGGGTTGCCTAAGGGGCACGTACCGACCAAAGCCCCACTCTCGAAACGTCGAGATGAACCTAAAGCAGAAGCCGACGTAGGTTACTTCCCGATATAAATCGGGGTCCTTCTGCTGCGAAAGCACGGATTGGCGCCGGTCGAAACCGACTGGCGGGCTGCCTTCGCTCTCCTTTAGGGTTATGTGGCCGTCACGGTACCGAAGCGTCGGGAGGCCGCCTTGATAGCGGAAGTACCAGTTCTCGACGTTCGCCTGGGTCTTCTCCACATCCTCAATCGCCTCATCAAGGACCCTCACTCCTTGGCCGGCTACGCCCAGCTCTAGTCGGTAGCGAAGCAGCGGGTCGACTCCGGGTACTTGCAGTTCCGCGCTGATGGTTGCGCTTGTGCCTCTGCCCTCGCCCTTCCAAAACCACTCACCGATGCCGCCGCCATCGCGAATCACTTCAGTCAGATCGGTCGGTAGGGCCTTCAGCAATTCGAATATTTCGATTAGATTCGACTTGCCACTTCCATTGGGGCCAATCAGAACATTCAGCGGAGTAAGCGGAATCGGTTCGCTATCAGAGGCGAACGACAGCACGCTGCGTGGGTGGATTGTCCTGACGAATGGCCGCATGAGATCCGCTTCCTGTATGCTACCCTATCGCTCCGCATCTACACTTCGCCTGGCACATCCGGCAATGCGCCGGCGTACAGGCCGGGCAACTGCCGTCCTCAATCGCGAAGTCATCCACGGCGTCGCTCCTGTTTCTTCGCATCCGGCATCAGCTTTTCTTGCCCTTGTTCTTCAGAACGATGGGTGTACCGCGAAACCCGAAGTGCTTGCGGATCTGGTTGATCAACTGCCGCTCGTGAGAGAAATGCAGCGGGCCGCCGCGGTTGGTGAACAGCACGAAAGTCGGCGGCTGAACGGAAGCCTGCGTGATGTAGTAAATCTTGCGCTCCTCGAAATGCAGGCTCTCCACGAAGCGGTTCAATTCGCCGGTGGTGATGCGCTTGATGGTGGATTCGTAGACTTCGCGAATGAGCTTGAAGATACGGTCGACACCCGCGCCGGTCTTGGCCGAAAGGAAGACGACCGGCGCGTAATCCAGGAATTTGAGCTGGTCGCGCACGTCCTGCTCAAACGCGCGCTTCTTCTTTTCGGGAATCAGATCCCACTTGTTCACGCAGACGATGACGCCGCGTCCGCCTTCGTGCGCGTAGCCGGCGATGGTGGCATCCAGTCCGAGCACGCCTTCGCTCGCGTCGAGCAGCACCAGCGCGACGTCGGCCATGCGTATGCTGCGGCGCGCCATCACCACGCTCAACTTTTCGGCCATCAGCTTCGTCTTGCCTTTGCGGCGTATGCCAGCCGTGTCCACGAAGGTGTAGCTGGCGCCGCTGTGCACCACGGTTTCGTCGATGGAGTCGCGCGTAGTGCCGGCCACCGGCGAAACGATGGCCCGATCCTGCCCGGTCAGCGCGTTGAGCAGCGTCGATTTGCCGGTGTTGGGACGGCCGATGATAGCCACCCTGATGGATTCAGGCGGCTCTTGGGTGACGGCCGGCCCAGAGGAGGCGTCGAACCCTTCGGTGACATGCTCGACCAGGGCGTCCACGCCGATGCCGTGCTCCGCGGAAACCGGGAAGATGTCGCGGATGCCCAGCGAATAGAAATCGTGCGCCAGGCTTTCGCGCGACCCGGTATCCACCTTGTTCACTGCCAGCGAGACTGGTTTGCCGAGGCGCAACAGCATGCGCGCAAGATCGCGGTCTGGCCCGGTGATTTCGCTGCGGCCATCCACCAGGAAGATGATGTGGGCGGCGCGTTCGAGCGCCACGCGCGCCTGCTTCAGGATCTGGCTGGGGATGTAGTCGGAGTCGTCGACCACGATGCCGCCGGTGTCGATCAGCTCGAACTGCCGCCCGTGGTAATCCGTCAAGCCGTGGAGGCGGTCGCGGGTGATGCCCGGCTCATCGCCCACGATGGCGCGCCGCTGCCCGGTGATGCGGTTGAAAAGTGTCGATTTTCCGACGTTGGGTCTGCCCACGATGACGACTGTGGGGACGGCCTGCAGCATGAGATTTTTATGATAACAGCCGGGAGCGGCCAGTATGCCCTCCCGAATCCAAGATTAGCATTCGGATGGCTGGCGGCCGGTTGCTGGCGGCCGGAAGATGGGCTGCAGGTTACTGACAATCGGGGAAATAGGGTTTTTCAGATGGCTTGTGAACGGATGTTCGCGCATTTTCGAGTCTTGGCCTGCGAATGGATTCAAATTGGCTTCGGTCCCGGTCGGGGTTTCCGAGGATTTGCTCTAAATAGAGGGTTTAGCTGTTCGAATTGGGTTCGCTCCGTCATTTTTCAGGCTGCGGCATTCCCAATTTCGGTATTATGAGGCGAGCGTTTTCGGAAAAAGCCGCTTCACCATGCCGTCCGTCTTTCTCAGCCATTCTAGCAAGGACAAACCCTTCGTCCGCGAACTGGCCGCCTTCCTGGAAAAAGACGGGGACATCAAAGTCTGGCTGGACGAGCGCGAGATCGCGCCCGGCGGAAACATAGTCAGTGGTATCGCGGAAGGTCTCGATTCGGATTTCATCCTGTTGATTCTTTCGCCCGACTCGGTCGATTCGAATTGGGTCAAGGAAGAGTGGACGGACGCATTCTGGGACCAGACGAACAACCGCAAGACAAAACTGCTGGGGGTGCTGTACCGCGACTGCAACATCCCGCGGCTGCTGCGCAACAAGAAATACTTCGACCTGCGCACCAATCAACCGCAGGGCTTTCGCGAAATCCGCACGTTTCTGCTGACCCAGAAGCCGGCGACCCCGCAGCGCGTGAACTACCTGCCGGTCCGCCCTCCGCTGTTCATCGGCCGCGAAACAGAACTAACCGGCCTGCGCGAGCGATTGCGGCAACCCGGCGCGGTGGTCCATGTGCAAGGGCTGGCCGGAAGGGGCAAGACCACGCTTGCGCTCGAATTCGCACACCGCCGCCAGCAGGATTTCGAGGCGGTCTATTGGTTGCCGTGCCAGAGCTCGAGCGTGGCCTCGATCGCCGCCGAGCTGGCCCGTCTACTCGGCCTGAAGCTGGAAGGCGATCTCCCGGAGGTCGTCCGCGAGTTGAAAGGCGTCTGCGGAAGCAAGCGTTGCCTGCTGATCCTCGACAACGTACAGGATGAAGCTCCCGGCGAACTGATTCCGGGAGGAGCGGCGTCCGTTCTGGTGACGACGCGCCTCGGCAACCTGCGATTCCTGCGCTTTCATCAGCCGCTGCCTTTGCCTCTGTTCACCGAGGACGAATGCTTCGAGCTGTTCCGCCGGCAGATCGGCGCCTGGGAAGTCGCGCGGCATGAGGCCGAGTGCCGGCTATTGTTTGCGCGCCTGGGCCATTTGCCGATTGCGGTCGGCATTTCTGCGGCCCTGATTCGAGAAGACGTCCGTTACACCGTCCCCGGCCTGGCGCGGGACCTTCCGGAAGATGTGACCGCCCTGATCCGCGAGGCCATCGGAGCTTTGGACGCCGCGCCACGCCAACTGCTTGGGGCGATGGCGGCGTGCGCCCCCGAGGGTTTCTATCTGGACCTCGCGGCGGAAGTCGCGAGTCTGGACGAAGGCGGCGCGCTCGAAGCCCTGCAGCAACTGATCGCGCGTTCGCTGGCGGACGAGATCGACCGGACCGAGCGGCGTTACCGCCTGCACGCGCTGGTTCGCGAAGCGGCGAATCGCGGGGCGTCCGGGCAAGCACACGCGGAGGCGGTGCGGCGCCGCTTCGAGAGTTGGGAGGCGAACTGGCGGCGTTGCGAACAGGAGCTGCCCGACTTGCAATTAGCCTTCGAATGGGCGCTGAAAAACGCCAGCGACTCCTGGATGGGGGATTTGGCTTACTACGGTTACTCCCTCACTAGCCGCGTCGGGCGCCTTACCGAGGCCTTTCAGATCTGCGAGCAAATGCGCCGGGCGGCGGAGGAACGGCAGGACAGCGCGGCTTTGCAGGCTTGGCTCGGGAACCAGGCACTGATAGTGCAGGCGTGGGGCCGGCTGGAAGAGGCGCTGGCGCTCCACAAGAGGCAGGCGGCGATCTGCCTGGAACTGGGCAACAAAGACGGGCTGCAGACCAGCTACGGGAACCAGGCGCTGATCCTGCGGGCATGGGGCCGTCTGGAAGAGGCGCTGGCGCTCCACAAGAAGGAGGAGGCGATCTGCCTGGAGTTGGGCAACAAAGACGCCCTGCAGCGCAGCTATGGGAACCAGGCGGTGGTCCTGAAGGCGTGGGGCCGGTTGGAAGAGGCGCTGGCGCTCCACAAGAGGCAGGAGGCGATCTGCCTGGAGCTGGGTAACAAATACAGCCTGCAGCGCAGCTACGGGAACCAGGCGCTGATCATGAAGGCGTGGGGCCGTCTGGAAGAGGCACTGGTGCTCCACAAGAAGGAGGAGGCCATCTGCCTGGAGTTGGGCGACAAAGACGGCCTGCAGCGCAGCTACGGCCATCAGGCGCTAGTACTTCGGTCGATGGAGCAGCCTAAAGCGGCTATAGCGCTCCTTAAACAACAGGAAGCTCTCTGCCTGGAACTCGGCGACCGAACCGGTTTGGCCAGTTGCTACGCTCTTCAGTCGTCGATCTGGGAAGACCTTGGGCAGCCGTCATCGGCGGCGATGACGCGGGGAAAACGGGATGCCCTCTTACAAGAGATCGGCTCATCGGATTTGGCCGCCACAGGTGTGCGCTTAGATGCGGCGGCCACTCACGATGCACTCCTCAGCCGCTCAGAATCGGGAGACCTTGCTAGGCCGCTTAACGAAGCAAAATTGATACTCGTTGGCCGTGGAGGTGTGGGCAAGACCTGTATTGTGCAACAGCTGGTCAATAAGGTCTTTGCTCCTCAACGGGAGACAGAAGGTATCCAAATCTCTGATTGGACCCTCGTTGTCGGCCAAGGAGACACGGTGAGGCTGCACATCTGGGACTTCGGAGGGCAGGAGATCATGCACGCCGTGCACCAGTTTTTCCTGACCGACCGCACCCTTTACCTAGTGGTCTTAAGTGGTAGAGAAGGGGGCGAGGACTTCGACGTCGAGTACTGGCTGACCCTAGTCGGGAGTTTTGCCCCCACCTCCCCAGTAATTGTCGTACTGAATAAGATCCAAGAGCATCCCTTCGAACTCAACCGCAAAGGTCTCCATGAGAAGTATGCTCAGATTCGGGACTTTGTTCGAACCGACTGTGAGGACGGGACGGGCATTGCCCATCTTGAGGATGTCATTCGGCAAGAGACCGATCACCTTCCCAACCTACGAACGAAGTTTTCTCCTAGCTGTTCGCAATCAGAGAGCGGCTTTTGACTATGAACGAAAGCCATATGACCTTCCAGCGGTTTCGTTCTGTGTGTCGTGAACTGGGCGAAACGGACGAGCACAATCAAGAAGTTCTCGCGTTCAACCTTCACTGTTTGGGAATTAGCCTAAATTTCCGGGATGACCCAAGGGTTCGGGAAACTCTCGTCCTGGACCCGCGCTGGCTAACAAAAGGCATATACCGCATCCTCAACGCAAGGCTGACTGAGGATAGGGCCGGCGCTCTTCGGATTGTTGATCTCAAGGAAATTCTCGAGCCAGCGACTTATCCCGTCGAGACTCACGAATTTCTTCTCGCGATGATGCGAAAGTTTGAGATGTGTTTTAGATATCCTGAGCCACGGGATGACGAGTTCTTGCTGCCGCAGTTGCTCGGCAAAGAAGAGCCGGAGCTAGGAGACGAGTTCGCCCCCCACAACTGTCTCATTTTCAGTTTTTTCATATCCAGTTTGGCTGGAGGGTGTCATGCCCCGCTTCATTGTGCGCACATGCTCGCTGAGCAACCAGCAGAAGAGGTGGCGCACGGGTGTTGTGCTCGAGTTTGAAGGGAATCGTGCTCTAGTCAGGGCAAACCCGCAAGACAAAAAGATCGTCATACAGGTGAACGGCCCATCCGGCGGCCGGGCGCGACTTCTGGCGATCATCCGATCAGACTTTCAGAGGATACATACAGATATGCAGCGGCTTAATGTCGTCAGCTCCATATCATTGTCCGAAGATCCTTCTGTCACGGTTCCCTTCGATGAGTTGCAGGCCTTGGCGAATGAT
>JBEKUO010000329.1:0-8011 GCA_049514955.1 Bryobacteraceae bacterium | reverse complement strand
GGTGAGTTTTATCAATCCCAGTCAGGGCGTGATACCGGTCCCTTGGCAGGACGTGAATTGTAATGTAATTTACCCGGAACTCGGAATCATCGGTACGCCTGTCATCGATCCAGCCACTTACACGGTTTACTTAGTTGCATTTACCAAAGAAACGGCGGCCGATGGAAGTATAAGGTATGTCCACAGGCTGCACGCCCTGGATATGCGCAGCGGTCAAGAGCTGGCGGCGAGTCCCGTTGAGATACAAGCCTCGGTTCCGGGAACCGGCGACGGTGGCGCCACCGTGACGTTCGTTCCGGCGAGTTACAAACAACGGGCGGCGCTGCTGCTGGCGAATGGTGTGGTCTACACGGCATGGTCGTCGCATTGCGATCTCGGGCTTTACCACGGATGGATCATCGGTTACCGGGCGGACACGCTGGAGCAGGCGGCCGTCTACAACGACACGCCGAACGGTTCGGCAGCGTCGTTTTGGGGCGCCGGCGCCGGCCCGGCCAGCGATGCGAACGGCAATCTATTCGTGGTTTCCGCAAACGGCACATTCGACCTGAACAATTCCATACCCGATTTAGGCGATAGCATCATTAAACTCTCGCCAACCGGGGGCCTGTCGGTGGCCGATTACTTCACGCCGTTCAACCAGTTGTATTTGGCGGTTGACGATCTGGATCTGGGTTCTTCGGGCGCCCTCCTCCTGCCACCCGAAGTTGGCAGCAACGCCCATCCTAACCTTTTAGTTACGGGCGGCAAGGAGGGACGGATCTATCTGGTCGATCGGGATACGATGGGCGGATACAACGCCGCGTCCGATGCCAGCGCCTTACAGACTGTGCTCCTCGCCGGCAGCGTATTCGGCCCGCCCGCTTACTTCTCGGGTAACATCTACATTTCGGCTTCGGGCGATCGACTGAAAGCCTTTCCAATAGCGAATGCAGGGATGCCCACGGCGCCGGTATCCAGCGCCTCGATGACTTTTCCCAATCCGGGATCTTCGCCGGCAGTGTCCGCCAACGGCGGCTCCAATGGAATTGTGTGGGCATTCGAACTGGCGGACGGCGGGGGCGCGCTGCACGCATTTGACGCCACGGATCTGTCCACGGAACTCTACCGCGGCGAGGTCGGCAACTTTATGGAGTTTACCGTGCCAACGGTGGCGGATGGCAAGGTGTATCTGGGAGTGTACGAGTACCTGGAGGTCTATGGTCTGCTTCCAGCGACGCCCGGCAGCATCGCCGCGGTGGTGAACGCCGCGTCATTCAACGCATCCATCGCTCCCGGCTCGCTGATCGCCATCTTTGGCAGCAACCTGGCGCGAGCTACGGCGGCTGCGCAGCAGATCCCATTGCCCACCTCGCTGGCAGATACCTACGTTACGATTAATGGCGTGCAAGCGCCGCTTCTCTATGTGAGTCCGCTGCAGATCAACGCCCAGGTGCCGCCTCAGACTGCCACGGGAACCGCGACTGTGATAGTCACCAGCTCCGGCGCGCCAACCCCGGCTGGATCCTTCCAGGTAGCTCCGGTCGCGCCCGAGATTTTCATTGCAGGAACCAATCGGGTACTGGTGCTGAACGAGAATGGATCCGTGAACAGCGATGCAAACCCAGCCGCGTCGGGCAGCGTCGTGACGATCTTCCTGACCGGACAAGGCGCACTTACTAACCCCGCTGCGTCGATCGGAAATCTCGCGGCCCAACTTACTTATGCCGGACCCACGCCGGGAACGGTGGGTGTGGCGCAGATGAACATGCGCGTGCCCGCCCTGCCGCCCGGCGACTACGAATTAATGGTCACTGTCGGAGGAGTGACAAGCAATAGTGGGCTGGTCTCGGTGGATTAGGCGAACGCCCGTGCGGTGGGGCGCCAATTAGCCTACTGTTTCTGCGCGACAAACTGCCACGCCGTGCCTTTCGCTTTGTCCCCTCCGGACCAGGTCATCGTCTTGCCGTCGGAAGAGACTGCGATGCGAATGATGTTGACAATTTTTCCGTCGCGTTTCTCAGTCTCCTGGACGGTGTTCCGGTCAATGCGCTTCACCGAGACCACGGTGTTGCCGAGATCTCCTTTGATGGGAGTTTCCGTCCCGTCCAACTTGGCAGTGTAACTCATCCCGGCCGGGTCGGCGAAGGAAAACGTGTCGCCTTCCAGCTTCATGGTCGCCACGAGCGCATTCTCGGACATGTTCAGGTATTTTGTCGTGCGCCAGGAACCCGAAACGGCATGCGCTCCCTCCGGTCCCTGTGCCACCCGCTCCATGGATTTCTTGACGGCGATCACGTCGCCTTTGGCGTTACACATCTCCGTCGATTCGACGGTGGCCGTTTTGCCGTCGGATGAAACTGTCATCTTCGAAGTTCCTACAGTCTTTCCGTTTTTCTTGTCGGTTTCCTCGGTAGTGCGATCGTCCACCACTTTGACGCTGACGGTGTCATAGCACGACGCGGCGATCCTGTGGCCCTCGCCATCAGCCGCAATCGCGAGCGGGGGATCGCAGGTCGGGCAACGATACGTGCGGTTTTGCAGCAGATAGACGTCAGGCTTGGTCGGAAATTGATCCGAACCAGGAACGACTCGCCACGTGCCGTCGAAGGGACTCTGCGCAAGCGCCAGAACTGGGATTAGGCAGGACAGTCCAAACCGAAGCAATTGCATCATCTGCACCTTTTAACCGGAATCTCCATTTTGGCATCCGGGCTGCCCTGAGTGTACGCTGGCCTGCCTCTTTTGCAACCGTTGCGATTCACACGCCACCGGCGGCTTTCTAAGCTTGCGCCACCTAGGCAGGAACCTCGCGGCGGATGTTCGAGTGCAACCAAGCCAGGCTGATTACCCGGACCACTTCGGTCCTGTCGAAGGGCTTGGCCAGCACGTCGTAGGCTCCCCGATTCAGGGCTTCGGCCCAGAGACGCTCATCCGCAAGCCGGCTGGTTACGATCAGCAAAGGCGGATCGGGCAGCGCTGCGATTTGCTCCAGCATGTCCAGCCAGGAACCTGGCAATAATTCTCTTTCGCACAGGACGACGCGAATTCGGAGCTGCCGCAAACTGGTAAGAGCCGATGCAAGGGTGCGGCGTGCGATGAGACTCCATCTGCACTTGGTGTACGCGGCCCAGTCCGAACCATTTTCAAAGATGCGCTGCAGAGCAAGGCAGTCGTCGTTGGCTGGGCTGACGGACAGAATCGTGGCGGTTTGGAGAGAATTCGTCTCCGTTCCGAGCGGCTTTTTCATATAGAACACCTTTTACCGGCCGGTTTCCGTCTTACTCCGAGTGCGGAAGGGGCCTTGGATGCGATCTTTGCGAATGGGCCTGGCGCGGTTTGGCGGTGTATTACGCGCCCGCCGACACGACGAGGTATTTTTCTGCGCGGCCGATGGGATGGAGCGGCTCCGTGAAACCGCAATCGGCTACGGGACACTCGTAGACATAGCCATATCCATCATCAGACCACCGGACGAAGAGGGTTTCCCCGTGATGCGGACAAGAGTGGTTCCGTGCCGTTGAGCCTTCAACGTACTGACATGCCGGGTCGGTGATGTCGAAATACCCTCTTCCGGCAGTGTAATGCCGTGTGCAATGCATCCGGCGGCATTGGTACGCTTCGAAGGTTTCAATGGCCGCAATGGAATTGTGGACCAGGACCACCGTTTGGACCATGCGGCAGTCCGGGTGCAGATTGGAGCACGGAAGGTGTGCCATAGGAGTTCTCCCTTGGCTTTGCATGGGGCCGTTTGGGCGATTAGCGGAAATGCGGTGGTTCGGCCGGTTTGTGCCGCTGCAAGACGACAAAAATCAAAACACCAGCGGCAACGACTAAGATACCGCCGACCCACACCAATTCAGTTGGCATACCGAGTTCCTCCTTCTGGCTGGCCGCGCCAGCCTTGTTGAAGAAGCCAGTTGTCCGGTCCGGTGGTCACAGCGTCGAACAGGTCGCACTCGACTTCGACCCCAGTAAGGCTTTTACTGAGGTCTTATTCCGGATTTCCAGGTCCTATAGTTAGGATAAGTCTTAAGATAGGAGCGTGTCAACACCCACTGAGGGGTAGTGCGACACATAGATCGCCCCATTCGTTGTTTTTTCCGATACCAAGCTTACCCGCAGAGCCATTTCTCTCTTGGCGGGTTCCGATGGGAGCGGTTTGATCGCTGAGGAACCTCGGAAGGCCGTATGAAACCAACGGCTTGCTGGCGTTTCGAGGGGCACTCTCTTTGTAAATTATTGCCGATCGGGAGCCAAGCGATACGCTAGGCGCGGGTGGAGAAGACCGGGTGGGACAGACGCTTTCGTCTGTCAACCAACTGTTGCGACCGGTTGGCAGGCGAAAGCGCCTGCCCCACGCGACTGCGCTTGCCGACGGAATCCCGCGCCACGACGCGGCCTGATTACTTTGTCAGACCGGCCACGTAGACCGCCCGGTATCCGTTGACCCGTGCTTCGGTCCCGATTACTTTCACGATGTGGCCCATGTGTTCCGATCCGGCGGTACGCATATCCACACCGCCATCGCGCCGGGGATCGTGCTCCTCGGGCATGACCATGTACAGTTCTCCGTCCTTGGTCAGGAGACCGACGGGCTGGCCGTTTTGCACGCACTTCTGGCCGCAACTACGGTGTTTCTCGCCGTGCTTGCCGAGCTGCAGGTAGCAGGAGAAGTCCACGATCTCGCCCACCAGAGTGATCTCATGGCCCGGCTGGGGCTTTTTGTCCACGCCGGCTGCGATGGTAGTGGCGGACCAGGGCTGCTCGGCGGTCATCCCCAGCGTAGCCGCCGGAGCGTCGTATGTGCCGGTCTCCACTTTCATTTCGGGGTGCAGAATGGCCGGGTCCTGCGCGATCAGAAGCGCGGCCGCCAAGGTCAGGCACCCGCCAAACAAGACAGCTTTCCAACGATTCGACATGTCCTCTCCAGTCACCCGCGCACGCTGGCAGCGGGAATCTTCTTAGTCAAGTCCAGCATTTCTTCGCGGCTCTCGGCGCCGATGGTGAAGCAATCTACGCAATCGAGCGAGAGAGCGAATTGCAGGCTCTGGTCGGCCTTGTGGCGGAGCGCGCCGGCGCCCAGGATCTTCATGCCGATCACGCCTTTGCCCGCCGCCTTCATCTGCCGCAGAACACCGATCACGGTCTGGGGCTCGGCATCCATGGCCACTTTGGCGGGATTGATGCGCGCCAGGTCCACCTGCACCCAGGGGCTGGCCGCGGCGGCCTTGAGGGCCTCGAGCGTATGGCAGGAAGTACCGTGGGTGCGTACGATGCCCTTTTCGCGAGCTTCGGAAATCACGGCCATGGCGCCCTTCTTGCGATCCGGCCAATCGCCGTCGGTCATGCAATGCAGCAGCAGAACATCGATGTAGTCGGTGCCCAATTCGCGGCGGAAGCGGTCCAGGTCCGTGCGCATTTCCTTTTCGGTGGAAGCGTGGGTCTTGGTGAGGATCGCGACTCTCTCGCGCGGTACACGCTTGAGGGCTTCCTTGACGTGCGGATGGGTGCCGTATTGATCGGCGGAATCCCAGAAGGTGACGCCGTTATCGTAGGCGGCGTCGAATAGGTCGGCGAGGCCACGCAGTCCCAATTTGCGGGTCTGGTTGGAACTGCCGCCGACGCCATCGGTGCCGCTGCCTTGGGCCAGACGGCTCACCTCGACCTGCATGGGGCCCAGTTTCACGCGGTCGCTAGCCAGTTTTTGGGTGGTGCCCGCGAAGAGATGATATGGAAAGTTGGCGAACGCAGCCGCGCCGGCGGTGGCTGCGGTGCGCAGGAAGAAGTCCCGGCGGTTCATCATAGCGCCCTCCTCTGCTCCAGAAGGTAGCACAGATGGGGGAGAACCGCCAAACGCTGGTGCGCTATTTTTGTGCGTCGATCGTTTATTGCGGGAAACGGAAGCGGCCGGCCCCGCGGCTCAGTGATCGGCTTTCGCGGGCCCCCGGAAGGTGCCTGACCGACTTGCCCAGCAACCGGGCACCGTCCAGCGTTGTCGCGCCCCGAAACGGAAAAACCAGTTCGAGGGGCGGTGCAATTTGCGCCATCAACGCAAAAATAGCGCACTACCCGCCAAACCGCGCGCCGGACGGCGCGCTAAGGAAGAAGCGCAACCAAATCAGTAATGGGACCGGTCCGGTACTGAAGCGGGCAGTTCGAGAGCTGGATTCCGCCTCTGAGATGCTATTTTCGAATCGCCGGGTATCGCGATGCATAGCCAGCAAAATCGAGGCCTGCCGCTGAGGCTTTTGCCCACGATCGGGCTGCTGTTTTCATTGGCAGGGCTGGCCGCCTCAGGCTCTCCGCGCCGGCCGCATTCCCCGGAAGAGGCGGGGCGGTTCCGCATCACGTCCGACATCGTTTTAGTGAATGCCACGGTGGTGGACGCAGCCGGACGGCCAGTCGAGGGGCTTACGCAGGACCACTTTCGGCTTTTCGAATACCACACAGAGGCGCATATCGCTTATTTCGGTGAGGAAGAGACGCCAGTATCGCTTGTAATCGTGGCGGACACCAGCGGCAGCATGAAGGGCAAGCTCAATGTCTGCGCCCGGGCGGCCGCGGAACTGTTTCGCTCCATTCTGCCGGACGATGAGTTCGCGCTGGTGACGTTCGCGGGCCGGCCCCTGGTGGCCGAGCCGTGGACCACCGACGATTCCAAGATCCGCTCCGCGTTGGCGAGCGCGCCGGCGGCCGGCACGACGGCGCTGTTCGACGCCGTACAGCTCGGCGCACAGTATGCGAGCCACGGAAGAAACGCGCGAAAGGCGGTGTTGGTGGTATCCGATGGAGGCGACAACCACAGCCGATACAGTGAAGGCGACGTGCGCCGCCGGATCGAAGAATTGGACCTGGAACTGTACGCCCTCAACATTGGAGGGTCGTGGTTTTCCGAAGCCGAAGGTTGGTGGGGAAGAGCGGTGCTGGAGCGGCTTTGCGAACATGCTTCGGGCCGGTATGTTGCGGTCGAACGCTTGAGCGAACTCCCCGCGGCCGTAAGCCGGATCAGCCGTGAGATCAGGTCGCAATACCTGCTTCGATACCGTCCGCGGCGGCTGGACGGAGCCGGTTGCCTTCACAAGGTTGAGGTTAAAGTGATCCCGCCCGACGGGATGCGGCGGGTTTCCGTGAGGTGGCGGCAGAACTGGCGGGAGCCGAACTGAATTCACGGCGACTACCGCCTTCGATACGGGAGATGGCCTGCCGGATTTGAAACGCCGCGGGCTTATCGCTGCGGGCGGGTAGCCCCGGCGTTCAGCGGTCGCCGCTTTTAGGTACGGCAGCCTGCCGGACTCGGAGATCGCATCCATGGAGGCGGCCGGCTCGCTCCGGGCCTCCGCAGCCCGCTCGAGGCGTCTGCTCAAGCTCCACGCGTCAGTCCGCCCGCATGTGGAGGGAAGCTTCTTAATTAATAGAAAGCTCTAACTGGCTAACGCGACCTCTCGCCCGTGTCCCGAGGTAAAGCGGCCATCGGCGTTACTAGGTCACCTTAGTACACGATTTCGTAAACACAGTCTCGCGCCGGAAAGACCACTCGGTCGTGCCTCCGATCAGAGCCGCGCGCCTTAGCAAGCGGCTCTTCAATATGTAACCGTAATTCCAAACGCGTGTGCTTAGCTACTGCCGAGCACAAGGGCATCGAGGTCCGTAACCAACGCGTGGAACGTTTGCGCCTGCGCGGCGATTTCCTGGCTGGCGGACGCACTTTCTTCGGCGCTGGCGGCGGTGGTCTGCGTGACCTGCTTGATCTGGCCGACCGCACTGACGATCGTCTCGACTCCCCGCACTTGTTCGGCGGTGGCGCCCGCGAGTTCCTCGGTGAGTTCGGTGACCTTCTTGGCAAGCGAGGAGTTGGTGGCCATGGCTTCGGCGCATTTGCTCACGGTTTCCTGCCCCTTTGCGGCCGCGCCGATCGCCTCTTGGATCAAGCTGGCGGTGTCCTTCGCCGCTTCCGCACTTCGTTGCGCCAGGTTGCGAACCTCATCCGCCACCACGGCAAACCCCATCCCGGCGTTACCGGCGCGGGCTG
>JBEKUO010000328.1:0-8045 GCA_049514955.1 Bryobacteraceae bacterium | reverse complement strand
CTTGCCCGGCTCGGAATCTTCCGCCGTGAATGTGCGCCCGCGCATCCCGTTGACTCCCAGCAGATCGAAGAAGCCCGGTGAGATCGGCGCGGCAATCACGCGCTCCGGCTTATCCCCGCCGCTCAGATTGACGCCGCTGTAGCGGAAGAATTCCAGGGACTCGAAAACGCGGTTCTGCTCGCGCCACTCCAGGAAATTTTGCAGGCAGGTCTGCACGCGCTCGGCTACCAGGCTATCGAGCGCGGGATTGGCTTCCCACACCATGACCACGTGTTGCGGATCGCGGTACGGCAGGGCGCGCAGCAGCATGGCGTTGAGCACCGAAAAGATCGCGGTGTTGGCCCCGATGCCCAGCGCCAGCGTGAGGACGGCCGCCAGAGTGAAGCCAGGATTCTTACGAAGGACGCGAAAGGCGTATCGCATGTTATTCGTGGCGCAACGCCAGAGTCGGATCGAGCCGGGACGCGCGGCGCGCCGGGATGTAGCTGGCCACCAGCGCTACCGCCGCCAGCGCCAGCAAGATCACTCCAAAGGTGCTCCAGTCGTTCGCGCTGACGCCGAAGATCAGGCGGCTCATCAGCCGTGCAAGAAAGATGGAAGCCGTAAAGCCGATCGCCAGGCCGGCGGCAGCCAGCAGCATGCCGCGGCCCACGAGCATGCGCAGCACCGCGTCTCTTTGCGCGCCGAGCGCCAGACGCACGCCAATTTCGTGCGTGCGCTCGGTTACCGAGTAAGCCATCAGGCCGGAGACGCCCACTGCCGAAAGCACCAGTGCGATTGCGCCCAGCACGGTCATCATCACGGCCATATACGCGAGGCCCAGCACCGAATCCGACATCACCTGGTCGAGGGTCTTGATCTCCGCTAGCGGCTGGTCCGGATCGACTTTCGCGATCTGGCTGCGCACGGCTGTCATGATGCGGTTCGGATCGCCGTGAGTGCGCACGGCCAGCGTGGTCCAGCCAGTGGCCGCCTGATGATAACTCTGGTACAAGACGGGCAACGGCTCCTTGTCGAACCAGTTGTATTGAACGTCCTTCACCACGCCGACGATCGTCAGCCAGGGATTTTCGGAATCCGGCAGGCCCACCTTCATACGCCGTCCCAGCACGCTCTGACCCGGCCAGTAGCGGCGCACCATGCCGTCGCTGACCACCGCGACGGGCAGCGACTCGGCACCATCGTGATCGCTCAGCAGGCGGCCTTCGCGCAGAGGAATTCGCATCAGACGGAAATAGTCCGCGCTCACCGGCTCGAGTTGCGCGTCGGGCAATTCACTCTTCTCCACGGCCCGGCCTTCAATGCTGAACTGCGACGTCCGATAACCGTCGCCGTACGGTAGACAGCGCGCTACGGCCGCCGATTCGATCTCCGAGATGGGGGTCAACTGTTGAAGGGCTTGCCGATAAAACGCAACCTGCTGCTGCCGGGTCTTGTATTTCGTCTCCGAAAGGTTGAGTTGGACGCTCAGAACGTGCTGGGGATCGTAGGGCTGCTGCAAGGCCAGCAGCGACTTCACGCCTTTCACCATCAGTCCGGCGCCGATCAGCAGGACCAGCGCCAGCGCCAGTTCGGAGACCACCAGGGCGCTGCGCACGCGTTGACGCGACCGGCCCGCGGAGGTGCCGCGTCCGGATTCCTTCAGAGTTTCGTTCAAATCGGGCTTCGAGTTTTGAATCGCGGGCGCCAGGCCCGAGACGATGCCGCAGGCCATCGCTACGCCCAAGGCAAACGCGAATGAGCGGGCATCCAGTTGAATCTCATACCAGCCGGCGATATAGCGCGCGATATCCGCGGGCATATAGTGCAGGATCAGCTCCACGCCCCACACCGCGATACCCAAACCGACAACCGCGCCCAGCAGCGACACAGTGATGCTCTCAGTCAGCAACTGCCGCACGATGCGCCATCGGTTCGCACCGAGCGCCGTGCGCATGGCGAATTCCCGCTGCCGCGCCGCGCCCCGTGCGAATTGCAGGTTCGCCACGTTGGCGCAGGCGATCAAGAGCACGAAGCCTACCGCGACCAGCAGCATCAGGGTGTAGTTCGTAGTCAGATCTCCGGTCACGAAGAACCGCATTGAGACGACCTGCGCGCTCCAGCCGCGGTTGGTCTCCGGATACTGCACAGCCAACCGCGCCGCGATAGTAGTCATTTCGGCGGATGCCTGGCGAATCGAGACGCCTGGCTTCAGCCGCGCTGCGATCTGTAGGTAGTGGCTCCCGCGAATCTGGCTCTCTTTGGGGTCCATCGTCAGGGGCACCCACAATTGGGAACTGACCGGGAAATTGAACTTCTTGTCCATCACTCCGATCACGGTGTGGCCCAGGCCATCCAACTTGATGGTCTTGCCCACGATCGCGCGATCGGCGCCGAAGCGCCGCTGCCAGAGTCCATAGCTGAGCACTACGATCTGGTTCTTGCCGGCCTGCTCTTCCTCGGGCAGGAACGTCCGGCCCAGCATGGGTTTGGCCCCGAGCACATCGAAGAAATTTCCGGCGGCGCGCACAAGGGTCAGCCGTTCCGGATCGCCGTTGCCGGTGAGGTTGGCTTCATCCCATTCGTATGGAGAGAGCGATGCGAAGGACTGGCTCTGGCGTTTCCAATCGGAATAGTTGGCCGGCGAGACACTGCTCCATTCGGCGGTTTGATGGGGACCCTTCTCCATCACCATGACGAGGCTTTCCAGGTCCGGCAGGGCCACCGGCTTCAGCAGGAAGGCATCGGCCACGCTGAAGATGGCGGTATTCGCGCCGATGCCCAGCGCTAAAGCCAGCACGGCCACCGCCGTGTAGGCCTTGCTCTTAATGAGCATTCGCAATGCGTAGCGAAGATCCTGCAGCATCGTCAGCCTCCAAGATGTTGGCGCAAGATTTAGCGTGCTGCGGCGAGCTTCAACTCGCCGTTGGCAGGCGGAAGCGCCTGCCCCACCCTAAAGCCCACGGCGGCACGCTTTCCTGAAACCCAGTGTAGGACCGAAGTCCCAAGAGTGCCTGCCACGCCTAGGTGAAACGCACGCGGCGGCCATGGGCTACCGGCATGATACAGATCGTGCCATTGATGTTGTTGAGATTGATGTAAGTGCCGCCGCCTTTCAACACGCCATGCAACTGGCTGCCCACGGCGCGGCCCTGGTTCACCTCTATACCGAAGTCGTTGTCGATTCCGCCGGTCACGTTGCGCGCGTTGAACTCCGCCCGCGCGTCGTAGGGGATCGAGAGCATGATGCTCCCGTTGACGGAATTCATCGAGATTGTCTTGGCGTCGCTCAGGCGGTCGAAGGTGGCCTCCAGCGTTCCGTTCACCGTGGAGAGACGTGCATCGCCGGCGATCTTCTGCGCCCGTACCTTGCCGTTCACCGAAGATGCGTTCACCTCTCCGGTGACACCTTCTATGTCCACCGCTCCGTTGATCAGCTTGATCTCGTTCAGGCAGGCGTGGCGCGGGACCATCACGGTAAACTCCACACTGCCCGGATTGGTGTTTGTACCGTCGGCGTACTGGGTGCGGATACTGATGGCATCCGGCGTGGACTCCACCGTGACGCGCGCCTCGTTGAGCAGACCATGGCTGGTCGCGGTCTTGACCGCCGCAACGCGCACTTCATTCCGGTCCCAGGCATGTATGTGGACGTCACCATTGATGTTCACCAGGGAAACTCGTCCACTCGCGGAAAGAGCGTAAACCTGGCTGGACTCTTGGTGGAAGTTTCCAATTGCCGACGGACTGACGACGCCCGCCAGCGCCAACAGGGCGCCTTGCAGAAGCAGCATTCTTCCTTTCATGTCCCTTCCCTCATCTGTGTACAGATCCCCCGGACACTGGCATTGTTTCTAACCGCTCTAATTATTTACAGATCGAAAGATAACGCACTCCTTACGAAAGAAGACACACAAATCCTCTGGTTGTTGCATGCGGATCTTAGATAGCCTCTGAATCGACCGCCCGGCTCAGGTGCGCGCCGCTTCGATGCTTTCCTCCACGATCCTACCGTCGAACAAACGGATGGTGCGGTCCGCGAACTGGGCGTACCGCGGATCGTGCGTCACCATGCAGATGGTGGCGCCGTTGCGGTGCAGGTCCTTCAACAGGTTCATGACGGCTTCGCCGTTGGCGGAGTCCAGGTTTCCGGTGGGCTCGTCCGCCAGCAGGATCGCCGGGTCGCCGCCCAAGGCACGGGCCACTGCGACGCGCTGTTGTTGACCTCCCGAAAGCTGCGAAGGGTAATGTTTCATACGGTGCGACATGCCTACGCGCTCCAGAGCCTCCTGCACGCGGCGTTTGCGCTCCGCCGACCCCATGCCGCGATAGGTCAGCGGCAATTCCACGTTCTCGTACACCGTCAGGTCGCCGATCAGGTTGAACGCCTGGAAGATGAATCCGATCTCCCGGTTGCGTATGCGCGCCCGTTCCGAGAGCTTCAACCCGCTCACGGGCCGGTTGTTCAGGGTGTAAGTGCCGTCGCTCGGAGTATCCAGCAAACCCAGAATGGCCAATAAGGTCGACTTGCCGCAGCCCGACGGTCCGGCAATCGAAAGGTACTCGCCTTTCTTCAGATCGAGCTGTATCCCGGATAAGGCGTGTGTCTCGACTTCGTCGGTCACAAACACCTTCGTCACACCGTCCAGGACGATCAGCGATTCTTTTCCGTTATTGCTCATTTCATCTCCATTACGTTTCGTAGCCGGGTTTAGTTCAACTTTATTCGATCGTAGTTGTCCCAGGCCGACATATCCGACAGGATGACCCGGTCGCCCACGTTGAGCCCTTTGCGCACCTCGATGGTATTGACGGAGGCCCTGCCCAGTGTCACCTGAATCTTATTGGCATACGTCCCGTCCGGTTCCATTTTGAACAGGCTGACGGTGCTTTCCGCCTGTCCGAACACGGGCCGCCCCATGAAGACCACGTCGTCGAGCCGCTCCAGCTCGATGGTTCCATCCACGCTCAGATCTGGCCGCGCGCCTGCGGGAAGAGGCCCTTCCAGCCTGCAATCCACTGTCACAGTTCCGTTCAAAACCGCCGGGTCGATGCGCGAGACCTGGCCCTTCACCAGTCCATTGCGCGTGTCGATAACAGCGGGCTGGCCGATGGTGACGTCCTTGGCCTGCGTCTCGGCGATCTTCAATTCAGCCTTCAGATGCGACGGCTGCGCCACCTTGCCAAGTGCGGTGCCCGCCATCACCTTCTGGCCTTCCTCCACCGGCGTCGGTAACGCTTGTAACATGCCTTCAGCGCCGGCGCGGACGCTCAGCGCCGCCACCTGGTCCTGTTTCAGCTTGTACTCGGCGCGGAGCTGGTCGACTTTCACCTTTTGCGCTGCCAACTGGGCCTCGACGGATTCCTGGTTGATGCTGAGACGTTTTTCCTCAATCTGATTGCGGGTGGATAATTCGTTCGCGGTTACCTGCGAGATCTTAGCATCCACCTGGGCCACCAGGCCCTCTTTCACCAAGGCGTCGTCCCGCTCGGCTTTCAATTGGGCGGAGTGATAATCGGCGGACACTTGGGCGGCGGTCGCTTGCAGATCCAGTCCCTGCTTTTCCAGAGTCACGCGCAAGTCGGTATAGGAGGCTTCGGCGGCTTTGAGGGTATATTCCGCGTCGAGCAATTGGGTCTGCAACTCAGGATTGGTCATGACCAGGATGACACTATCCGGCCTTACGGGCGTACCGGGCTTGATGAGGATTTTCTCGATGCGCCCGTCGGTGGTGGCCGGAACTAGAAGAGTGTCTTCGGGAATCAGGGTGCCCAGGCCGCGCACCTCGCGCACCATGGGGCCGCGCCGCACGGTATCGGGCCAAAGGGTCGAGAGCTCCACGCTGGGCGCAGCCTGTTTCAGCCGGCTCAAAGGGATGGAGATCCCCACGATGGCGCCGACGACCACCACGCCGATGACGATGCGCTTGATCAGGCGTTTCTTGGCTGCGTCTTTTCTAGGGACATCCATGTTCAGTTCCGCGGTTCAAAGGGCACGACGCCTGCCAATTGTACCGGGGCTGGTAACATTATGACTCCGTTGGAGGAAAAAGGTTAGGGGGAGGGTGTGAAATATCCCCCGACTGTCCGGTTGTGGGACGCAACGTTCCGAGGCCGGAACATGCAACGGGGGGCTGGCCGGAGCCCGATGTTCAGGGCCCGGCCGGGGCTGGCGTCACAGGACAGGATGGAGGTGCAGCGTCCTGCCGGGAACGACGTATACCTGCTCGGCAAAGCGCGTTTTGCCCAATTCCCTGATCTCGATTTTGTAGCTGCCGGGACGCAGGTGCATCTTCTTGGCGTCGTGCGTGGTGCCCACGAAAGCGCCATTGATAAATACTTCGGCGTTCTTGACCTTGGTATCCAGTTTGATCTCGCCCGCGTAGGGATTTCCGTAGTAGAAACGGCCGTAAGGGCCGGGACCCCAATAGGGTCCGCCGTACGGGGCATACCAACCGCCATAATACGGCCCGCCCCAGTACCCCCAAGCGGCCGAAGCGCTCGTTGGCGCCACCGCAAGGGTCACCAGGGCAATGGCCAGGATCAGCAATCCTTTTTTCATAGTCGACTCCTTTTGCGGATGTAAGTGCAAGTGCGGTGCCACCCAGGAAGTCCTTTGGTATCAGGCGGACGGCGAAATGTCGGTTGGTTGGAAGTCACCGGAATGGTAGAAATCGGCCACCGGCGGCTGAGGGGGTCGCGAGGTCAGGTGGTGGCCTCTTTGGCGATGCTGGAGATCAGGTCGAGCGTCTTCTGGACGTCTTCTGCCGCGCTAGCTAGCGCCGAAGGATTGGAAGCCGCGCAGGGCGGCTTCGGCGTATTGCCGGGCGTCGGCGAGGCGATGGGCCTGCCACAAGACGGCCGCGGCGTTGTGTCGTGCCTGCGACGCGCCGTAGGGGTCGCGCTCCCGTTCGTGGAGCCTAATCGACTCACTGTAATGGTGCAGGGCGAGGTCGAGTTCGACCGGCGGCCTGGTATGCGCTTGCCAGATGATTGTGGGCCCTTGCTAGATCGCCGATGGCATCGCCGGGTATCGTCTGTAAAGCCTCTTGGTACAGGTGAGTCGCTTCCGTCAGATATTGCCAAGCTTCCGACACTGGCCGGTCGAACTCGAGCACACCTTGAAAGCGCCGGAACGCGACGGCGCCCGGTTGACCCAAACAGCGCGCACGGCCTAAGCGATCCCCTTCCCGGCGAAGTCGCAGGCTTTCGCGATACCAACGCTGAGCTTTATCCAGGTTAAGTAGCGCCGGCAGGTCGCTGTAGGCATTCCCGAGGTTGAGCGCAACCGTAGCTGCGGGCGTATTATCGTGGATGCTGATTGTCAGATCGAAGCTCTCCCGGTATGCCTCAAGGCAGTCCGCTAGACCGATCCCGCGCCGAATTTGTCCGAGCTCATGTAGGCAGGCTGCCAGTGTACGAATGCTGCTGCGGTCCTCGGTCCGGGCGCGGGCACGGCTCCACTCTACGCTCCTCTGCTGCAGACTTTCCGCCTCTTTCCAACGTCGCGCCGCCATGGCCGCCCTCACGCGATATTGAGTAACCACTATCCACGAGTCCTCCCTGCCGGGTTGCGGGTTGCCTGTAGTCGGATCCACAAAGTCTGGTTCGATCTCCCCGACCAGACGCGCCAATTCCAGGCCGCGTCCGGAGTGATCGTAGAGTTGGTACAAGCCTTGCATCGTGTCGAGCAGCGTTGACCACAAGCCGAGATGCCGCGCCAGAGAGCGCGCGCGAAGAAGGTTTGACTCCTCGGCCTTGAGCAGTCCGATGATGTCTCGGTTTCCTTCGTTGTACTGCCTGTGGAAGTGCTTCCCAAGTGACCCCATGGCCTCGACGTAAGCGCGCCGCGCGTCCCTTCTGGGCCTGCTCATCCAGCGTCTCGAAGAGCTTACGGAAGAACCATGGCACCGCCGGATGGATCGAGTAGCATCCACTACCGAGCGCCGTCAGCAACCCCACCTCGACCGCACGGTCCAGCAATACGATGCCGGCTTCGCGCGTGCTGCCGGCCACGTGCCGCAGCGCATTCACATCCACAAATCCCTGGAACAGATGCAGCACCG
>JBEKUO010000327.1:0-9981 GCA_049514955.1 Bryobacteraceae bacterium | reverse complement strand
ACCGGAAGGGATGCTTCCCCGCAGTGCGAACCGCTCAGTCAGCGACCAATCCAGCGTTCCAACATCATATTCTGGCACATAACTGGCACATACACTTCGTATCCTTTTAGGTGTCCTATGCCCGCCAAGAAGCTCTGAACCTGTGAGTGCGTCAGACTATGAGCCTCACGCAGCAGCTCGGAATTCAGGCTACGGGCGATGGGTTCAAATCCTAAGTAGCCCTCGACGTTGAAACGTCCCTGGCGAGCGACAAAGCTCCAGGCCGTTGTTCCCTGGGCGCAACTGAACCTTGTATTGTCCGTCCCTTGCAGTCTGGGCGTTGCGAAAAACCTCTTCAAAGTCCTCATAGGGGATAAACAAAGGCGCCGTTCCATCGTCAACCAGAAAGCAGAAAAAAGAGTTGTATCCCTCCAACTGTCGCAAGTCGACCTCGCGGATTCCAAAGAAGGCTCCTCCGTCGCAGTGCACTTTGGAATACCGAATATAGACTCGCGCCGCACCTTCACCGACCCTGAAGAGCGATTCACTTCCCCGGATTTTATGAAGCTCACCAAAGCGCCTATGGAGCGTATCGAGAACTGCGATTTTGTAAAGATTCGACACGGTCGCTAAGAAGCAGCGCGGAACATTCCGCAGAGTCGCGTTAGCCCCCCGCCCCAAATGTCGTTCATATTCGAATCATATCGTTCCTGCCCGACCGTACGCCATCGATCTCGTACGCGAAGCGCGTCGTTGCAGAGACGGATGCGGACCGGCTGCCGATTATCCTGATGGAGGTCGAGCACGACGGTCCTGGTCCCTGGCTCGGCAAGAAGAAAACTAACCTAAGTGAACGTGACGGCGGCCGCTAGCTACTCCACACCCTCCAGCGACCGCATCAGTTCCTCGCGCGCGATCACTTCCACCGTCGCGCTCACCCGTCCGCTTTCGGGAACATCGATGCCCTGCGTCCGCCCCTCCAGGGCTTTCAGCAGATCGGGCCTTTGCAGGATGGGCCATGCGTTCGTAATGTCGGTGGCGAGCAGGCGATAGTGCCCGGGCGGAATCGTTCCGAAACCCACCTGGTCGCTGCCCATCGAGATGCGCTCGAGGCCGATCCCCAGGCGGTCGAGATCTTCCGGGTACAGTAGCACGGAAGCCGGGCGGTCCGCCGACGCTCCGGTGACGGTCACGTCCACCTGAGCCATCTTGGTTCCCATCATAATGTGCAGGGGTCCAGCGGCGCTTGGGGAGATCTGCAGGCGGTCGGGGGACTGGGGTTGCCCGCCCAAAGAAACGGATTTCACGTAGCCGGGCAAGCGGACCATCAGACGCCAGCGGCCAGGCAGCACTCCAGTCAGCGTGAAGGCGCCGTCCTTGTCGATTTCCGCGTGCGGCTGCGGCATAAAAAGGGGTTCGTCCGCTAGCATCAGCGAGACTTGGCTGTTCTCCAGCGGCGGGCGATCGTCGGAATCGAATTGAATATCGCCTTTCAACTCCGCGCCGCTCGAGAGCGAAATCTCAAGCGGCTCGGGCGGCGCGGCGCCGACTTCCACCGTTCGCTGCGCGTAGAACGAGTGCCCCTCATGCATGCCGAAGGCGATCAGAAGATAGGCGCCCGGAATTACGGAACGGATTTGAAACGTGCGCTTCTGGAAGTCCGTGGCGGTGCCCTGGTGCATCAGGTTCCGAAGCATGCGGTTTGCCGGAACGAACATGATGGAGAGACTGCTGGGGAGCGCTCCTGGATCGCCGCCGGTGACGGTGCCGCGCAAGGTGAATGCCGGAACGCGGCTCACCTGAAAGTCGATGCTGTCCAGATTCGCGCCTGCGGCCAGTGTGAGCCGGTTAGCAGTCGAGGGATCCAGCCCGCCTCCGTAGAACTTTGGCAAGTACGTTTCTTGGGGGGTACGCGGATCTCCGCGCGGCATCAACGGATGCGCGGCTCGCCCTTATCGTTGCTTCCAGTTCCTCCAGACACGCCCCTCAAGCTCGGCTTGCCCTGCTCGTATCCGGGTTGGGCGGCGGTAACGGAGCAGCCGCGCACGGGCAAGCCCTCCTCGTCAACCACGTGCCCGCTGATGGATCCGCCGGGTACCAGAGGGATCGCCACATCCTTCTTTTCCTCGCCGGCCGCCAGCGTGATCGGCGCGCTCGAATCCATACCAAATGGGCTGTGTGGCGGATTGTAGCCGGATTTCGAGGCGCTCAGCCAATAGCCGCCGGCGGGAAGTTGCCGGAAGACAAAGCGTCCGCTCGCATCGGTGACGGCCGTCGGTGGGGTTTGCACCGGCCCGCCCAGGGTCACCTGCGCTTTCTTGAGCGGCTCATGGCTATTAGCGTCGGATACGATTCCCTGAATGACGCCCGTACCGGCAGGCTCCGCACTGAAAGACACAGGCGGTGGTTGTTGAATCTGCGCCATCGATGCGAAGGCAAACAAGAAGACGGAGAACAGGCGCGACATGGCTCTTCAGTTCTCCGGCGCGGGCTGGGCGCCGGCCAGGATCAGTTGCGTTTGCCGCTTCACATGCGCACCTTCGGCCACATCGAAAGCTTCGCTCTGCTTTTCGAATGGCTTCAAAAAACCGGGGTCGTCGTATGCAGCCGGCTCCATCTCTTCGAACGCGTACAGCTTGTAACGGCCGGGTGTGACACCCTTGAATTCGAAATGCCCGCTATCGTCCGCGGCTGCCACCGCGTAGAAGTTAAGAACGTGCTCGTACTTGCCGGATGGCGCCAGCAGGACGGAGGCGCGCGGGGATCTTGGCACATTCTCCGGCACCGCGACCGTTCCGGTGACGACGGCGCCGCGCGTGCTGACCACGATGCGCAGGGACTCGCGCGTATTCGGCGCGATCGTCATGTCCTCGGTGAGGACGTCCCGATCCCCTAGCAACATGGCTTTGATGTAGCCGCCGCGCGGTACCGGTTCGACCCCGATGTCCCAGATTCCCGGAACTACGTTCGGAATTGTGAAGCTGCCGTCCGGCTGCATCTCGGCTGCCAGTTGGTTGTTCACAGGAGGGAAGTCGCCCGATATTAGGGTCACCCGAAGAGGACCGGAGGGCCGCTCCCCACCGCCTTCCAGGTCTACGCGCCCGGTCAAGTCGATGGCCCGGTCCAAATGCAGGGTGAGGGACTGGCCGGCCGGCGGAAGTTCGATGCGCTCCATGGCCCGATAGTGGCGGCCGGCCCCCGCCAACGTTGCAACGATCACGTACGGCCCCGCTGTCAGATTGAGAATCTCAAATTCGAAATTAGGAGCGAAGGCGTTGGCGCCGCGAATCTGATCCCTGCTGTTTGGGACATCTTGCGGAAAGACGCCGATCTGCACGTGGGAATTGGCGGGTACATCGTCGGGGAGGACGACCTTCCCGTGCAGAGGCGCCGCGGCCCGGGTCGTCAGATGGAAGTCGATGCCCTCCAGGTCCTTGCCGGGAGCGAGTGAGACGGGCGCGGCGGAGGACATCCGGCTGGCGTCGGGATAGAACTGAACGGCGTACCATTTTTGGGAGGCGGCTTGGCCGGGCGCCGCTTCGGGCTGAATCACCGCAGCGGCCTGGTAGCTCTCGGCGGCCATGACGATGTACTGGCCGGGGCCGGCATCCAGCCGGTAGCGTCCCAGGTCGTCCGAAACCGCAAAGCCAACCTGCGCATAATTTGGCTTACGGCGTTCGTACCCGGCCTTAAGCAAGCGAATCTGTGCGCTGGGAACCGGGTCGCCGTCTGGATCGAGCACCACGCCCGAGATGGATCCTACCGGGCGGAGCCGGAATGTGATTCCAAAGCGGACATCGCCGGCTGCGAGCGCCAGCGTGCCGGGTGGGCGCCTGGGCGTGCTCGCGCCGAACCAGGCGTGCTGGAAGCCCTCCATATCCACATGTAGCTGGTACTTGCCGGGCGGAATAGCGGTAAATCCGAAGGCGCCATTCGATTCAGTGAAGGTCACGGCGTCGAGCGGCGGCGTGTCGAGCGTGGAGAGTGTGACGATCGCGCGGCGTATGGGACCGCCGGTCGCATCATTCAACACCACGCCGCTGATGGCGGCATAGGGCGAAGGCGGTGTCTGGGCTTCCACAAGACCCAGAGCTGCGAACCACGCGGTCACCACAGCGAGCCGGCCGATGCACATGTGAACCTGAATGTATTGGACCGCCGCGGCGCGGCGCAGGTTCCTCGATTATTGGACCTGCAACTCACGGGGCTCGTACCGTAGCTCCCGATCCAGCACCATTTCGAACGTCGTACCCTTCGCCAACACCAGATCCGGCCCGCGCGTAAGCAGGACACCGGCCACCCCGGCCGCCGCCCCGCCAGCCGCCCCAATCCCGGCTCCCATTACGCCGTGGCCCGCCGCGCTGCCGGCAATGCCGCCGATGGTAGCGCCCGCGCCGGCCGCTGTCCCCACGGTTCGTGCGTCGCCGGCTTTGTTTCCCTCGCCTTCGATTTTGCCTTCGTTACGGTCCACGTTGCCGGTGTCGGAGCTGTCCAGACGGGAACGAAAATCCCGCGTCACGCCGTTGGGGAGCGTGAGCGAATCGAAGCGCAGGAACAACTCCGCCTTTCCCTTCACGCGGCCCGCCCGTTTCACCTCGGTGACCGTGCCCGCCACGTAACTGCCCTTCGGAATCACGATGCACCCGTTTTGCGTTATGGGAAAGACCGTCTCCAGATACACGCGATCGCCTTCGCCGCTGCGCTTTGTGCTGAGGGTGTTCACCAGCGCAAGCGGGATTTTAGTGCCTGCCGCGACGACAATCTTGGCGGGTGCGGGCGCCGGCGGAGCATCCGGCGCGGCTGGGGATGCCTTTCGCAAAGCATCGAGACGCTCCTGGTTCTTGTAGACGAGAGTCGCTGCCGTCCCCGGCGCGCCCCGCCGGACGGTGCGGGTGATCGTCAAGATCGTCCCATCCTTGGATAGTTCCCACCGATCCTCGATGACATAGTTTTCCGGCCCGCCTACCAGGGTGTTGACGAGCAACGCACGGCCTTCCCACTTCGACTCTGTGTTCATGCTGGAGTCTTTGATTCGGTACTTGCTGTCCGTGCCATCCAGATAGAAGGACCAGGTGGCGCCGCCTTCCGTGCAGTTTACCGTGTTGCCCTGTTGGCTGATCGTCAGAAGGGCGGCGGGCGTAGCGGGAAGGCTCCGCAGGTTACTCTCTTGTCGATCCAGAGTCCAGTTCCCTGAAAAATCGACGTCTGCCGCGAGCAAGCCGAGGGGCAGGAACAAGAGAGCGGATGAAACGATAACGCGCATGATCCTGTGCATTAATTATAGCCCCACTAGGCGCCTCCGGATCTTTCCGTACAGCCAGGTCCTTCCTGGGCGCCCGAGCGGGGCGACCAAAAGACGAGAAAAAGGCACCGCCTTGACAAAGGCACCGCCGGAGCTTGCCAAGATGGCAAAATTCTGATTGAAAATGCGCAGCCCGAGGGTCTGCTACCTGGAAAAGCAGACCCGCGTTTGACACGATTTGCCGAAGGGCCGCGACCGGCCTGCATTGAGAGTGCCTCCAACCGAACAGCGCCGCATTCGGCGGATAATTAGGTGGATAAATTGGGTGCTGTCACGCTGCTATTTGGATGTGATAAACTCCTGTTCTTGGGTTGGCCAAACAAATAACTTGAATTGGGGGGGCCAATAGTGCGGTCGAATAAACTCTCCACCCGAACGTTTCTTACTGCAGCCCTGCTCGCCGTTGTTGCGCTTTTAGCGCAGACCGCTGGCCATGGACAGCTTCATCGCTAGCGCCAGCGGCACCCGATCGCCTGCCGATGGAATTTTGGCACGCGTTTCTTATCGGTGTCCTCGGAGCGTTCGTGGGGTACATGGTTCTGTACAGGAAGACCCGCGTGGATGAGTTTCTCAAGGCGCCCAAACAAAACTGGAAGATTCTGATTTTTGATTTGGTTGTATACTTAGTGTGTGGAGGCTTGGTTACGGCCTTCCTGATCGGTCCGTATACGCCCAAGGACGCCTTCACAGGCGGTTTAGCTTGGCAAGGAATCGTTGGCGGAGCGGTCGCCGGCTCCGAGCTCGCCACGTACAGGAAGGCAGAAGGGTAGTGACTTATGTCTGTCGTCGAAATCCTAAAAAAGTGGGGCGGCGTGACGCTCCCTGACGAAGTGATCCAAGCCGCAAAAAGAAAAAGCGCCAACGATAAAGATTCAAAAAAGGCGCAAGAGGACGATAAGCGGCAAAAGAAAGATCAGAGGCAAAAGGAGATTGGCCTCGGAGGATAGTGTGGCCGATTTGACGGCGCCGGTCGCTCCGCGCGCTTGCCGTTCCCGCAAGCCCAAGAGATTGTCGCCGCACACAAGTCCACTGGTACAGCGATCAACTCATGCACTACCGGCGCCGCCGTGCCGTTCTTGCTCGAATCGAACGGTCTTCAGACATCGCCGGTCCCCTTCCGCATGCATCGATCCGGATGTGCCCGTTCCCCCGCAGTAGACACCCCCAATTTCTCGAAATCCCGCTCGCCGCACGCCAGACGTCCGAAACGCGGAAAGGCCTACTCGGCCGAGCAGGCGCGCCATCCGGCGAACGCTTCGCGCCGTAGCCTTCCGGACGCAGCACCGCTCGGCTTCTGCCGTTCACAGTCGCTGGCCGTGACCCGAGATCGCCGTCCCCGATGCGATACATCCATGCGCGCACGGTCATGAACGGGATGACCAGCCTGGCGGTGGCCCTCTCGCTTGGCCTCCGTCGCGAAGTGGAAGCTCAACGGGATGGGGCATGTTCCGAAAATGGCGCCAAAATGGCCACCGGGCCGTGTCAAATATCGCCTGCTGTTCGAGAGGGCACCGCAGCGGAGAAGTTCGCAGGTCGAAGGAAGGCGGAGGGTGGAGAAGTGTATGAGAAATTACTCGAAAGAGGCGACTTCGGATCTCTCCAGGCTCCAAAGAGGTGGGCGTTTTTCCCTTCCCCGGACGCCGCCCTTGGTAGGGGCAAAAAAAAAACATGCAAAAAGGCTCCTTTGGAAGCCGTCGGATGTACAATGGGTGAAAATTCTAGTTGAGCACCTGACGCCACGCTGTTTCTGGGTTTCGAAAAGTGGCCGCGAACATGCCCCCGAAACCGGGGCGCTCGCACAAGGAGAGCGGAACCATGGATGCAAGCCGTAGGGACTTTCTGAAGGCCGCTGCGTTGGGCGGCGCCGCAGCTTCATGGCTCGGATTCGATCTGCAGCCCGCTTACGCGCAGCTCAGCCAGCTCAAAATCGCACGCGCTACGGAGACGCGCTCCACCTGCCCCTATTGTTCCGTGAGCTGCGGCGTCATTATCTACACTATTGGCGACAAAGCCAAGAACGTCACGCCGCAGGTTATCCACGTCGAGGGCGACCCGGACCACCCCATCAATCGCGGCACGCTTTGCCCCAAGGGTGCGTCTCTCCAGCAGGACATTCTCAACCCGCGGCGGCTCCTGAAGCCGCAGGTCCGGCGGCCCGGCTCGGATCATTGGGAAGACATCGCCTGGGACCAGGCCATCGATGAAATCGGCCGCTGGGTGAAGAAAACCCGCGACGCCACTTTTATCGAGCAGGATGCCCAGGGCCACACCGTGAACCGTTGCGAAAGCATCGGCTGGATCGGCGGTTGCACGGATACCAACGAATTCAACTATCTCGCCGGAAAAGCCATGCGCAGCCTGGGGGTCTGCTACCTGGAAACCCAGGCCCGTGTTTGACACGGCCCCACGGTCTCCAGTTTGGGGCCCACGTTCGGACGCGGTGCGATGACCAATGGTTATGTCGATATCAAGAATACCGACATGATGCTGATCATGGGCGGCAATCCCGCCGAGAATCATCCTTGCGGTTTCAAGTGGGCGATCGAAGCCAAGCGGAACCGCAACGCGAAGATGATCGTGGTCGATCCGCGGTTCACGCGCACCGCCGCCACATCGGATCTTTTCTTACAGATCCGCGCCGGGGCGGATATCGCGTTTCTGGGCGGGGTGATCCGTTACGCCATCGAGAACAACCGGATTGCGAAAGACTATCTCGCCAATTACACCAACGCCGCATTCATCGTGAAGGATGGCTTTAAGCTGCCCGACGACGGATTGTATTCGGGTTTCGATGCTGCCACGCAGACGTACGATAAATCGACGTGGAATTATGAGGCAGCGGGGGGCGCGAAGCCTGCGGCGGGGCTGCCGCCGATCGTGAATTCCGACATCACGCTGCAACATCCGCGTTGCGTCTTCCAATTGTTGAAGACGCAGTATTCGCGATACACGCCTGAGATGGTCGAGCGCATCACCGGCATACCGAAAGACCAGTTCCTGAAAGCCGCCGATTTGTTTACCTCCATCCGCAGGGACGGCGACATGAAGAAGGTCGCCACCATCATGTATGCGGTCGGTTGGACGCAGCACACTTTCGGCACTCAGATCATCCGGACCGCGGCCATGCTGCAGTTGCTGCTCGGCAATGTGGGACGCGCCGGCGGCGGAGTGAACGCGCTTCGCGGCCACTCCAACATATAGGGCGCCACCGACATGGGTGGCGTGTTCGATATCTGGCCCGGCTATCTGAAGGTGCCCACGCCGGCCGATACAAGCCTGAAAGCTTACCTGGACCGCACGACTCCAACGGCTTCCAAGCCGGCCGACTGGGAGTCGTTCAACTACTGGTCGAACACGCCGCGTTTCGCAGTCTCCCTGCTGAAAGCCATGTACGGCGACGCGGCCACCAAGGAAAACGATTTCGCCTTCCACTACATGCCGAAGGTGGATCGCAACTACTCCTGGACCCAACTTTGGGACCAGATGTACCGCGGCACCGTGAAGGGATTGTTCGCCTTCGGCATGAATGGCGTAGCCATCGGGCCGGATTCGCAGAAGAATATCGAAGCTCTGAAGAAAGCCGACTGGCTGGTCGTGGGCGAGATCTATCCAGACGAAACCAGCGAATTCTGGAACTCGCCGGGAATCACGAAGGCGGAGATGAAAGATATCAAGACCACAGTCTACCGTCTCGCTTGCGCCGGGTTCGCCGAAAAAGATGGATCGATGACCAACTCGGCGCGCTGGCTGCAATGGAAAAACATCGCCGTGCCGCCGCCCGGCCAGGCGCGCCTGGACCAGGACATCGTCGCGCAAATCTTCCTGAAGGTGCGCGAGCTTTATGCAAAAGAGGGCGGCAAGTTTCCCGATCCCATAACGCACTTGACGTGGGCGTATAGCGATCCACAGCATCCATCGCTCGCCGAAGCGGCGAAAGAGATCAACGGCAAGGCGCTCGGCGATGTGACCGATCCGAAGACCCAGCAAGTGATCAAGGCCGGCCAGCAACTGCCCGGCTTTGCCTGGCTGCGGGACGACGGCACCACGTCGTGCGGCAACTGGATCTATTCCGGATCCTGGACCGAGGCCGGCTCGCAGATTGCCCGCCGCGGCACCGAAGATCCTTCCGGCTTGGGCGTCTATCCGAATTGGGCGTGGTCGTGGCCGGCCAATCGCCGCGTGCTGTACAACCGCGCGTCGTGCGATCCGGAGGGCAAGCCTTGGGATCCTACCCGCAAGCAGATCTGGTGGAACGAGAAGACCCAACTTTGGACGGGCGTGGATGTGCCCGACTTCAAACCCGACTCACCGCCCAAAGATCATATGGGGCCGTTCATCATGACCGCGGAAGGCGTAGGCCGCATCTTCGCGCCGCTGGCGGCCTTCGCCGACGGGCCTTTCCCGGAGCATTACGAGCCGTTCGAGAGTCCCGTGGGAAATGCGTTGCATCCCGCACAGGCGAATAATCCCGTAGTCAAGAAGCTCACGACGCCGGCGGATAAGTATGGCACAACCGGTGAAGGGTTCAATGTCATCTGCACCACTTACCGGCTGACCGAGCATTACCACTATTGGACGAAGAATAATCCAGTCAACGTCCAACTGATACCGGAGCCGTTCATCGAGATGCCGGTCGAGCTGGCGGACGAGTTAGGCATCCGGGGCGGCGAGTTGGTAAAGATCACTAGCGCGCGCAGTTA
>JBEKUO010000326.1:0-14474 GCA_049514955.1 Bryobacteraceae bacterium | reverse complement strand
GCGAGGTCGAGACTATGGATACGACCTTCTTCAACAAGGAAAGCCCGCACAACATTCACTTCGTCAAGTGCGCGGATTGCCACCCCAGGGGAATTCCTCCGCGAAAACACGGGCAGGACCGGGCGGATTGATGCGGGCCTCGCGGCATGGGCCGGATTACCGGAAGTGCGTGGCCGGAATCCGCGGCGGCCCCTGACCGCCTTCCATGATTTTGGCGGCAGGCACGATTTCCATGTTCTCGGTTTTCCTGTGTGCGGGGCCTGTTGAGCGATCGTGTCCGCGTATTTCGGCGTTGTCGGAAAACTCGCTCGCGATCACGGACGGTCCCATAGGCGGCAATACCCGGCACTCGCTGCCGAATAGCGTTCGACCTGCCAAAATGCGCGGTGGCGGCGCGAAGAGTTCGGCGATCCGTTTCAGGCCCTCCTGGTATGCGGCTGGATCGATCTTCCGCGCCACTAGCGGTTGGCAGGCGGAAGCGCCTGCCCCACAACAGCAGTTTCATTGGTTCACAGAGAATCCGCTTCTTTCAGCCCGAGCACCGCATCCAGCGGTGCGCCTGTGCGGCGGCCCTCCACGCGCGCAAAGCCGGTCTCCCGCAGCAGCGACGCATACTCGCTCAACGTACGCTCCTTGCCCTCCGTACAAACCAGCATGTTCAGCGATTGCATGTGCGCGGGTGTGGGTCCCGACTTGTCCTCGTTCAACAGCTTCTCCGCGATCAGCAGCCCGCCACCTGCCGGCAGCGCCACCTGGATTTTGCGCAGCAACCGCCGGATCTTCTCCTCGGACCAGTCATGCAGGATGCGGCCCACACAATATAAATCGGCCGGCGGCAGATCGTCGCCGAAGAAATCGCCGGCCAGCAGCTCGATGCGCTCCCGCGCGGTCGAGGCGGCTACATACTCCTGCGCCATTTCGATTACCTGTGGAAGATCGAACACCGTGGCGCGAAGCTGCGGATACCGTTCGCAGGCGGCCATGGCCAGGTGCCCGGTGGCGCCGCCGAGATCCGCCATGCGCCTGAAGCGCGACAGGTCGAAGGCCGCCACGACTGCCGGCGAGCTCAACTGCCCGAAGCCGTGCATGCCACGCAGAAAGCTGCGGCGCCGCTCCGGGGTCTTGAAGAAGTGATCGAACAGCGAGCCATGCCAGCCGAAAGTCTGGGTCCAGCGATGCGAGCCTTCGCGCAGCGCGTCCTCCAAGTGCGCCCACATCGGGAACAGCGCCTCGTCGGAATACAGTACGTATCCGGTCAGCGAAAACGCGCTCTGTTCGCACAGGTAAGTTTCGGCGACCGGCTGGTTCGTGTAAGCGCCGTCCTGCTTGCGCAGCAGCCCCATCCCGACGCAGGTATCCAGCAGGCGCTCGAGCGCGTCGCCATCGAGCTGGAGGCGCGCGGCCAGCCGGGGCGCGTCCGCCCGACCCTCATGTAACGCTTCAAATATCCCCAGCGATACCGCTGTGAACATGGTCTTCGAGCGGCGAAACGCATCGATCAATTCGAGCACCGGAGCCGGATCGGGTATGCTCATCTGAAGTCCCGGAAGTGATCGTAGCCCAGCGCCGCGAGCGGGCGATCCTGTAGATACACCGCGCCGGCCGTGCCTTTGCGCATGACGCCGATGCGCGTGAGCGGAACGCCGCCGAATCGCGCAGGTACGTTTGTCCGCGGCCGCGCCGTGAACAGGAGCTCGTAATCCTCGCCGCCGTGAAGAGCCTGCTCAAGAGTGGCGCCCGGAAATCGCGGCGGCGGCTCAATGGCCGCTTCCAGACCGGAAGCCAGTGCCATGCGCCGCAAATCGAGCGAAAGCCCGTCGCTTAAATCCATGGCCGCGCAGGCCCGCACACGCTCCCGCAGAAAGACGCCCAACCGCAATCTCGGCTCCGGATGCAGATGGCGCGCCCAAGCCCGGCCCTCTCCCTTTTCGAGGCCCAAGGTCGACCCGCCCAGCCTTCCCGAGACATAGATCGCATCGCCGGCCCTAGCCCCATCCCGCCGCAGCGCGCGGCCTCTTGGCACGGTGCCCACAACCACGATGTCGCACGCTGTCTTCTCGGCGCGCGCGAGGTCGCCGCCCGCCAGGACCGTGCCCGTCCGCCGCGCCAGACGCAACAGCCCGTCATACAACCGTGCGATCCACCGCGCGTCGGTGCGCTCGCCTGCCGCGAGCGAAAGCAGGCAGATGCGCGGCGTGCCTCCCATCGCGGCGATGTCGCTCAAGCCGCGCGCCAACGCGCGGTGGCCGACCGCTTCCGGCGGATGTGTATCATGGCGGAAATGCACATCTTCCACCAGCAGGTCGGTGGTAAGAAGCAGGTCGTCGGGCGCCCCGCGCTGGCGAAAAATGGCGCAATCGTCGCCGATCCCCAGCACCAGCCCGCGTCCATGCCCCGGGGCCGCCCGGCGCCGGATTCCTTCCAGGATTTCCCCCTCGCCGCTCGCTGGCGCATCCCGCATCTGATTCCAATGCAAGATTTTAATACGAAAATGGGCTTGACCGCACCATTTCCATCTGTCACAATACCAAGTGCAAGTTTTTGAAATGGTTGTTCGTCCGCGCCACCGAGAGTTTCCAAGCTGCGAGCCCGGCTCGTAGCTTTTTCTTTTTTGGGACCGAGGCGAACAATGAAACAGGAGAATGCGTAGTGAAAGAAAAAGGTATCGTGAAATGGTTTAACGCCGCCAAAGGCTATGGATTTATCCAGAGGAACAGCGGCGATGACGTGTTCGTACACTTTTCGGCGATCCAGGCCAACGGGTATCGCACCCTGGATGAAGGCGCGGAGGTAGAGTTCGAGGTCAAGCAGGGGCCTAAGGGCCTGCAGGCCGAGAACGTCAGCAGGGTCTAGAAACTGTCCCAAATTAAATTTGAAGCGAGGGGCCCCCGGCTGTGGGGCCCTTTTTGTTGTGGGGACAATAATTTGGTTGGCAGGCGAAAGCGCCTGCCCCACCCTTCTTGTTGGCGGCGGAAGCGCCTGCCCCACTACGGCTCCAGCACTACTTGCACGCGGTTGCTCTCCTGCCCATCCGCCGTGATGTACAACTCGGCGGGACCCGCATTGACGATTGTCGGCAACTGCACCTCGATCAAATAAAATCCGACGTAACCCGGCGCCAGCGCGGCCCGTGTCACCTGCACCGGCACGCGGTCCAGCCAAGCCTTCACCGTGGCCGTTACCACTGGCGGATTCTCCAGCGGCGCGGGCATCCCGGTGGGCCAGTCCGGCCGCACTTTGCCTAGCCCCGTGGCCAGAATCTGTATGCGCCCGTTGGAATGCGCGCCAGTGTGGCCATCCAACATGAGGCCGCTATCTCCGTCCAGAAGCATCGGAGAGCCGTCGTGGTTCACGAAGATGGCTGGCGACACCGCCAACACCGGCAGTCCCAAGGTGAAGCGCCCGGTCCCGGTCTGTAAGGCTAGCGAGACATTGGCGGGCGAGGCTTCAAAGGGAACCTGAATCTGCGACTCCGCATCGGAAGCGGCCAGCACCGGAAAGGTCAACGTTCCCGCATTGGCCGAGCTCACCCGCCCACCGACTACGCTGATGAGCGAACCCGGCGCCGCCGCGCGCGTGCTGAAATCGGCGGCATTCACCAGGTGCACTGTGCGCAGCCGGTGCGGCGCCGCCGTGGCGTATAGCCCATAGCCCTCTAAAGCCGCATAAAGCCGATAGCCGTTGGCATCCAGCTTGACGTCGCTGGCCGCCGCCGCAGGAAGATTCTTGCCGATCGGAATCCAGGTCACTGCGGACGGCCCGGCGTTCTCCAGGTCGGCGCTGGCGTAAAAGACGCCCTTGTCCGTCGCTACATAAATCGCGCCGGCGGTACGCTCCGCCGTCACGCCGTGTGCCGGAGAGTCCGGCAGGTTGGAGGTCAAATCGTCCCAGAATCCACCGCTGTCGGTCGTGCGCAGCAGATGCGGACCCGCGCCCCCCACCGCCGCAAGGGCCACGCGCGGCTCGCTGGGATCCGCAAAAAGCCCCTCGACGGGCCCGTTCGCACCCGGCCTCGGCGAGGACGTCCAACTCCGGCCCCCATCGAGCGAAACCCATATGCTGCCATCCGCCGCACCCGCATAAACCGTCTCCGCCGCGGACGCCACCGCCGTGATTTCCGTCCCGAGCGCCGCGGATGCACGGCGCAAGCCCGCAGCCTCGGCATCCATCTGGGCGGCAACCCGCGGATCGTCCGCCGGCCGCCACGCTTCGGCGCCGGGCAACCACTCGAGCGCGCCTAGATCGCGTGCCACTATACGCACACCGTGGCTGCCTCCGGCGGTGGCCAGAATTCGGCTGGCGGGAAAGTTCGGCAGTTCCTTATTCAACCCTGTCCACGACAGTCCCCCATCCATCGAGCGCCAGACGCCGAAATCGTTTGCCACTACCAGTTGTTCCGGATCGCCTGGAGATACCGCCACGCTCCGCTGGATCGAGCCGATAATCGATTGGCTGTGGAATGCGGTCAGGTTCGACCAGGAGTGCCCACCGTCGTCCGACCGGTAAAGCTGACGGCCCAGCGCGTAGATGCGGCCGGGCGCAGCCATCGAAACCGCGAACGTCGCGCGGGGCTCGGGCATGCGATCCACCGACGGCGCCGGAATCTCGGCCGGTTCAAGAACTCCCTGGGCGAGCGACCAGCCCTCGAAATCGGCGGTCTCGAACACCCGGCCGGCGCGCGTTCGGGCATACAGCCGGGACCCGTCCGACGAGTACCACACTGCCTGTACGGGTCCGCTGGCCGGCGCGGCCAGACCGGCTTCCATCGCCGGGTTGCCTACGCGCCGCCACTCAACCGGCGCGGTCTGCGCCGCGAGCATGCCGGCCGCCAGCGGTATCCCCAAAAGATAGCGCCAGCGCGAAGCTGTTTCCTTGTGACACACAACTGAGTCCTATTTTAACCTATCCGGCGCCGCCTGCATATGCCAACAAGTTGAATCGATGGAATTTGTATTAACCTTTATCACGGTTTGGTATTTGCTGTGCATCTTTGGTGCTAGACTAATGGCTTCAGCGCACGATCCAGTACGGGTAGTGCCACGGAGCGAAGGTTGTTTCATGTTTTCGCGTAGCGGGGGAAGGACGGCGCTCTGGCTGCTGTTGGCGGCTTCGTGCATCTGCGTCCCAAGCTATGGCCAAAGCGGCATGGCGAAGGTGATCACCCTGACTGGCCAGGTATCCGTGCTGCGCGATAACTCCCCCTGGGTGCTGAATGTCGGCGACTCCGTGCAGCCGCGCCAGATCATCATAACCGGTCCAGACGGCTTCGCGGTCTTTCAGGTTTCCGATGGCAGTACTTTCGAAGTTTTTCCGAACGCGCGCGCCATCTTCCGCGAGAATCCCGGCTCGTGGCGGGACCTGCTGGATGTGCTGCTGGGCCGCGTAAAGGTCCACATCCAGAAGCTCGGCGGGCAGCCCAACTACAACCGCGTCCGCACTCCCACCGCGGTCATTTCCGTGCGTGGCACCGTCTTCGACGTGGCCGTGGAAGATGAGGACGATACCACGCTGGTCAGCGTCGAAGAGGGGCAGGTTTCCGTGCAGCATCTGCTGAAGCCGGGCCCCGAGCGCATTTTGAACGAGGGCGAGTCGATTCGCGTCTTCCGGAACCAACCGTTGGCCATGGCGAGCGTCGACAGGAGCAATGTGGTCCGTAGCGCCCTGCGGGCCGCGGAGCAGGCTTTGTATCAAGTCCTGTACCGCCGGGTAGGCAGTGGCACAACCGGCACCGGATGTCCCATTGCCGAATCCTGCGATACTGGCGGCAAGAAGCCGCCACCGGTTCCGCCGCCCCCGCCTCCGCCACCCCCGGGGCATTAGAGGGCTCCAATGGTCCGCGGGTTCGATGCAGGCGAGCTTTGCTCGCTTTGCGCCGACAGGAGTGTCGGCGCGGCAGGCTGAGAGCCTGCGCCACCTGGACAATCAAAGCCCAAATGGGCAGATCTAAAGAGGTTGGCAGGCGAAAGCGCCTGCCCCACTTGCCTGCGGGGCCATGTAGTCCAGCAGCGCACGCCGTATCTCCGGCGGTATCTCGAAGCGGTCTATCTCGTTCAAGTCGCCCGCCGCGTACTTAACGGTGTCTCCGCTCATCGTGATGGCGATAAACAGGTGGCGCGTCACCTCGCGGAACAGCCCTCTGGGCTCGTCCTTCTCGGCATGAAAAGTGAAGGCGCGAACGGGGCCTTCGCCCTCCGCCAGACCGCTTCCGTAAACCATGGCCACTTCCGATGAAATTCGTTTCTCGTAATCGGTCTCGATCCGCCGCGCGCGGTCTCTCCAGGAAATCTCCTGATAGATCAGCGCCGCGATCGCCAACACCAGTAGTATCTCGATGGCCGTCATATCTCCTCCAGCGAACTGCCTGATGGGCGACAGTTCTCCTCAGCCCCGCTTCGCCTTCATCTCCGCCAGCATCTTCTCGATTTTGTCCTGCTTATCCAGCGCGGCGAGTTGCTCCTCCACGTCGTCCTGGAGCAGTTCCGTCGTCGCCTGGCTCACCGCCTCGCTATGCCGGACTTTGTCCTTCATGCGGTCGAACGTGGCGGCGGTGGAGTGCTCGCTGGTCGCAAACTGCGCGTCGTTGGCCTTGCTGACAGCGCGCGCGCGGCGGTGCTGCGCCACCAGCACGTCCTTCTTGGCCTGCGCTTCGGCCAGCTTCTGCGCGAGTTTCTGCAAGGCGGATTTCAGATTCTCCACTTGCTGCTTCTGATCGGCCACCTGCCGCTCGAAGCTCTCGGCCATGGTGCGGTAGCTTACCGAGCGCTCCAGCGCGGCGCGCGCCAGGTCATCCTGCTTCTTGTCCACCGCCATCTCCGCCTTGCGTGTCCATTCCGCCGTCTTCTCCTCGCTTTCCTTCTGCTTCCTGTCCAGCACGTGCTGGTCGGCGATGGCGATGGCTACCTGCGTTTTGACCTGCAGCAGTTGGTTCTGCATGTCGAGGATGACCTGCTTGATCATCTTTTCCGGATCTTCGGCCTTATCGATAAGGTCGTTGAGGTTCGCGCGAACCAGTGTCGATACTCGTTCCAAAAGTGCCATAATCAGTCTCCTTACTTGAAATAGGCCGGGCGTACCCGGTCCGTACTCTCAACTTGCCGGTCCCTTGCCTTGGTCCCCGGCCGGCTTGGTCTTGTCCCCGATCTGTCTGACTTTCGAGAACAGGTCCGCCATCTTCATGCCGGAGAGCGTTTCGAACAGCGCGGGAATCTGCGCCGCCATAGCGGTCATATCTCCGGTGATTTTGTGCATACCGGCTGCGTTACCATCGCCGGTCGAGACGATGGTGATCTTGTCTACGTTGGCCAGCGGCGCCGCCAGCGCGCGCACTACTTCCGGCAAGCCCGTAATGAGCTTGTCCACGACCGCGGCCTGGTTGTATTCCTGATAAGCCTCGGCTTTCACGTTCATCGCCCGGGCTTCGGCGTCGCCCTTCTTGAAGATGATTTCGGCTTCGGCCTCGCCCTGCGTACGGATCGCGGCAGCGTGACCCTCCGCTTCCATCACGAGCTTCGATTTCTCAGCCTCGGCCAGCGTCTCGATGCGCTTGCGCTCCACCTCCGCCGGCTTCAGCACGGTCGCGACCAACTCGCGTTCGCGGCGCTGGATTTCAGCGTCCTGCACGGCGATTTCATGCTCCTTCTGCACCTGCTGGATCTTTACCTGCTCCGCCATCAACTGCTGCTGCATGATGTTGGTCTGTATGTCGTAAGCCTTGTCGGCCGAGGCCTGCTGCTTTTTGATCGTCTCGTTATAGTTCGCTTTCTTGATTTCCAGGTCGCGCGTGGCTTCAGCCTGCTTGGCCTGCGACAGCGTTTCCGCCAGCACCCGCTCCTGATCGGCTTGCGCCTTGGCTACGGCGGCGGCGCGCGTGGCTTCCGCGCGTTTGATGGCCGTGTCGCGCTCGGCTTCGGCGGCGGCCACATCCGCGTCGCGCTTGATGCGCGCTACGTCGGGCCGGCCCATGTTGCTGATGTACTCGTTTTTGTCGCGGACTTCCTTGATGGTGAACGAAATCACCTCGAGACCCATCTTGTTCATGTCATCCGCGCACCTTCCATCACTAACCGGATCAAGCCCTCGCGCTCCTGCGGGGACTTCGTCAGAAACTGCTCAGCGGCAGTCTGTACGGATTCCGGGTCGGACTTCACCTTGATCTGCGCCACGGCTTCCACCGTGACCGCCACGCCCTGGCGCGTATACAAATCCTGCTGCGGCGCCACGTCGAACGACATCAGCTCCAGCGATAAGAGCCGGCAGTTTTCGATCATCGGAAAAATGACCGTGCCGCGCCCTTTCACGATGCGCGTGCCGCGGAACCCGTACACCACCAGGGCTTCATGAGGTCCGGCTTTACGATACAGCCGGGCCAGCATGGAAACAAGCAACACGATCGCCAGCAACATCAGCAGGACGATCACAATCACTCCAGTGTCAGTGTGCATAACTCTCCTTTTTGAGCATCAACAGCTCTAACTTGTCCCCGCCATGTCTTCCCAGCACCGCACATAGGCAATCCCGTTCTCGTAGCGCGTGACCACCACCTCCGTGCCCTTGGCGATGGCCGCCCCGTCCTCGCTGCGCGCGCCGGAAACGCGGCGCACACCCTCTTGCGCGAAGATGATTTCGCCGGTGCCGCCCTGGCGAATCGGAAGGCTCAGCTTGCCGAGAACGCCGACCATGTCATAATCGGCCGGATCCAGGTTCTCTTCCTTCGAAACCAGAAACTTCATCAGAAACCAGAACACGATGGCCGCGCCGCCCAACCCGCTCAGAATCGCAACCCCGAGCGCGGTAAGAAACCACACCGAGTAATAGCGTTCCAGCAGATAACCGGTGCCGCCGAACCAGGCCAGGAACGCCGTGATCGTGCCGAAATTGAGCCATGGGGCGCCTTCTCCTCCGTGTGGCGACGGCGCATGCACGTGGGGCGTGTGAAAATGCACGTGCAGGTGCGGCAGATGCAGGTGCGAGCTGCCCGTGACGACCGACAGCACGCTCAGCGCGAACCCCAACAGAAAACAGATCAGATAGAAATCCATCCACGTCATGGCGACCGCCTCCTCGATTTAGGCGAAGCCTCTCCGCCAGCCGCCGCCGGAGCAGGCTTCAATACCTGCATTAATCGCTCGGCCAACCCGGGCGCATCCAGGATGGCCCCCAACAACACCAGACACATGCGCGAATCCTTGTGGCGCGCCACCTGCAACAAGGCATGGCTCAGCTCGGCGTCCCGGTGAAAACGCTCGCCGCCGTTGATGAGCCACAAGTCCAGCTTGTCCTCCTGGGCGCCCACATCGGAAATCAACTCTTCCTGGTAACCTTCGGGGTCGTCGACCAGGTAGCCCGGGTGCACCTTGAAGAACTTCGCCAGCAGCAGCCGGCTGGAGTTGGTCAGGTGCGGGCGCGCGCCGCTTTCGATCTGCGAAAGATAGGCCTGGCTGATGGTCTTCCCCAGTTCCTTTTCGAGCAACCGGGCCACTTCGACCTGGGTGAGGGCCCGGTCGCGGCCGCGCAACGCGCCTTCCATTTCGCGCAGGTACCGGAGCTTTTCGCCAAGTTTCATATATTGCAGATCGTTATAACTATATAGCGATTAGCAATAGGAGTCAAGAGAAATATTTGCTTTGTTTTCAGTCGAAGCGGAGGAATTCGTCTAGACATCGTTCCGGGAACGGGGCGCACAGAAGAGGGACTATTCAAAGTCAGCAGGGCGTAGTGGGAATTGCAAGGTGAAGTCGCCATAGACCCAGACGTGGGCGTCATCGTATAGCCTGCGCAAATCGTCCTTCGCCGCTCCTTTCGGGCCCCACGGCTGCAGGTCGCTGTCCATCTCAGCAAACGAGATCCCGCGTTCCCCTTGGTTCCAAAGCCTGGAAGAGCAGACCAATATTCCAGTCAGGATGGCATGATCGAAGGGCTTCTGGGCGACCTTCGTTAAAGCTAGCTGATTTGCCAGGTCCAGCATCTCGTCATCGAAGGCAAATACCCTGACGCATTGAAGGCCCGCAACCTCTTTGAGCAATGAGGGAACAGCGCTCAGCTCTTTATTTATGCCCTGTACGTATCTGTCCGCGAGTTGATGCGCCTCTCTCGCCTGTTCATCATTCAAATGGCCATTGGCGTGTGCCCAGCGAATGTACCGATGGATTCCGGGGCCGTCGACCGCCTGGCACTTCGTCTGGATTGACTGGCGCGCCTCCGCAAACGAGACATTGGGAATGTGCAGTATGAACTCGCCCCGTTTTGCCCGTTCAAGCAAGTTGACGGCCTCAGGCACTTTGTGATCGGCAGGAGCCGCATAGTCGTGGAGCCAGTTTGTCTCAACGAATACGTGGTACATCTTCTGTTCCGAGAATTAACGAGGGTGCGCCGCCCTTACTTCGCCGTTAGCGATTGCCGGCAATACATAAGATTGAACGATGTCTTTGAGTTGGGGAGGCAACGATGCGGCCGGAAAATCCCCCAGATCTTCAATCCATTGCTGCACGAAAGCTTCAAACTCCTGTCCCTCGCGAGGCGGCTTCTGACGCCATATTCGAGTGCTATCGAACTCCTCCACTCGCTTTACGGACGCCGCCGAAATGCTGGAATAAGAATCTCGATAAACCCATCCCTTCTCAGGCGTAATCAACAAACCAAAGGGGTATTGCATGGCTACCATATACCCCTTGAGCGCTTCTTCGGTGCGCGGAAGATCGTTCATTGTGACTTTGGCTTCGATGACCATGACCCGGCCGTCGGGAGTGGTGATGAGAATGTCTGGCTGAAACGCCATCTGAATCGCCCCTCATTCAATCTATCAGAACTTGCCGAGCCGCTGCCGAGGTCCGGCGTCATCACGCGGAGGACCCGGACGGGCGTCTCAACCTGAGATGGCTATTCCGGGAGGCGCCCGGTCACCTTCGGCCGTATAAGTCGGCGACTCGGAGAGAGAGGACGTTCCACGGCCGGATAGTGAACGGCAAGTCGGCTGTAGCAACTGTAAGGAGCCGAATCCGGGCAATTTCCGCGAAACGTCCAAACCGTGGATGTCCACCCGTCAATGCCCACCACGCTTCGATCGTGGCGGCGGCTCCGCTTTCCCTTAAGTTAGCGCTTATGAAGGGCCTGCCCTGTCACTGTTTAGATAGCCCAGCGCGATGCCGCATTGGCCGAGGTAATACGTGGTCCACACCAGGAAGTCGCGCCATGGCACCGGCGTTTTAAATCGATTGATGGCCAGCAGCGAATCCGAGATCAGAAATAGCACTGCGCCCACTGCTACCCACTTCTGTGCGAAGCCCGCCAGGATCGCCGTCGAGACCATCGCCGTCAGGGCGCAGATGTACAGCACTACCGGCACGGCTAGGCCGCCCACCGACGGCACGACCCAGGCCGATAGCGTGGCGCTGGACGCCACCACGACTCCCACCGCCGTCAGCCGTGCTACGCCGACTGGGACGCCCCGAACCCGATTTCGTACGAACAAGCCGATATAGGTGCAATGCGCCAGTAGAAATGCGCCGAGGCCGAAGACGAACAACTTTGGGTCGAGATCCAGAACGACGTCGCCCGCCGCGGATAGGGCCAGGCCCAGCGCCAGCAGTCCGGCATCCCGCCTGACGCCGCGGGCCTGCCAAGCCATCACGGCCAGCGTGGCTGTCGCGCATCCTTTGACAAGGGCGCTGGCGATAATCGCGCTGCCGGCGAATGGCTGCCAGCTAAGGCTCAGCAAATAGAGCGCGCTGGCGGCGATGGAGAGCCACAACAACAGATGGTGGTGACGCATCTGTTATCCATAGTAAACATTGCTCAGCTCCCTTCGCAGCACATAAAATCGGTCGAGACAAGGTCAGGTTGAATGGCAATCCTACTGTGGGTTCTCGTGCTCGGTCTACTGGCGGCTGGTTCCGCATGGCTGATCTGCTACATGATGCGTTGCACCATGGAAGAAGCCGTCGCCAAGGAGCGCGGCGCGCTGGTCGAGCTGCGCGCCGCTCTGAAGGTCCAGAAGAAAAGGCTCGAAAGAGCGATCAGCGATGCCAGAGCCCAAGCGAAACGGGAGGCTTTCGACGAATTCTTCGACGACTTCAAGGTCGAGCAGCAGTATTACGTCAGAAAGAGCAGCCTGTTTTTCATGAGCCGGAAGACTCTGGTTTTGCGGGAGCGAATCATGTTCCGGAATTTGCCGCTGACCAAGTGGGTGGAGCAACCCATGACCCTGGAGGAAAGCGCCGGCGCCGGCTACATCGGCAAGGGCGTGGCGATTGAAGGGTCGTTGGCGCCATTGGTCCCCGAGCTGCGATAGCGCGCGAGCTCCGCTCGCCCGCGCCGACAGGAGTGCCGGCGCGGCAGGCTGAGAGCCTGCGCAACGCTATGCTGGTGTTTGCGGCGACTCCTCATCCGCCCCGGCGCCATAGGCGATTTCATCGTTTCCGTTCCGGCCATGGAATGTCTGCGCTGCGATTGGCTGGAAGTTTGGACGGCGGCGCAAAACGTACCTCTGGCACGGTTCGCGCACCGCGCCCGATCCATCGCTTCGACCGGCCTCGATCTGCTCGAGATCACCGGGCCGGACCCGCGTCTGCTGGCCACGCTCCGCGGCTTCGATTCGATCGTTTCCTGGTATGGCGCTCAGCGCTCCGAGTTTCGCGAGTCGGTCGCCGTGCTGGGACTGCCGTTCCAGTTCTTTCCTGCTCTCCCGGTCGAAGGCTGCGGCGCGCATGCGGTCGACTTCTACCTGCAGCAGGCCCGTTCCATCGCGGACTGCGCCAGCGACGGCATTCCGCGCATCGCGTGTCCGGCCGAGCGCGGCGACTTCGCCGTGATCCATCCGTTTGCCGGAAGTCCGCAGAAGCGCTGGCCGCTCGAACGTTTCCGTGAGCTGGCGGGCAGGCTCGCCCCGCACATGCAGGTCGAGTGGTGCGCCGGCCCGCAGGACGAACTCGCCGGCGCCGTGCGCTTTGAAGACTTGTACGAGCTGGCGTGCTGGCTGGCCACCGCCCGCATCTACATCGGCAACGACTCCGGCCCGACGCACCTGGCGGCGGCCGTGGGCACGCCCGTGGTCGCGCTGTTCGGACCGTCGGATCCGTCCGTTTGGGCACCGCGCGGAGCGCATGTGGCCGTGGCCGCCGCGCCGTCGCTGGAGAGCATCACCGTCGAGCAGGTCGAGCGCCTGATCCACCACGCGCTGCCGTGGCGCGCAGTTTAATTAATGTGCCAGGGCAGAACCTCGCGGTGGCTGGTGTTTGGTGGCTGGTGGATGGTGGTTGTGTCGGCTGCGGCTGGAAATGGCCGCTGGCGCAGAACTCATGCGAACTCCCTGGGATCGGTGGGAATGTGGCGACCGCCGCGGGCTCAGCATGCAGCAATTTTTGCCGTCCGTAAATGCAAGAACTGCTGGGTGTCAGACTCCGCGCCGCTGATATGCGCCTTCATACGACATTGGCACGCAGAATGCTATCTGTGCGATCCGTTGAGTGCTCTCGGCGACCAACGCCGTGGTAGCCATCGAAAAGGAGATTCACCTATGTTCGTGATCTTGTTCGCCGTTCTGCTGGTCCTATGGCTGATGGGTTTTTTTGCCTTTCATGTTGCGGGTGGGTTAATTCACCTTCTGCTGGTCGTCGCCGTGATTTGCTTGATCGTCCACTTCGTGCGCCGTGCGTGAAGCCCGCTCTCGTGCAGACGCGCCTTTTATCAATCTCCGCCGGAGCCTGGCAGGTTGCCGTGTGCCGGACGGTTTAGTGCCGGGATCGCAGTTCTTCTACGGCTCGAAACCAATCTTCTTCTGGCGATCCTACCGGACAGCCCCTGCCTTGCCAGAATTTGTGAGCGAGGGCGGCGATCTCCCTCTCTTTGGCCTCATGAGCGATTCCGCCGGCGCCATGCTCGGTCCCGATCTTCTGGTGCTCCTCTTGTGCGGCGAGGTAGGCCTTATTAGAGTGCTCCAGGAATTGTCGGGAGCTTTCATGTCCGGTCAGGTGATCTTCTTTTCCGTGGTGTTCGGCGCCGCTGCGATGGGCGTGAGCGGCAAGGTCCCGGTGCTCAGCAGCTATCTGTTGTGATTCGCGCATAACCATTGCCAGTGCATTCGTAGTGCCGACTGTCGCGCTGAGGCAAACAAAGGGCCCGACCGCTGGGGACTCGTGCGCAAGTTGTCATCAGAAGTGCAGCATCTATACAGGCCAAATCCTGGCGCCGCTTTCCACCCCTTCGTCCAGGCCGCGCCAATCGCTTATCCTGGGCGGAATGGAGTACTTCTTCACGTGCCCTTATTGCTGGGAGCAGATATCGATGGTGTTGGACACTTCGGTTAGAAGCCAAGTCTATGTGGAAGACTGCGAGGTTTGCTGCCATCCGATCGAGGTGCGCTACACGGTAGAGGATGACGCGGTGTGCGAATTTGAGGCCAGCGTGGTTGAGTAGATCCAGCAGATCTTTGCCGGCCGCGTGGCCTCCGAATCGTAATGTTCAGCACGAACCACCGGCAA
>JBEKUO010000325.1:0-11156 GCA_049514955.1 Bryobacteraceae bacterium | reverse complement strand
CTCTTTAGTTGACAGACGAAAGCGTCTGTCCCACCCGGCTCACATATTCCGCAACTTCATGTATTTTTCGAGGTCTGGAACGGCGGCCTGCAATAAGTTGATACCGCCCAATCCCGCTTGCCCCATCAAGCGCCTCACGATAGGGTTAGCCAAGATCAGCCCCGCGCCGAAGATCACCAAGGACACGCCCGCCATCATAAACAGGGTGTCCCGCGCCTCTGCCTCGTCTGAATTATGCTGTGTGTGTGCCATGCGAAATCGTCTCCTTTCCGAAAACTCCTCACGCCACCATGACCGCCTGATGCTCCTCCGTGATCTGCGCGATCAATGACTCGACAATGCCGATTGCTCCGCCCACCGCCGCTTCCACCAGAGCGCTCAGACCCATCGCTCCCTCAACTTCGTCTCCGAGCGAGGCCGGCTCGCACCCGACCACCAGAACCCGTTTGGGCCTTCCCCCCATCGCCCGCACGGTCTCCAGCACGCGCATGGGATTCATGCCGTGGCCTGCCATCAGGGCCGCTTGCGGGCAATCGCCCTCTGCATCCGATGCCTCGGGCTCCAGAATGTAGAGCGTGCCGGGCTCTTCGCCTTGCCCCGCGGCGTCCACCAGGATGGCCGCATCGTAGTTCTCAAGCAGCGCATACACCAGGTCCAGGCCGCGGATCCCAAAATCCACCACGCGGACATTCTCCGGCACCCCGCGGTGCGCCATTCGCTGCGCGACCTCGACGCCGAAGGCATCGTCGCCCAGGAAAATGTTCCCGATGCCCGCCACCAGTATGCGCGGTGCGCTCATTTCAAGCTCTCCACTTCCTCCGGGTCGAAGAAGAAACGGTGGCCGGGCTGGCGCAAAAGCCCCATATCGCGCCCCGGATCCTCATCCAGCACCACCGCAAAATGGAACTTGCCGTCGTAATCCTGCTCGATGCACTCGATGGTGGCGGTCTTGCCTTCGAGCGCCAGGTCGAACACATCGCCGCCCTTGCGCGGGCGCAGCCTGACTCGATCGCCGGCCCGCAGTTCCACTCCGCCGACCGGCAGACTTTCCACGGGAGTCTTGTCTTCGAGGAGTTGCCATTCCCATTCGTTCATTTCGATTCCTCGACCGGACGCAATCCCCGGAGCGCGCCGTGAAGCTTCATCAAGTGCTCGTCCGGCAGCATCTCGGTCCTCTCCAGGATGTGGCGCGCGCGCGCGTCGCCGTTGCGCACCTCCTGCTTCTCTTCGTCGGTAAGAGTCATGATGCGCAGCGTCAGTATCTCGTCAATCTCGGCGCCGTCAAACAAATCGCCAGGGCTTTCCGGCGCAACCTGCGCATAATCGTAGAGGATGATGGGGGAGGAAAGCATGGCGTCGCGGGCTCCGGGTTCCCCCACCAAGACCGGCCATACGCCGATGTTCTGGCATTGCGATGCGGCCTCACGGAACGCGTCCGGAGGATCGGTAAGCGAAACGAACTCGCCCTCCCGCGCCGCTAGAATCGTGTGCGCGGCCACCAGGGAATAGGGCAACACCTCGTCCCGGCTCAACTGGTCCACGCGCTCGATCGACGTCCGGTTCAGCACATGCGCCGAGAGCTGGAATAGTCCCTCCTCCAGGCGCCGCGCGCTCACGGTCAATGTGCCGTGGATGGTGGGGCAGGCGCTTTCGCCTGCCAACAACTCCGCCGCGCGCGGTTGGGCCATTAGGTCACCCAGGCAACACTCCGTCAGGCTCATTTCCCTTTCAACCGCCTCCTGCCATGAGCCAAGCATCACCTGCAGAAACCTGACTCTCACATCTACAATCGTCTCCGGACTCCCGCACACCAGGCACTCCGTCCGCATGGTGGAGGTCTCGCTGCCTGACTGAATGGCGCTGTAGGCCGGCGGAACCAGCACGCCGAAGTTGAAGCGCCTCCGGTTCTTCACGGACGAGGGCCTGTACGGATACAGCATATAACCCTCGTAGAGGATCGCGTTCGCGAGGCGCTCGACCAACTCCAGGTTCATCGTTGCATCTCCGCTTCTACGCCTTGAAGTAGGCTCTCGAGCATCTGTTCCCAGGTCGGAGTTCCCATTTGGACTTTGTATTGGTAGAGGCGCTCGAAAACATCGCGGCGCAGGCAAAGCCAGGCGCTGTTGGGATAGTAGAGGTCCATCATCTCTTTCCAAGGCTTCACGGGCAGCCGGAACCGCGCCTCCTTGTCCCAGGAAATCGGCGCAACCTGCAAGCCGCCGTCGCCAGCTTCATAAAACACGGTGCCGCTGAATTGAAAGCAGAGCGGAATCTCGCCGTCTTGCAGACCATGGAAGTATTTCACCGCGGCCACATTGAAGTCGAATGTGCAGGGCACCTGGAGTTCGACACGCGCGTCACCGGTGAATCCGGGTACGACCGCGCTGGTTTGCGCCCACATCATGTTGTGCAGCGTCTGGCCCCAACGCTGAGGTTCGCCGAACAGATCCGCGAGGCGCTCCTGGTCCTCCGGGCTGTAGCGCCGCCGTGTCACTTCAATCTGAATCTGACATCGCAAGGCGACCGTGTGCACACGTTCCGCGTCCGTATTCGTCACGCGCAGATCGAAGCCCAGCAGCGGCGCTACCGCAAACTGGACGGCCTTGGCGCCTTCGATCTGGAAGCTCAAATCAGGCATACTCCACTCCGGACCGGGCCTTCAGATCGGCGAAGAACCGCTCCAACTCGTTCCAGACTTCGGCGCCGCCGGAAAGTCCGCGCCAGTGCGAGCGGATCAGCCACACCAGCTTGTAACATTCATCGATCGGCAGTAAATAATACTCGGCCGTGCGATAACCGCGGGAAGGACCCAGCCGGTTGACGAGCAGGGCCTCGACGTCCGCCGCCATTTCTGTCAGCACCGGATTCTCCGCCAGCATGTCGCTCCAGGTGTCCAGTGCCAACTGCGATTCTGTGCTGCCGGCAGGGCTGGGATATAACGCCACCACTTTCGCCTGCGCGCTACTTTCGAAAAAGAAAGCCATGTTGATCGGTATCATCAGGCTCTCCCACTGGGCGTCGGTCAGCCGAAAGTTGTCCAGAAAGCGAATTCGCCGGGGAACGCGTTTGTATTTCGAGTTCACAGGATTCCACCATGCGCTTCTTGCCGGCGAACTGGCGCAGCGCACCCAGGGTATTCGCGATGTCGCCGGCAGTCATAGACCGGCACCATTGCCGTTCGCGGAGGCGGCGCGATATCCCGCCAGCTTCTCCAAAGGCACAAACCCGTTCGCGGCGCCCTGAAGCGCGACCTCCTCAATCACCAACTCGGCCAAGTCGGGCGCCGCCTCGTAGATAGCCTCCTCGATCGCTGGCTTGAGAGAGCCAGCCGTGGTTGATCGGAGGCGCAACCGGAGCACGCCTTCGTCAAGCCCCAGCATTTCGATGCTGCCGTGAGAGCCAAGGCGCGCATCGAGCTTGTCCAACGCTCGCCGCACTCTGGTTTCGAGATCCTGCGGATGCGCTCCGTTTGCCGCGAGCAGGTTGCCCACCAGATCGTCGCGCCCTAGTTCATCGAGGATCTGCCGGCCGTACTCGCCCTTTCGCGCCAGGATCTCGGTAATCTGCGTCAAGCCCGCGCCGTAGAGTTCCATCAGCGACTGCACCAGTTGTCTGGCGGTGGCCAATGAATCGGGATCGGCGGACGCCTCCAGCTTGCGGATCAACTCCTCGATACGCCCGGTCTGCTGCTGCACTTCCGTTATTTTAGGCATGGCTGGTCGCGTCCCGGCGGGCAAAAGAGTGGCCGGTGGAAGCCCTCCGCCGGCCACCAGTGCATTCCCTCCGCGGCTTAAGAATGCACCCCGAAAGTGGGCGAATGCATGGTCTCGAGCACCTTCCCTTTGCCCAGGTACATGTGCACGCCGCAAGGAAGGCAGGGGTCGAAGCTGCGCACCGCGCGCATGATGTCGATGCCTTTGAACTTGTCCGGCCCGTTTTCTTCGAAGATCGGCGTGTTCTGCACGGCATCTTCGTAGGGCCCCGGCGTCCCATAAACATCGCGCGGGTTGGCATTCCACGGCGTCGGCGGATAGGGGTGATAATTCGCGATCTTGCCATCCCGGATCACCACGTGATGGGAGAGCACACCCCGCACCGCCTCGTGGAAGCCGCACCCGATGGCATCGTCAGGCACCTTGAACTCCGTCCAGGTCTTGGTCCGCCCGGCATGCAACTCCTTGAGCGCCTGCTCGGCGAAGTGTAGCGCCGCCGCCGCGGAGTAAGCCTGGAAGTAAGTGCGCGCGCGGTCTCGCTCGATGGCATTGCTCCATTTCGGAATCTTCCACTCGAACTCGACTTCCGGCAGCGACACCGTTTTGGGGAGGTAGATTTTGACGCTGTGCCCGGTCGCCTTGAGATAGCCGATGTCCACCAGGCCGGCCAGCGCGGTGGCCCAGAAACGGGCGATCGGGCCGCCGCCGGTGTCCAGAGCCAAATATTCGTCCGTCCGCTTGTCGTACCAGCGCGGCGACATCACCCACGTATACTTGCCCGCGAAGTCGCGCTTTTGCGGTTTAGGAATCGTGGTCTGGTTCCACGGATGCCGCTGGTCTACCGGATTGCCGAGCGGATCCTCCTTGACGAACGTCTCGCCATGCTCCCAGTCGTCGTAGTAAGAGCTGCCCAGCAGGATGCGTATGTTCAGGTTGATGTCCACCAAGTCAGTAGTTACCAGCTTACCGTCCACCACGACGCCGGGAGTGACATACATGGCGCGTCCCCACTCCGTCATGTTCTTGTAGGTATAGTCGCAAACAGCGGGATTGTTGAACGATCCCCAGCAACCCAGCAGGATGCGCCGCCGGCCGACCTCTTCATATCCGGGCAGCGCCTCGTAGAAGAAGTCGAACAAGTCATCGTGCAGTGGGACCACCTTCTTCATGAACTCCACGTATTTCATCAACCGCACGATGTAATCCGTGAAGAGCTGCACGGTGGGCACGGTCCCCACGCCGCCGGGATACAGTGTGGACGGATGCACGTGCCGCCCTTCCATCAGGCAGAACATTTCGCGAGTCATGCGGCTCATTACCAAGGCTTCGCGGTAAAATGCGCCCGTGAACGGATTCAAGGCCGTCATGATGTCCGAGATGTTTCGATAGCCGTGCAGGTCGGAGTGAGGCGCCGCTGTCTTCTGAGCTTTCGCCCACACGCTGGGGTTAGTCTCCTTCACCATCTGTTCGCAAAAGTCCACGCCCACCAGATTGTCCTGGAAAATATTGTGATCGAACATGTATTCGGCGGCTTCGCCGAGATTGACGATCCACTCGCCCAACGCGGGAGGCCGCACGCCGAAAGCCATGTTCTGTGCGTAACACGCGCAGGTTGCGTGGTTGTCGCCGCAGATGCCGCAGATCCGGCTGGTGATGAAGTGCGCATCCCGCGGGTCCTTGCCCTTCATGAAAATGCTGTAGCCCCGGAAGATCGATGAGGTGCTGTGGCACTCGGCGACCTGCCGGTTTTCGAAGTCGATCTTGGTAAAGATTCCCAGACTGCCCACAATGCGGGTAATCGGGTCCCAGTTCATCTCCACCAACTTCCTGGATTTGGTGGGTGTTTCGGTCATCGTTCCAGCTAATGTACTCATAGGATCGCTCCTTTGCCTATCAGTAAGTCCTCGCGTGATAGCCCGTGGTCAGTTCGGCACGCGGGTGACGCCACCGCGGTTCCTTGTTGAGACTCGTGTTAGTGAACGAGCGCAGAGAACTAAGCGCGCGGCCATAGACACCCACTGCGGTAGTGGACATCTTGGCGCCGGGCGGCTCATCCATGAACGGCATGAACTTATCCGGGAAGCCCGGCATGGTGCAGCCGATGCAGATCCCGCCGACGTTGGGGCATCCGCCAATTCCAGCCATCCAGCCCCGCTTGGGTACGTTGCAGTTCACCACCGGCCCCCAGCACCCCAACTTTACGATGCATTTTGGCGAGCCGTACTCCATGGTGAAGTCGCCCTGCTCGTAGTAGCCTGCGCGGTCGCAGCCCTCGTGTACCGTTCGACCGAACAGCCAGGTAGGACGTAACTGGTCGTCCAACGGAATCATGGGGGCCAGCCCGGCCAGTTGATACAACAGGTAGAGGACTGTCTCCATGAAATTATCCGGCTGTACCGGGCAGCCGGGTACATTTACAATAGGTAGGCCCGCCTTGGATCGCCAGTCCCAACCCAGGTAATCCGCGAGTCCCATGCAACCGGTCGGGTTCCCTTCCATCGCGTGGATTCCGCCATAGGTCGCACAGGTCCCGATCGCGACCACCGCGGTAGCCTTCGGGGCGAGCCGGTCGATCCATTCCGTGGTGGGAATCGGCTGGCCTGTCTCGCTGTCGGTCCCCAGCGCGGCCCAGTAGCCCTCCTTCTTGATCCTCTCGTTAGGAATCGAACCTTCCACGACCAGAACGAAGGGATCGAGCTTGCCCTCCTCCGCCAGGTACCAATGTTTCATAAAGTCGTCGCCGCATTCATAGGCTAGGACCGGATTGTGCAGGTGAACCTTGGGGAGCCCGGGTATGGCTCCCAGAATGACATCCTCAATGCTGGGCTGGGTGGCTGCTGTAACCGATACGGAATCGCCGTCGCAGCCCAGACCGGCAGTCATCCAAACGATGTGAACTTCGGGGACCGGTGACGGCCTCTGCGTCTTGTGGCCGTACGGAACAGTTTCGGCTGGCATACTTGGCCCTCCTTCTCCTCTTGGATCTGTTATGAACGTCACATTCCGAGGCGCGCATTGTAAGTCTTATTACAAGCCGACTATCCTCTAAGTGCTTTCTTGGCAAACACTCATGGGCATTGTAGGAAAACCGTGCAATCGGCTCAATCCGAGTGAACCTGTATTCCTTTTCGTGATTCTTACGATTGTAGATATCGGGGATTCCCCGATGTGATTATCGATGATCGAATTAAAGAGGTTTTTGTCCCGCTAACCACTGGACCGCATGCTGCACCAGTTCGCGGGCATTTTTGAGTGACAGCTTTTCCTTGATATGGGCATAGTAGGACTCCACGGTTTTTACGCTCAGGTGTAACTCTGCGGCGATCTGGCGGGTGCCGTGACCCTGTCCGATCAGCCGGAAGACCTCCAGTTCCCGGTCTGTGAGTTCGTCAATCGGGGAATTCCTCGTAACTCCGGAGCCGCCGATAAACTGCTGCACCATCTTCTTAGCCATGCGATCGCTGACGTAGACCTCGCCGCCCAGGATCTGGCGGATGGCGATCAGCACTCTCTCCGTGGCCTCCTGCTTCATGATGTAGCCGTTGGCGCCCGCGCGTAGCGCCCGTTCGGCGTATAGCGACTCATCGTGCATGGATAGGATCAATACCGGCAGCCTGGCGTCCCGCGCCCGTATAGTCTTGAGCAGTTCGATGCCATCCGGCCCATCCAGAGACACATCCACAATCAAGATGTCCGGCTTCAACGGATCGATCGCGTGGAGCGCCGCGCGCGCATCCTCCGCCTCCCCACAGACCATCAGGTCGGGCTCCCGGTTGATCAGTTGCGAAAGTCCCTGCCGCACGATGGGGTGATCGTCCACGACGAAGACGCGAGTCTTTCCGGATTCGTGGGCCTTGACCGTCATATTGAATTTTCCGCCGCAGCGCCGGATGATTGGACTGCGCATGTGACTACCGTTCCGCTTGGCGAGCCGCGCCGGATCTGTAACGCCGCGCCGATCATTTTTGCGCGGTAATTCATGATGTGCAATCCCATCCCCGGGCTGCTCCCCACGTCTTCAGGCAGCCCCACGCCGTCGTCCGTAATGCGGAGTGCGGCGCCATCGCCGTCGGGGGCCAGACTGATGAGGATGTGTTTCGCGCGACCGTGCTTGATGGCGTTGTTCACCGCTTCCTGCGCAATGCGATACATGTGGTTCGCGGCGATATCGTCATAGATCAGTACCGGGCGATCGCACTCAAAGCGGCACGCGAGGCCGAAAAGATCCTCTACTTCCAAAGCGTAATGCTCCAGCGCCGACATCAGTCCCCGCGCATCCGAAACCACGGGGAGCAGGCCACGCGACAGCTCGCGCGTCTTGTGGATCGCTTCATTGACCAGCCTGACGATCTTGCTGGCGTCCGCAGTCTCGGCCACCTCCTTTTCCGCAAGTTTCCGCTCCAGCACCTTGCTCATGAAAGCGATTCCGGTAAGATGCTGTCCCAAGCCATCGTGAAGGTCTTGCCCGATGCGCCGCTCTTCGCGGGCGCTGATTTCCAAGATGGCCGTCTCAAGGCGTTTGGACTCGGTGATGTCGACCCCCGTGGCGATAATGTGCCGTACGCTGCCGTTGGCGTCTGGCAGCACGGTCCCCGACCAGGAGATGAGATGCGGACCGCCGTCGCCCGTCACCCAATGTCCTTCGAAGCTTCGGGGGACCTTCCCGCCTCGCAATTGCTCGAATGCGCTCTTGAATCGCTCACGATCTTCGGCGGCCGGAAATAATTCCCAGGCGTACTTGCCTTTGACTTCGTCGAACCGCCGGCCGCTGGTTTGCTCACAAGCGCGGTTGAACTGCACGATTCGCCCGTCCAGGTCGAGGACAATCAGCAGCGTGCCTACGGTATGCAGAATCGCCGAGACAAAATTGCGCTCCTGCTGCAGAGCTTCTTCCGCGCGTTTCAGCTCCGTGATGTCGAACGCCACGCCTTGAATGAACCACGGGTGGCCGTCATCGCTGCGCACCATTTTCGCTTCGCAGTGAAACCAGACCACGTGGCCATCGCGGGCGATCACGCGGTAGACGGATCGCAGCGGCTTGCCGGTGAGAAACATGTCGGCCGCTTCCAGGCTCCACCGCAGGTTATCCTCGGGATGAATCTGACGGTACCAGCGGACCGGGTCTTCCAGCCACTCCGCTTGCGAGAAGCCGAGCGTGGCTTCTATGTAAGGACTGACGTAGGCTTCGCCGATTCCGCGATCGAGGTAGACCATGAACACAACGGCCGGAAGCTGTTCCACCAGGCTGCGGTACCTGGCCTGCATGTTGGGTAATTCCCGCGCGCCATCGGAGCCGACCGCCGCCCGTGGACCATCGCTGGAATTAAGCAGGAACACACTGGCCAGTTCCTCAAGCATGGCCTGCGCCTCAGGAATGGATGGTTCCGCGCCGCCGTTCGCCGGGCCTGCCGGCCGGTAGCCGCCCGCTATAAGTAATGCGTCGCGAAGCATGGGCTTACGTGCGCCGGCTGCGCCAAACCGGCTCTTTGTTGAGCGAATCCTGAACGAATCTGCGCAGCGCATGGATCGCCCTGCCGTACGTCATCACCGCGCTGGAGGAAAGCAGCGAACCCGGCGGCTGATTCATGAACGGCATGAACTTATCCGGAAACCCCGGCATCGTGCAGCCGATGCAGATCCCACCTATGTTGGGACAGCCGCCGATCCCATTCATCCAGCCCCGCTTTCCCACATTGCATTGCACGACAGGTCCCCAGCATCCCAGCTTCACGATGCACAGGCGCGATCCATACTCTTCGGCGAACTCCCCCTGCTCGTAGTAACCACCGCGGTCGCACACCTCGTGGAGGGTCTGCCCGAAAAGCCATGTGGGACGAAGCGCCTCATCGAGCGGAATCATGGGGGCCCGGCCCGCCGCTTGGTTCAACAGGTAAAGCAGGGTCTCCATGAAGTTGTCAGGCTGCACCGGACATCCGGGAACGCACACGATCGGAATCCCTGCCTGCGATTTCCACTCCCATCCCAGATAGTCCGGCAGGCCCATGCACCCGGTGGGATTGCCTTCCATGGCATGGATTCCACCGTAGGTGGCGCAGGTCCCCGCCGCGATGACAGCCCACGCATGCGGCGCCAGGCGATCGATCCAGTCGCAAGTAAGGATCGGCTGACCCGTCCGTTGGTCGGTGCCCAACGTAGCCCAGTAGCCTTCTTTCTTGTTCGTTTCGTCCGGGATGGAGCCTTCCATCACCAGAATGAAAGGCGACCGCTTGCCCGCGGCCGCTTCGTGGAAGGGCCGCAGGAAATCGTCTCCGTTTTCAAACGCCAGCACCGGATTGTGGAAGTTCACCTTGGGAATCCAAGGCAGGCCGCCACGGACAATGTCTTCGATGCTCGGCTGCGTCGCGGCGGTCATCGCGATGGATTCGCCGTCGCAGCCCAGGCCGGCCGTCACCCACAGGACGTCGATTTCCGCGATCGGTTTCGGCATCGGTCCCCCCCGAAAATGCCTGCAACTAGCGCAGTGTCCCGTCTAACTCTTGACAATCGACGCTTTCGGCGCCGCGACGCTTTCGGAGCCGCGCGCGTTAGCAAGCGGTCGTGGCGCACGCTTCAGCGTGCCGCGGCGAACTTTAGTTCGCCGCACATCATTGTCAACAGTTACGCGGGACACCACACTAGCGACAGACAGTCCCTGGTCGCGTATTGTAACCGATCGGAGGCACGTGTGGAGCCGGCCCGACACGCCCAAGACTCGTGCGGAGTCTCTCGAAGCGGTGCCGTCGCGGGCTTCTCAGTTCCTGGTTGGGTTGCGCGGCCTAACCAGCCGCCTTGGCCTCTTGGGTTTTCCGGAACGCCGCCCAACGCTTCTTCGTAGCAGCCACGATACGCGCCCGCCCAGCCGCGCTGAGCTTTCGCTTTTTCGGTTTGGGTGCAGCCGCCGTCTTGTGCTGGGACTTGAAGGCAGCCCACCTCTTCTTCTGGGCCAAGGCGATGCGCCGGCGTGCCGACGCACTCATGGTCCGCTTCTTACCTGCGGGTGCCTTCGCCGCGGCGGCCGCGGGCGCTGGCGCTGGCTGCCCACCGATCCGGCTTCGCAGATCCGCTATCTTTTGCTGAATCTGGTCTCGCTGATGCTGGAAACCGATTAATGCAGCTTCGAGTATTTCATTGTCTTGCTTGGTTGGACGTGGCATCAGGCCGATTATACCCCTACTTATCCGTCAATGTCACAGTCTTGTCAACTTATTTAATTCCGAACATCGGCGGAGCGATACAATACCAGGGTGGATCGGAGAAGCTTCCTGGGCATGGCTGCCGGCCTGGGCTTGGCGCAGGAACCGGCGCGAGGCGCTTCGATCCCTATCGTCGACACGCATATCCATCTATTCGATCCGGCCCGTCCCCAGGGCGTGCCGTGGCCAGATAAGAAGGATTCCCGGCTCTACCGGCCGGCGTTGCCTGCGAGATATCGCAAGGTTACCC
>JBEKUO010000324.1:0-8087 GCA_049514955.1 Bryobacteraceae bacterium | reverse complement strand
GGTCCGGCTTGATACCGCACAGTGATGGTGCGGGGTTCATCCACGCGGAGCGGATTCGTCAGGACCACAAACAGCATGCTGTGATTTCGTTCAAACGCCTGTGGAGCTTGCCCTTCCATCACGCTCGTGATTTGGAGTCCACCCGCATCCAGCTCCAAAGCGGAAATGTCAGTGTCCGCCTGCCTGTGAATCCGAATACTGACTTCTCCGTACAGGCGTTGTTTCGCCAGGTCCGCCTGGATATTTACGTCATAGTTCTCCGCTGTGTACGGGCGCGTAAGCGGCGCGGCCCCTAGCGGAACGATCGCGCTCCAGATCAGGAAGTTCGCGATCCGCAGCATCCGCATCGTGCCCACTTCCCGAACTCGCTCGCGCAATGCTCTTAGAACCATATGGTGAGCCTGTGCCGGGCTATCCGGCGTCGTCGAAATCGTCGCTATCCTCTTCGTGGGCCGGCTTCGCACTGAAATGAATCTCGGGAAGCTTGGCGGCTTTCAACTCTCGGTTGATGGCCGCAATGTCCGCGGCCTTTAGCTTGTTCCAGCGCTCTATGAGCGCCGGATAATCGCGGGCGATCTTCGCCACGGCGGCCGATTGCGCGACGGTGGGCGCTGCATCGGCGCTGTCAACATCGCTGTACAACCTGGACGCTTCTCCATTCACCGACGTCAAGCTTGGCTCCGCAGGTGCTGGCGCGGGACCGAACGTTCCTCCGGTCCCCACCGCCGCCTTGATCTTCTTCCCCAGTTCTGTGAGATGGCCGGCCAATGTCCCGGTGGCATCGTGCGCCAGCTTGTCGATCTGTTCCTGCGCCGCGCGAGCTTCCCGGATAGCATCCGTCGTGCGTGTCATCACCCTGGCGAGCTGTTTCTCGGCTCGGTACTGCTGCTCGAGACCCGCCGGCGGAGTCTTCACGCGTGGGTCCATCTTGATAGTGAGCGGTGCGGTGTAAGTCTGGCCGTCGACCGTGAGCTCCACTGTGTACACGCCGGCCAAAGCGCTGGGACCCTGCGGGAGATGCGGCGTGTCATGCGGGACCGCCGCGATCGGATACCCGTGCCGCAGAGATTCTGGCGGCGTGCCGTGCATATCCCAGACCCAACGGTGTAAACCGCTGGTTGCCGGCAGGATGCGCGAAGGGCGCACCCACAAGGACGGAATGCTCAGCGTCTTCAGATCGGCCTCCGTAGTTTCAGGTTCGTCCGCGCTCGAATAGCGCCGCACCACCTTGCCGCCGGCATCCAGGAGTTCCAGAGTCACTGGACCCTTTGCCGGTTGAGAGAGGTAATAATCGATGACAGCGCCATCCGGCGGGTTACTCGCCAGCGGCTCATCCGGCGGCAGTGGCGTGTCAGTGTTGGTATCGCGCCGTACGCGGTATGCCGCCGCGGGACGGCAGAGCCAGGCGCTCGATGAAATCGCCTTTTCGTCGATTTGCCGCAAGGGAGTGATGTCGTCGAGAATCCAAAACGAGCGCCCGTGCGTGGCTACAATCAGGTCGGCGCCGTGAATCCACAGGTCGCGCATGGAAGTGTGCGGCAGGTTCAATTGCAGCGATTGCCAACGATCGCCATCGTCAAACGACACCCACACGCTGGTTTCGCTGCCGGCAAACAGCAGGCCTTTTCGCACCGGATCTTCACGCACGGTGTCGATAGGGGCGTCGTTGGGCAGTCCGGCCGTGATGAGATGCCAGGTTTTCCCGCTGTCGTGCGTGCGGTAAATGTAGGGGGTCAGGTCGTCCACGCGGAAGCGGCTCACCGAGGCGTAGGCCGATTTGTCGTCGAAATGCGACGCCTCCAGTTGGGTGACTTTGCTCCACGGCGTTAATGTGGGCGGTGTAATCTCTTTCCAGTTCTTGCCGCCGTCGGCGGTTTTCCAGATCAGCCCCTCGTCGGTGCCGGCCCAGATCGTGTCGATGTTGTGGAATGAAGGCGCCAATGAATAGATGACGCCGCGCTGCTTCTCTGCGATGGGGTCTTTGGCCGCCATGCTGCCGAGACTTGCAGGAATGCCGGGATGCGGGCGCGTCAGATCCGGGCTGATTGTCTGCCAGGAATTGCCGCCATCCGTGGTCTTGAACACCACGTTGGCCGCGTAGAACAGCACGCGCGGGTCGAGCGGCGAGAACACGATGGGCTGCGTGCGGTCGGCTCGATACTGTCCGGCGGCCGGCGGTCCGGGTGTAACGATTTCAACCTGGCCCGTGCTCCGATGGAATTTCGACACCTGGCCCCGGCCGGCTCCATACACGATATCCGGATCGCGAGGGTCGGGCGCGACGTAGCCGTATTCGATGACTCCCACCGGATGCCATTCCCGAAAGGTGATGACGCCGTCGTTGCCGCGGCTGGAGACACAGACCGAGCCGCTTTCCTGCTGCCCGCCGCAAACCCGGTAGGGGAACGCATTGTCGGTTACCGCATGATAGAGCTGGGCGGTCGGTTGGTTGTACCAGGAACTCCAGGTGTTTCCGCGGTTCACGCTGACGAGCGCACCCTGGTCACTGACCAGCAGGATAATGTCGGGATTGTTGGGATTGATCCAGATGTTCTGGTAATCGTCGCCGCCGGGAGCGCCCTTGATGCCAATCCAGGTTTGGCCGCCATCGGTGGAACGCCACGTGACGATACTTGCGCTGTAGACCGTATCGGCGTTCTTCGGATCGACGCGCGGCACCGGTAGATCGCCGCCGCCGATGCGATTCGCGGGCCGGGCGTCGGTAGTGGCGCGATGCCAGCTTTCGCCGCCGTCATCCGATCGGTAGATGCCCACTTCGCGGCCCGCGGCGACGGTGGCATAGAGACGCCGCGGGTCGCTGGGCGCGATCGCCACATAAGCCTGCTCTACATCCGGAAGACCCTGGGTCAGCTTGCGCCAAGTTTTACCTCCATCGGTGGATTTGAAGATGGCGCCGTGCGTGCCGCTATACTCGTTGCCGAATTCCCAGGGGCCTTGCCGCGCCTCCCATAACGACGCATAGAGCACATCGGGGTTCGAAGGGTCCATGGCGATGTCGGAAGCTCCGGTATTCTCGTCGACGTACAGAATCTTTTGCCAGTTCTGGCCGCCGTCGGTGGAGACGAACACGCCGCGTTGATCGTTCGGTCCGTAGGGATGCCCCAGCACCGCAGCGAACAAATGGTTCGCGTCGCGCGGGTCTACGGCCAGCGCCGGAATCTGCTGGCCGTCGCGGAGGCCCAGGTGTGCCCAGGTCTGGCCGGCATCGGTGGATTTGTAGATGCCGTTGCCCACCGATAAATCGGGGCGCTGCAAGCCTTCTCCGCTGGCCACATAGACGATGTTCGGATCGGAGGGCGCCACCGCAATGGCGCCGATGCTACCGGTGGGCTGGCTGTCGAAAATCGGCGTCCAGGTACGGCCGTAATCGTCCGACTTCCACACGCCGCCGTTTACCTGCCCCACGTAAAACAGATTGGGCTGGCTGGGTACGCCCGCAGCAGCGCGCGTGCGGCCGCCGCGGAAGGGACCGATGTTTCGCCAGTGCAGATCTCTGAAAAGCTCCGGGCCGATCTGTTGCGCGCCGGCCTGGATCAAGATCGCTGCGGCCAGACCGGCAGCGAAGCAAACAACACACCGTACACGAGTGGATGTCATCTCTCCTATTATGCGATGTACGGGAACAGCGCCTGTCTACGCCGCACACCCCGGAAAGCTTCGAGGTTCGCTGCGAAAAAGTGGCACCACTTTCAGCGCCGGAATTGCCTGAGAAGCGCGCGGAGGGTGTTCAGTGCATCCTGCTGGGGCGTGCGCGCGGCATAACACTGCGAAAAGCGCCATGCATCTCTGTTTGCAGCCGCGTGGCGCCCGAAAGGCGCCCAAGACTGTACCGCCCAACCATTGAGGCGAATACGACTCAAATAAACAGATCCACGCCGACATGAAAGAACTCAGCGAGTTTTTTGGCCTGCTCCTTCGTCATGGACCGTTTTCCGGCAAGGATTTCCGATACCCGGCTCTTGGAGCCGACCACGGGCCAAAGATCTTTGGGGGCTAGCCCGCGTTGTTCCAGCAGGAAGGCCACTATCTCGTGCGGCTCGGATTTCGGTATAGGGTACGCCTTCTCCTCGAACTCGTGAATCAGGCCCGTGAGCAGTTCGAGGAGCGCGCCTTCTTCCGGCGTCATGTTCCTCTCGCCTTTCTCCATCAGGGATTCGACAACGGCGAGGGCGCGTTCGTTCTCCTCCTCAGTCTTGATGACCTTTGGAACCGCACGGGCCAGAAGTCGTCCATACCGCTTCAGGTCGAGGTCTTCAATTGTGGTACTCATAGCTTCCATTCCCTTCGTCGTACTTCTCGTGCGTGAGAATATGCTTTATGTAGACGATCTGGCGTCGATAGTGAACGAACGCGATCAAACGATACTTGTTGCCGCCCACATTGAACACCGTCAGATCGCCCACGAAGTCGGCGGATCCGAAGTCCGCCTTCAGCGCGCCTGGGAATCCGACGATCGCTTTGCCCATCAGGTTAATTCCGTATGTACTCACTGGTCAGCGAATTCTTTGCAGTGAGCAGTTGCTTGGGCGTGCCTTCGAACATGACCTTGCCGCCCTTCGTGCCGCCTTCGGGGCCCATATCAATGACCCAGTCCGCATTTTTGATTACCCTGGTGTTGTGTTCGATCACAATAACCGTGTTGCCAGCGTCCACCAGCCGATTCATGATCTCCAGCAGGTGCCTGAGATCCGACATGTGTAAACCGGTGGTGGGCTCATCCAGCACATAGATGCTGCCTTGTTTGTGCAACTCACTCGCCAGTTTGATGCGCTGGCATTCGCCACCGGAGAGCGTGCTCAACGGCTGACCCAGGGTCAGGTAATCGAGGCCCACGTCGCTCATGGCCTGTAGCTTGCTCGCGATCTTGTCGACCTTGAAGTATTCGAGCGCCTGACTGACGGTCATTTCGAGCACGTCGTTGATCGATTTTCCGTCGAGCTTGTATGCCAGCACTTCATCTTTGAATCGTTTGCCCTCGCAGATCTCACAGGGCGACTTGACCTCGCCCATCGCGGGGATCTCCGTGTAGATTACGCCCAATCCCTGGCAGTTCTCGCAGGCGCCTTCCGAATTGAAGCTGAACAGGGATGGGCTCACCTTGTTCGCGGCCGCGAAGGCCTTTCGCGCCTCGTCCATAATGCCGGTATAGGTGCCGGGATTGGACCGGCTCGAAACACCCACCGGGGATTGGTCGATCACAATGGAGTCCGGGTGTTGACGCAGAAAGGTCTGATGAATTAACGAGCTCTTCCCCGAACCTGCCACACCTGTGATCGCCGTGAGTACACCCTTCGGGATGTCCACGCTCACGTTCTGTAGGTTGTTGACTCTTGCATTCCTGATCGGCAGTTTTCCACTGGGGGAACGGAAATCGCTTTTGATCGAAACCGGCTGTTTCAGATACTTTCCGGTCAGCGTGTCCGCGGTCAACAGGTTCTTGAACGGGCCTTCGTACATGACCTGGCCGCCCTGACTCCCCGCATGCGGACCCAGGTCCACGATATGGTCGGCCACTTTAATGACATCGGGATCGTGTTCCACCACCAGAACCGTATTTCCCCGATCGCGCAATTGTTGCAGGAGTTCATTCAAACGGTGCACATCGCGTGGGTGCAGACCCACGCTGGGCTCGTCGAACACATACATCGCGTCCACCAGGCTGCTGCTCAGGTGTTTGACGATCTTCACGCGCTGCGATTCCCCGCCGGAGAGCGTGTCAGTTTCACGGTTCAAGGTGAGATATTCGAGGCCGATATCGATGAGATATTGGAGGCGCTGGATCAATGTTTTCAAAATGGGAGCGGCTTTCGGTTCCTTGATCGCCTTGATCACACCGATCAACTGGTCCACTTCCATGGAGGCTAGGTCAGCGATGTTGTGTCCGCCGATCTTGCACTTCAGCACTTCCTGACTTAGGCGCGCGCCCTTGCACACCGTGCACGGCGCCATCGTGATGTAAGGCGCCACGGCTTTTTGTGTGCGTTCCGACATGGTCTTCAAGTCGCGCGTGATGTACTTGGCGGTGAATCTGCTGATGATGCCTTCGCACGTCAAATTGAAGGTCTTGCCTCCGACATCGGTTTTCAACTTATACGGCTTGCTGTATAGAAGCAGTTCCATTTCCTTTTCGCTGAACTTGGAAAGCTTCTTATTCATGTCGAAGAGTTTCGACCGGCCGAGGAAGTTGAAGGCCCAACTGTCGACGGCATATTCACCGAACAGGATCGCGCCTTCGTTCAGCGATTTGGATTTATCGAGGAACAGATCCACGTCCACGCCCATCTTGCGGCCGAGGCCGTTGCAGTTTGGGCACATGCCCTTGGGGTCGTTGAAGGAAAAGACATTCGCATGTCCGACATGCGGTTTGCCGATGTGGGAATACAACCGGCGCAGCACCGGGTAGATGTCGGTGATGGTGCCCATCGTGGAATGGGACCCGCCGCCGAGCCGTTTCTGGTCCACGACGATCGGCATGCTCAGGTTCTCAATGGCGTCGGCGTCCGGCTGGGAGTAGCGCGGCAGGAAGGTGCGGATGAACATGCTAAAATTCTCGTTCATCTGGCGTTGTGCCTCGGTGGCGAGGGTATCGAAGACGATCGACGACTTGCCGGAACCCGAGACGCCGGTGAAGATCGTAATCTTGCGTTTGGGGATGCGCAGCGAGACGTTCTTCAGGTTGTTCTCCCGGGCGCCGCGGATTTCGATGTATTCCTGGGACATGGATTCCTCTACGGTATGGTAATCGATTCAGGCAACAGGCGGTTGGCAGTTTCCTGGAAGCGATCGAGGAGCTACACGCTGCGCTTGATGGTGTGCAGCCGGCTTTCGGCGCCCGCCCGGAATTTGCGCCCGCCTGTCCCGGTGCGCTAAGGTAACAGCGTATTCTGAAAGAAAGGAGCCAAGCTATGAACCTTGAAATTCATACGCCCGAACTTCAACAACGGGTGCAGATGCAGATTCAGAGCGGCCACTTTCACGATGTGGAAGAGCTGTTAAGCAAAGCCCTCGACGCCCTTGAGGAGAAGGAAAGCGCCACGGCTCCCGTGACGCCGTATCGAAGGCCGCCAGGCAGAAAGAGCCTGGTCGAGGTGTGCGACCCGATCCGCGGCCTAACCGATGACATCGATTTCAGCCGCAACAAATCCGGCGCACGGCCCGTTGATCTATGAGCGGTTTCCTGCTCGATACGAATGTCCCGTCTGAGGTTAGCCACTCCCGCCCCGATCCCCGCGTTGCCGCATGGGTTCACAATCAAGATGACGCGACGCTTTCCCTGAGCGTCGTCTCGCTTGGCGAGCTGCTGCGGGGCTTTACCTTGCTTCCCGCAAAAAACGAGCGCCGCACGCGCTTGGAGCGGTGGCTTGAAACTGACCTTCTGCCATGGTTCGAGGGCCGCATTTTGCCGGTGACCAAGCCCATAGCTGAGCGTTGGGGCATCCTTGATGCCGAGTGCCAATTGCGCGGCAGGCCGGCGAACACCGCCGATGGCATGATCGCGGCGACCGCGCTAGAGCACGGCTTTACCGTGGTGACGCGCAACGTGAGGGATTTCGCTGGGCTTGGCGTCCCGATCCTCAATCCTTGGGAAACTTAGCCCGAGCGCGTTGTACCAGGCGAACACTTCCCTACTTACCGCGGCGGCAAGCCCGCGTTCAGGCTGAATACCGTGCCGTCGGCGAAATGGCCTTTGGAGGCCCTGCCAAGCTCATAGGTCGATCCCCATAGGGTCCCGTCCTTCGCCTGGATAAGCACTTCCGGATAAGCACCCACCGATGACGAGGAGGAGAAAGGTGTGAGCGTCTGCAGTAGCGTCCCGTCGGTGGGCGAAAGCGCGACGATGTCCCCGTAGGCGTCACTGCCGTTGTAATCGGCCATCCAGAAGTTGCCATCGCTGGCCAGCATCAATCCGTCGGGGATACCGCCGCCGGCAATGGTGCTATAGAACGGAAACAGTTGCAGATTGCTGCCGTCCGGTGCAACCTCGAAGATCCCTATACCGCTCTCCGCGTAGATCTGATACAGACCATATAGGTTGCCGTTCGGACCAAAGACCAACCCGGACGCAG
>JBEKUO010000323.1:0-8126 GCA_049514955.1 Bryobacteraceae bacterium | reverse complement strand
GGAGTGGCCGGCGCGTGGCGGGGCGCGGGCGACGGGCGAGGGCGCGCGGTGTCTTCGCGGTGATCGAGCAGTACCGGGCGGACGCGCGGGTGGCGTTCGAGTATGCGGAGCAGTTCGGCCCCGCTATAGCCGCGATATCCGACGATGCCGGCGAGAGAGTGCATGCTTATATTTATTCAGTCTTGTGTATAAATATACCATACCGCAGCCCCGATAGTGGATACGGGTTGCGTTGGTTGAAAATCCAACGGGCGATTTGTTTTACCGCGCGGGGGTTGGCGCTGCTAGGTGTGCTTATTGTACTCCTCCTTGCGGATAGTGACCCAGCGAGCGGAGCCGGTGAAAGCTTTCGGCCAATACTCGTAGCCAAACCGCAGTTCTCTCTGGCGGTCAAAAGTGTCAAAGTATATCAGCGAAGCGTAGACGTACAAGACGACATCCCCCTTTTCAATGGCCTGGAGTTTTTGCTCGTCGACCCATTCCCCAAGCTGGAGATACATCTTTCCGTTGTGTTGGCCCGGCGCGAGGACACGCCCGTAATCCGGCTTCGGCTCGGGCGGATTCCCGTAGGTCGGTCCCGACGCAGGACGACCGGCGTAATCGGGGATGTCGGGCAGCTCGTCGCGGCGCTGGAGCGAGTGGAATCGGTAGCGATACGGCCCGGTCAGTCTTGCGATGGTTCGGCCCCGGTTAACAAGGTCGAAGACAAACTCGTTGAACTTAACAGTAGCTACCATCATCGCGAACAACTGAGGAGGTTCGATGTCTTCCACAAGGACCCATGCCTTATCACCATTCATCAAGGCTTCGGCGGTCCGTCGCGCGGCTGCGGCTACGCGAGCCGTGTGTTGCGAAGATCGTTTTATCAATTTGCTGTGATGAATCAACGCTCGCGCTTGGCAGACGAGCGCTATAAACTGGATTACTCCTACTGCTACAAGCAACCCGGTGAACAGGGCGAGCCTCCGGTTTATCTTCAGGTTTTCATCGGTCTCGGCTTTGGCGGCACTCTCCTGTGGTACGGGTTCGGCCTGATTATTGATAATCACCACCGTGCCCTCAGCTGGATATTGGTCGCGGTCGGAGCGTTCTTTGCCGCCAGCGGCTTTAGCGCTATCGGCTTTGGCACTTGGCGCGGGTTTTGGAGGCTGTTGGGCCTGTGACCACGTCGTTAAGCAGAGAAGGCACAACACGAGTACTTGGGTTCGCATGGGCGCATTGTACCGCCGCCGCGCCTCGCCTTGAAGGCTACATGCCCATGCCCTGGAGTTGTCTCCTCAGCGTTTCGGAGCGTTCCCTCTCTGCGCGCAGTTCCTTCAAGGCCCCCATTATGCTCTCCGAGGCTGGCATGCGCATCAGCGCGTCTAAGGCTTGCTCTATGGTCGTAACCGGGTTCGGCTTTGGAGTCCACACCCCGTTCAATGTCAGGTACATGGAATTCAGGGATTCGGAGAATGCGCGGAGGTTCGCTTCTATTGCCCCAATCTTTACCCGGCATTCCCTCTCTTCTCTGATCAGCCTGCCGAGCACTAAGTCTTGTTCGTCGGTGCTCATATTCTCAATTGTGCTCCAGGATAACAAAAAAGCCCAGCCGTTTCGGGCTGGGCTTTGGTTCGTGGTGGTGGACGTTCAAGAGCCGGTTGCCATTCGATCACGCCGCCTCCCTAAGAAGGCCGCCCGCGTCACTGAGAAACTCGCCGAGCGAGTAAGGTCTCACTGCGATCCCTGCGGCCATCGCGGGCGTGGCGCCCTTCAACGTCTGGTGCGGCCGGCAGAAGTTGTAGTAGGCGAAGTGGAGAGCCAGGGCCGATTTCAAGCCGCTCCACTTCTTGCTGAACCCGTTTGTCAGGCGAGTCAGCCGCCGCATGCACATCCGCATCGTGAGATTCTGCCGTTCCACGTGCGATGTGCAGATCCGTTTCTCGTCTGGGTCTCCGTAGACTGGCGTGGGGATCGCCTCCGCCAGGTGAGCTGGACTGTACCGCCGCGCCTCTTCGGGTGGGGCTTGGTCGTAAATCTTGATGAGTTGCGCGTAATCCACGCGCTCGTCGAGTTCTTCCGCGACGGCGTAGTTGTAGGCGGCCAGCCCGTCAGTGGTCAGTTGATACTTCTGCTCGGGGCTGGTGGCCTCCGCCAGTTTTCGCATGAACCGGGACGCGCTGGCCACAGTTCGTTTGCCCAGCTCATACGCCAGCACGAGCTTGGTGTGCCGCTCGATGGCAACGAACGTCCAGGCGTCTCCGATGTAGGCGAAGTCTTTCTCACCGCCGTGGCGGCTGGCGCGTTTCTTAAAAACGAATCCCCAGATTTCATCGCACTGAACGTCCGTTACCGGCACGTCGTGGATGTGCTTCGCCATCAAGTTATCGCAACGCTCTCCAGCCGCATCGAGAATTTGCAGGATGGTGCGGTGATGCAACCCCGTGATGCGGGATGCCGACCGAACGCTGGAGCCTTCGCAGATCAGCTTCAGGGCCAGCAGCCCTTTTTCGTTACCGAGGAACCATTCCGCCCTGGTATCCCGTGCGTGCGGTTCCGTGAAGGTTTTGCCGCAACTGTTGCAGCGAAAGCGTTGCAGCCCGTTTCTATGTTTGCCGAATCGTTGGCAATCGACGCGGCAGTAATGGCACGTCATTCTGGCCTTGCCTTTCGCGGGCAATTGCGCCAGAATGACAGTGGGTTCGCAAACCCTGCCTCTGGTGCAAGCCCGAGGTTGAGCCCCGCTGGTAGTTCAAGCTACCAGCGGGGCAAATTAAAGTTAGCCGGTTTCAGTTACCGGCTGAACGGATTCTCTCTTCTTGTACTTCTCGTCAACTTTTTCCACGTCGTCTGGATCGTAGACCATAATCTTAGGGCCGCCGGTGGGCCGCCTCCATTTTGCTTTCTTGAGCGGCACGCGCAAAACCAGTTCCCGGAAAGCGTATTCCGTGATTCCCCACCTCTCCATCAGTTCTTCCTTTGTGAACCACGTGCTATAGCGATCATTGTCGGGGCCCAGGGGCTGGTAAGGGGTCTGCTGATACGCCCGCCGCTCATTCTGAGTAAGCTGCTTGACGTATCCGCCAGCTACAAGCCGCTTCAGAATCTGGTGGATGGTGGCCATTCCGTTCGTGTACTGGCTAACAGGCAACCCGCCGGCCTCCAGGGTGTCCCTCACCTGAAGTGGTGTCAGGGGATATTTACTCTTCGCGAATATCTCGCGGATGCGCGCAGTAATTCCGGCACTTTCGTCCTGTTCCCCGACCGGAAGCACGAGCCGTTTGCGCTCTGGGTACATGGGCCGCAGCAGTTCAGCGCTTTTTTCCAACGCTTCAATCCTGGTATCGATTTCACGCTTTTGCTCGCGAAGCCCATGCAGCTCTGCCTCAATGATGCGGAGCGGGTTGTTTCGCTGAGACATGTCTAAATATGAGGATAGCGCATGACGGAGACTTGTGCAAGTAAAAAACGGACGCAATTCGATCTAAGTTGGGAGCAGTGTCTAAAGGACGGCACAGAGGCGCTTAAAGAGGCAAAGAACGACGTAAAGGCGATTCAGAGATCGCTACGGATTATCCGGAGCAAGATTCGAAAGGGAGAGCCGTTCCCGGTGGACCGCCGGAGGACGACGTTGGCGCGGAGGGTGAATGCGACATCAACACACAGATAGCACACTGCCGACCAACGCACCTTGTAGCCACTACCGCAGCCCCGGTAGTGGGGCCCGGTTGTGTGGGTTGAATATTCAGGCCGATTCAGATGGCGGATTGCCTTTTTGGCAGCGGCACGTCTTCAGCGACCTTTACCAAATAATCGGCGATATCCATAGCTCGCTTCTCATCTTCAGCCCTGAGCGGGACTCCCATGATTTCCGCATGGTCTTCCGAGTCCTGAACTAGCGTCAGTCCATATGGACAATCGTAAACGTGTCCAGCAGTCAGCATGCATATCCCGGCGACATCTAAACCAGCCAATAACACTGATTCTATGGACAGAAATACAGACAACCCTGCGTCATTTTCTCTTCGGAAGAATGTTTTAAGTTTCGGCCTCCCAGTCTTGGGGTTCCTGGAAGATTCGTTTCGATGAATGCGAAAGAGTTGCTGGGTACCCGGCAGTTGAGGCCAGGCGTGGGGAGTCACTGTGTCATTATTGCATGATCCAGTTAAGCGCGGTACTAAGGTCTGTTGCCGATGGATTCGGGATTAGTTCGGACAGGTTCGTAGTGTGCTTTTTGTATAGCTTAATATGACCGTCCGGTCCTGAAGCAATCAGCGTGACGCGCTTGTTTCGCACCGTCCAATGGACGAGGAGGCTGCCCTCGAAGCTCTCAATTTCAGAGGCCTTCAAGAAAACTAGAGAGAGCCTATCGGCGGTGTTAATCATCTCGATGGCGGCTTCTCCAACGATCCCTGAAGGGCGATCCTCGGAAGGTTCGGTCTCGATCACGCTATTAATCTCTGCCGTGATCTCCGAGGCTGCTGCTAGGCTTATGACCACAGAAAATAGAGTGGTATCCGTATCTGAGATCTCATGGTAGTGCGCTGGAGGCGGAGGCATTGGGGCAAAGCTCGTAGTGCCACCTACTGGCACAACCATACTAAGCAAGTTTCACCTCTTTGGTCTCGATTTTGAATTTAGGTTGTCCTTCTACTGCCTGCTTGGCCTGATCTCTCACGCCAGACGCTTGTTCAAGGCTCTGCTTAAGCGCTTCAATCAGTTCCGCAGGAAGCACAACCCTGGTATGAAAATCTCTGTAGTCAGGTTTCGTTCGATTGTCATCCTGGCCAGCGAAAAAATTACCAAATTCCAAAACCAGTTCGTTGCGGGAGACTCGGAAACCCATTATGTTGGCGTACTTGACTTCCATGTCGCTTCCCCCTTTAGAATCAACAAAAGCAGCAGCCGTGGTTGGGACAGTCCGTACCCTGCGCACACTCCTGCGACACTTCAATAGTATATCTATCAGGTTGTAATTGGCAATGGGCCTATTGGGCCAGAAGTTGAGCCAGCGTCCACTGGCCATCGACCAGCCCTGCCGTTAGTGGGGCTCGGTCGTGTTGGTTTGAAACATTCATACACGTCGCGATGCGTATGTGTCATGGCACGGCAGCCGGGGCTAGGTTCCGTGGCAGTATGCCTGCGGGAGGGCTGGGTGCGAGAGTGCTGTGGACGTGGAGGTGCGCTACGGAGCCGATCGTATCGGGTTCCATCCACGCGCGCAACGGCAGCACCAAGTTGACTCGGGTGGCCTATCAGGAGCCGACTCCGCTGGGCGAAACGCGGCCAGATTCCAAGATTTGGTACATCCGCGAGAGACGGCTTTCACCCGGCTCCGCTGGCCTTCAGCACGGCCCGCACTCCGTCCACGCACAGCACCGCGGCGTGCTTGGATTCAGGGCTCAGGCCGCCTACCGCGTTCTCGATGTCCGAAGGCCGCAGCGCGGCGATTTCCTGCGGCGTTTTGCCGCTTAGCCATTCGGTAAGCGCGGAGCCGGCTGCGATGGACGCCGTGCACCCACGCGTCTTGTAACGCGCTTCCACCGCGCGGCCCTCTTCAAACCGCACGGATAACCGCAGAATGTCCCCGCAGATCGGATTCGACACTTCCACCGTCACGGCTGGCGGCGGCAGCTCGCCCACGTTCCGCGGATTCTGGAAGTGATCGAGCAGGCGCGCGGAGTACATTTATGCTCCCATCCATGCGGCGAGATGTGCTGCAATGATTCTAATGCGGCAGTTTTTCCCGATCCTGAAGGAACGTGTGCGCGCGCGGGAGTTCAATTCCCTCTTCCTGTTTGTCACGTCGCGCTGCAATTCGCTGTGCCGCACCTGCTTCTACTTTGACAAGCTTAACAGCACCGACGACCTGACGACGCCGCAGATCGAGCGCATCTCCGCCAGCGCTCCGCCCTTCCGCAAGCTGTGGCTTTCCGGCGGGGAGCCCTTCCTGCGCGAGGATCTGGCCGAAATTGTGGCGATGTTCGTGCGGCGCAATGGCGTCCGCAACGTCAATCTGCCGACCAACGGATTGCTACCAGAGAAAATCTTCCGGACGATGGACCGCATGCTGGGGCTTTGTCCGGACGTGGCCATCGACCTGAACTTCTCGCTTGACGGGCTGGCCAACACGCACGATTCCATCCGGGGCGTGCCGCATAATTTCGTGCGCACGCGGGCCACCATGGAGGAGGCCGAGCGGCGCTATGGCGGCGTGCGGCGGCTGCGGCGCAACGTGCTCACCGTGATCACGCGCGAGAACTACAACGAGATTGTGGCGTTGGGCCTCGACCTGATGGAGCAGAGCCATATCGACGGGCAATATTTCGAAGTCGTACGCGGCGCCGCGCCGGATCCGACGCTGAAGCAGCTCACCAAGGAGGGCGTGGCCGCTCTGCACCGCCGGTTGATGCCTTTCCATCGCCCTTCTGCCGACAAGCTCTTCGCGCAACTTCCGCCGGGCGTGCGGCATTTCGCGAAGATGTATTACCTGGGCAACCTGCGCTTCCACTTCGACCTGCACGAGCAGTGCCTGGAATCGCCGAAGAAGTGGCCGATGCCTTGCACGGCCGGCGAGACTTCGATCGTGATCGATCACAACGGCAGGTTCCGCGCCTGCGAGATGCGCGGCGTGGTGGGCAACCTGGCGGACTTCGATTTCGACGTAGGGCGCGCGCTGGCATCCGAGGCCATGCGTGCGGAAGTGCGCGATATCCCAGTGGCGAACTGCTGGTGCACGCATAGCTGCTTCATCCAGGACAGCTCCAAATTCCAGCCCAGCGTGCAGCTCTTCCATATTCCATGGGCCTGGTTTCGCCAGCGAATCGACCGGCTACCGGAACTGCCGGCCTCCGAACTGGAGCGGTTCAAGGCGCTGGAGTTGGCCTGAATTGACGACGGTCGTCGCGGCTGTCATCCGGCGCGGCGGGCATATCCTGATTTGCCGCCGGAAGGCGGACCAGCCGCATCCGCGGAAATGGGAGTTTCCGGGCGGCAAGGTGGAAGCCGGCGAAAGCCCCCAGGAGGCGCTCGGCCGCGAGCTGCGGGAAGAGCTGGACATTGGCGCGCGGATCGGGGACGAGGTGGAGCGGTACGAGTTCCGCTATCCCGGCAAGAGTCCAATCCTGCTGATCTTTTATGCGGTGACCGATTTCTCTGACGAGCCGCGTAATTGCGTGTTCGAGGAGATCAAATGGACAGAAGCGAAGCTCCTGCCCGATTTCGATTTTCTGGAAGGGGACGTCGATTTCGTGAAGCGTCTGGCTGCCGCGGTCTGATCTACGTCTTCGGCAGCCGCACGTCCACGTTACGCTCGTGATTCAACCGCTCGGTCAACGTGCGGTCGACCAGTGCCAGGGACACCTGGTTGTGCACGTTGCCCGCGGTGAAATAGTGCAAAGTGTCGCCCTCCACGTAGTACGCCACCGCCGAGTAGATGGTGTGATCCTGCATGGCGATCAGATAATACGACGAATCGCCAGGCGCAGTCTCGACGGGATTCGTGGGCGCCTGGTAGAAGTGGAGGTTGCCGGTATCGGGGGCCTCTCCTTGATCCGGCTGCTGGGCCGCGCCGAAATACTGGTTGATCACGACCGGGGGCTGCGGCGGCGGATTAACCACCGTGGTATTCGGCGGCTGCTGGGCCGGCTGGTCGGAACCGTATCCGTAGCCGTACCCCCCGACAAAGACGGGGTAAGCGTAGACACCGGAGCCAAAACCCCGGCCGTACCCTCTTGAGCCGCCGGAGTAGGAGTGGGAACCGCCGCCACCCCGATTGTTGGCGAAGGCTGCGTTGGTCAGGCTGCCAGGGGTCGCCGGTAGTACAACGTTGCCCCACGGGTTCCCGCCGATCGGCGCACGCGCTAAACCCGGGAAAACTACGTTGCCGAATTGGGCTGAAGCGGGCCCAATGGCCAAGAACAAGAAAAAGACTGCCCCGCAAATTCTCATGGCGTCCTCTACATCAGCTTAACACTACAAACAGAGGTTGACGCAGAAAGACACGCATTCGTTACCCCCAAGGAGCTTGCCGAAAAGGCCAAGACATGCATGGCCGCTGATGAACACCGATGAACGCCGATTGGGAACAATTGGTTTATCGGTTTTCATCCGGCGTCCATCTGCTGCCGAAAAATGGTTCCCCAAAG
>JBEKUO010000322.1:0-9890 GCA_049514955.1 Bryobacteraceae bacterium | reverse complement strand
CCGGCATCGGCAAAGACGATTTCGACGCCACCAAGATCCGCTACGGCAAGATCATCATCATGACCGATGCCGACGTGGATGGCTCGCACATACGCACGCTGCTGCTGACCTTCTTCTTCCGTCACATGAACGAGCTGATCAACCGCGGCCGCATCTTTATCGCACAGCCGCCGCTCTATCGCTTCAAGAAGGGCAAGAGCGAAAAGTACATCAAGGACGAAAAGGAATTCACGCGCGAGATCATGCGGCGCGCCACCGAGAACCTGACCGTCGAGATTCATTCCAACGGTGAAGGCGCTAAGAGCACGCTGGAAGGCGGCGAGCTGCGCGCGTTTCTGTTGAGCCTCGATGAATACGAGCAGATGTTCAACAAGGTCGAGCGCCGCTTGCGCGACGCGCGCGCGGTCGCCGTACTCGGAGACGCCGAGCTGCGTGCTGACCACAAGGCCGACTTCCAGGACAAGGACAACATGCAGCGCGTGGCGGACGTGCTGGCCGCCGCCCAGGTCCCCGCCGAGTTGCGCGCCGACGAGGAGCACTCCGCCTGGACGGTGGTCTTTCACGATTCGACCAACGCCGAGCGCCATATCGGAATCAACCTCGCCGCGCAGCCTGAGTACAAGAAGTTCCGCTCCCTGGCGCGCCAGATCGCGAAGTACAACGACCCGCCCTTCGTGGTGGTGAAGAGCGAGCACCGCGACAAGCAGCCCGACTGGTTGACTCTCCTCAACTTCGTCAAGAACGAGGGCAAGCGGGACGCCAGCGTGCAGCGCTACAAGGGATTAGGCGAGATGAACGCCGAGCAACTCGCCGAAACAACCATGAATCCGGAAAAGCGCACGCTGCTGCAGGTGCGCCTGGAAGACGCGGTGGAAAGCGAAGAAATCTTCTCCACGCTGATGGGCGAAGACGTGGAAAGCCGCCGGAAGTTCATCGAAGACAACGCGCTGGATGTGAAGAATCTGGACGTGTGAGGCGCGGTGCTAGCTGCCTTCCTTCTTATCGTTCGCTTAAACCCCTTGGAGCGGCCGCATGAAGCGCCACAGAATGGCGCCGACCCGCGAAGGAAAGAAGCGGGGCGGACCCACGATTGGGCGGCCGCCCCACACGCAAGCGGGCCATCACTTGCTTGCGGAAACGGCAACCGTGATCGGCGTGGACGAGCTGGCTCGCTCCGCCTTCATGCGCGCAGCCTTGGGAACGAGAAAACTGAACGCCTGCCCCGCCGTACCGGCATCCAAGCGCCGCACGACGTAAACGCCGTTGGTCTCCTCAAGCTGTAGGGAACTATTGCTGGGGACTTCGCCGGGGATTGCGGAGCCGGCGAGAATCATGGCATGCATGCCCTCGCCCTCCAGAAAGACGATGCGGGTGGAACTGCTTGCATCCAGATTCATCGAGATCTTGTATTGCCCCGCGGGCAAAACAGCCGATCCCCAATATGCCGCGACCGGCAGACTGAAAGTCCCCTTCAATCCTACCTGCGCGGCGGCTTGTGGCGCGGTCGCGCCGATCGCGAGAGCAGCCAGCATCAGAACCATAATCACGTGTTTTGCGGTTTTCACGATTAATCTCCTTTGGTAACTTACGGACTATAACCCTCTGGGTGTTTTGCCGTCTAAGCTTAAGACGAAGTATCCGCCATGCCGACAGATCAAGAAGAAGTCATTTCCCCGCAGTTAACCTGTGTATCGCGCAAGCTGCGGTTCGGCGCCTTCGAGGCCGACCTGGAGAGCCGGAGTCTGAGCAAATCCGGGCGGCGATATAACGCGTGCCGAGTTGACGCGGCGCCTGTGGCCCGATTTGTTCGTGAATTTCGACCATAATTTGAACACGGCTGTGAATGCTCTACGCAAAGCTCTGGGCGATTCCTCACAAAATTCCTGTTTCATCGAGACGCGATCTGGCCTTGGTTATCGCTTCATCGCGCCAGTGCATGAAGTTGTTGCAGGCAGGGGCGCCGTCATAAACCCGCGTGCGCACGAACACTGTGCGCGGGCCAGATACTTTCTGAACAAGCTGACCCAGGAAGATTTACATAAGGGCATGGCGTATTACCAGGCCGCACTGGCGGAAGATCCCGGCTGTGGGCTGGCGCATGCGGGTCTGGCGGAGACCTATTGCTTGTTTGCGCTGATGAACATGGCTTCGCCGGGCGAGATGCTGGCGCGCGCCAAAACGTCGGCGATTACGGCAGTCGAAGCCGATCCGGATCTCGCGGAGGCGCATGCGGCGCTGGCCTCGGTGAAGAGGTATCTCGATTGGGATTGGGACGGCGCCGATGGAGAATTTCGTCGGGCACTGGAGCTGAGCGCGAGTTGTGCGGCGGTGCACCGGGCGTATGGGTCGCATCTATCGTCGGTGGGGAACGCGGAAGGCGCGCTCGAGGAACTGCGGCGGGCGCAGGAGTTGGATGCGACCTCGCCGGCGGTAAATGTGGAGGCCGCCTGGATTCGTTATCTGGCGCGCGACTTTGCCGGAGCGCAGGAGCACTGCTGGAAGGCGCTGGTGCTGGAACCGAAATTCGCAGCCGCGCAACACGTGCTGGGCCTGGCCTGCGAGCAGATGCGTATGTATGACGAGGCCCTCATCGAGTTTCAGAATGCGGTGGCGTGCGGCGGCGAGCAACCCGCCGTGGTGGCATCTCTGGCGCATGCCTATGCCGAGGCGGGGAAGAACGCGGAAGCTAGAGAGACGTTGGAGAGGCTCCGGCGGCTTTCGGTGCAGCGCCCTGTCTCGCCGTACTGGCACGCCATCGTCTACGCGGGGCTTGGACGGAACGATCGAGCGCTCGAATGGCTCGCCAAAGCTCGTCAAGACCGGGACGTCTGGTTAGTCTGGCTGGCGGTAGAGCCACGGCTGGACAACCTGCGTGCAGAAGCGCGTTTTGAATCCCTGTTGAACGAGATGGGCCTCGGTGCCTTGCGCCGCGGCTCTGGGCGGCAATAGTTTGATATAGTGTCCAGGCATGAGCCGAACACTTGTCGCACGGACTTCCGCCAGCGCCCTGCTCCTGTTGGGCTGCTGGATGGCTTACACCCAAAATCAAGGCGGGCAGCCTCAGCAATTGACTCTCAACAAGGTGAAGGACGACCTGTACGAAATTGAGGGCGATGGCGGCAACGTCGCCGTGTATATCACGGGCGAGGGCGTAATCCTGGTGGACGACAAGTTCGAGCGGGACTACGAGGGCATCACGGCGAAGGTGAAGAGCGTCACCAACCAGCCGGTGAGATACGTGCTCAGCACGCACCATCATTCCGACCACAGCGGCGGCAACGGCAAGTTCCTCCCCACGGCCGAGATCATCTCGACCGTGAATGCGCGCAACAATATCGTCGAGCACAAGCAGCCGAACGCCCCCGCCGACATGGCCCCCGCGCGCGTGGCGTTTACCGACGAGTGCTCCGTCTTTCTCGGCGGCAAGGAAGTGCGCGCGCGTTACTTCGGCCGGGGCCACACCAACGGCGACGCCATTATCTATTTCCCGGCGCTGCACACGATCCATACCGGCGACCTGATGGCCGGCACGACTCCCCTGATCGACTACACCGGCGGCGGCAGCGTATTGGAGTGGACCAAGACGCTCGACGAAGCGCTGAAGCTCGATTTCGACACGGTGATTCCCGGCCACGGTCCGGTGACGAACAAGGCCGGCCTGCTGACCTACAGGAACAATGTCGAGAAACTGCGCAACCGCGCGGCCGGTCTGATTCGCGAGGGCAAGAGCCAGGAGGACGTCGGCAAAGCGATGATCGCGGAGTTTGGCTGGGCTCCCAACGGAATGCAGATGCAGTGGAGCTTGCCCGGCATGATGGCGGAGTTGAAATAGCCGGAGCGTGCCGCACGCTTTAGCGTGCAGCGGCGAGCTTCAGTTCGCCATCCCTCGGCGTGCTACGCGCGCCTCTGGACTTTCTACACTTGCTGGCCGGGTGGGGCAGGCGCTTTCGCCTGCCAACCGCCGAGCTTCAGTTCGCTGGTAGCGGGACTTCGTCCCGCCACGGCGCGACAAGCGCGCCTAAGCACTGGCACATGCGGGCGTCGTGCTGGAGAAGTTCACTGCTTTTTTTCCACAGGTATGGATTGCTACACTATCTTCTCCTCCAGACAGAGGAGAGAGGTGCATCCATGCGCTCTGCAGTCTCGGCAATGGCGGTTGCTTCGCTCGCCTTACAGGCGGGTGGCATCTGCCAGGAGCCCGCTGCGGCCGCCGGACAGACCCTCACCCTCGAACGGGCCGTACACTTGGCGCTGGAATCCAACCGCCTCATCAAAAGCGCCGATCTCGAGCTGCGGAAGTTCGAAGACCGCCTGGCAGCCACGCGCACCAAACGCCTGCCGGCGATCGACTGGTATGTGCTCGGCTCGCAGCGCCTCACGGCGCTCGATTTCCTCTTTCCGAAGGGGGCTTTTGGGGTGTATCCCGGGGTTGGCCCGATTCCGGCGGCTAACACCGCCATTCGCGCGCCGTTGCAGCCGGCCGCCCTGCTGATCGGCAAGGTAGATCAGCCGCTCTCGCAGCAATACCAGATCGGTCTCGGCCTGGGGCAACTCAAAGTGGGCCAGGAGATTGCCCGCGAGCAGGAGCGTCTCAAGCGGCAAACCGTGGTGAGCGACGTCAAGAGCGCATACTACCAGATCCTCCAGACGCAAAGCGCGCTCGAGAGCGCCGAAGAGTCCATTCGCTTGTACCGCGAATTGGACCGCCTGACCGAGCAGTATGTCAGCCAGCAGGTCGCCTTGAAATCCGAGAGCCTGGAGGTCAAAACGCGATTGGCCAAGGCGGAGTACGACGCACTCACTCTGCGCAATCCGCTGGCCACGCAACAGGAGCACCTGAACAGCCTGATGGGGCGCGACCTCGCGACGGAGTTCAGCGTCAGCCCCGTGCCCGAAGCCAGTTCCAACGAAACGGACCTGGCGGCCGCGCGCCGGCTGGCCATTGAGCGGCGGCCCGAGGTGCGCCAGGCCAGCCTGAAAGTGCGGCAGGCAGAGTACGACCGGCGCATCAAGAAGGCGGAATACATTCCCAGCCTGAGTCTCAACTTCACCTACTTTTCGCCGGTGAACTACGGCGGCATAGTGCCGTCCAACATTGCCAGCGTGGGATTGCTGCTCGATTGGGAGCCCTTCGATTGGGGCCGCAAACGGCATGAACTGGCCGAGAAGAGCAAGTCCGTGGAAGAGGCAACCCTGGCGCTCAAAGAGACCGAGGATCAGATCGCGATCGAGGTGGGCAACAAGTTCCGGAAGCTGCAGGAAACCCGGCAACTGCTGGTGATCGGCCGCCTCGCGCAGGAAACCGCGCGGGAAAACCTGCGGGTGGCCCAGAACCGCTATAGCGAGCAGGCTTCGTTGTTGAAGGAAGTGCTGCAGGTCCAGACCGCTCTGGCCCAGGCCGACAATCAGTATCAGCAGGCGCTGCTCTCGTTCTGGACGGCAAAGGCCGATTTTGAGCGGGCGCTGGGCGAGGAGGAGTGACGATGAAGACATCCCTGGGACGCTGTGAAAAAAACAGTTGCCAGGCGAAAGCGCCTGCCCCACCTGTCTGCAATGCCTTCACCAACGGAGTGGGACAGACACTTTCGTCTGTCAACCCGGCCCTTCCTATACTTGCCATCGTTGCCGCGGCGTGCCTCGCCACTGGCTGCCAGCGTGCGGAAAGCAACGAGAAGGCGCTGACCCCGGTGAAGACCAAAGCCGTGGAGCTGCTGAACCAGTTCGATGAATTGCGCTACTCCGCCAACGTGGAGCCCAACACACGCGTGGACGTGGCCTTCCGCGTGGGCGGCTACGTAGATCATATCCGTCAGGTGGCCGGCGCCGATGGCCGCGAGCGCGACTTGCAAGACGGCGACTTCGTCTCCAAGGGAACGGTCCTGGCGTCCCTACGACAGGTGGATTACACGGTGAAAACCGATCAGGCGCGCGCGCAACTGGGCGAGGCCCGCGCCATGCTGGAGTCGGCCCAATCCCAATTGCTGGAGGCGCAGGCCGGAGCGCAAAAGGCGTCGCTCGATTTTGCGCGCGCGCAGAACCTGTTCTCCAGCCAAAGCCTCACCAAGCCCGATTACGACGCCGCCAAGGCCCAACAAGACACCTCCAGCGCCAAGGTGAATACCGCGAAAGATCAGATCGAGACGGCGCAGTCGCGCGTCAACGAGGCGCAAGCGGCCCTCGGCAATGCGGAGTTGTCCCAACAAGACACCGAGCTGAAGGCGCCGCTCGATGGCGTGGTGATGAAGCGCAATATCGAAACCGGAGCGCTGGTTAGCGCGGGCACGGCGGCCTTCTCTATGGCCGACCTTACCACCGTCAAAGTGGTCTTCGGAGCTTCGGACGTCGTGATGCCCCGGCTGAAACTCGGCGCTTCCTTGCCCGTCCGCACGGAGGCCATTCCGGACGCCGTATTTCAGGGCCGTGTGACGCGGATTTCTCCCGCGGCGGATCCTAAGAGCCGCGTCTTCGAGGTCGAAGTAGCCGTACCGAATGCCGCCAACCGGCTCAAGGCCGGCATGATCGCTACCGTCGTGGTCGGCGAATCCGGTCGGCCGGTCGAGTTGCCTGTGCTGCCGCTCAACGCCGTAATCCGCTCCAAGAACAAGCCGGACGGCTATGCCGTTTTCGTGGTCCGCGACGAGGGCGGCAAGCAGGTGGCCCACATGCGGGATGTGCAGTTGGGGCAGGCTTTCGGTAATTCGATCGGGGTCGTCAGCGGCGTGCAATTGGGCGACCGGGTCGTGACCAACGGCAGCAACCTGGTGAGGGATGGCGAGACCGTGCAGGTGGTGCCTTAATGCGTGGCGCAGGCACTCATGCCTGCCGCGCCGGCACTCTTGCCGGCGCAGGCGAGCGAAGCTCGCCTATTTGGACGTGAGTAATTAGCTTATGCCGCACGAACACACCGATGAGGACTTGATCCGGAACACGCGCAACACCGCGCGGTTCTTCGTCGAAACGCGGCACATCTCCTGGGTGTTGCTCATCGCCACCGTGGCCTGGGGTATTTACGGCTACACCCATATGCCCCAGCGCAAGGTGGGACAGACGCTTTCGTCTGTCAACCAGGCAGTAAGGTGAGTAATTAGCTTATGCCGCACGAACACACCGATGAGGACTTGATCCGGAACACACACAACACCGCGCGGTTCTTCGTCGAAACGCGGCACATCTCCTGGGTGTTGCTCATCGCCACCGTGGCCTGGGGCGTTTACGGCTACACCCATATGCCCCAGCGCAAAGACCCCGATATACCCGTGCGCATCGGCGTCGTCTTAACCGTATGGCCAGGCGCCAGCGCCGAGAGGGTCGAGCAACTCGTGACCAAAAAGGTGGAAGAAAAGATCGCCGAGAACTCCAAAGTAACGGAGATCAAATCGATTTCGCGCACCAATCTTTCGGTGGTCTATCTGGAGCTCGATGAACGCCTCAAGGAGACCGGCGAAGCGCTCGACGACATCAAACTGAAGCTCGATCAGATCCAGGATCTGCCTGACGGCGCCGGTCCCATACAGTTCATCAAAGATTTCGGCGATACGGCGGCGCTGATGTTGACGGTGGCCAGCCCGAAAGTGGACGAAGTGGAGGTCTCGTTGCGCGCCCGGGCGATTCAGCCGGCCATCGAGAAGGCGCGCGCCGGCGCTTCGGAGCCGGCCTCGCGGGTCACCGTGGTCCTGAACTTTCCAGCTTCCGTGGATGGGAGGTCGGTGCAGCGCGCCGCGGATCTGGCCATTCCCTGGCTCCGCGCCAAAGGCTATGGAAGCGACATCCACACTTTTAGCGGCCCCGGTTTTTACGCCTTCGATTTCATCTCGCCCTATAACGAAGCTCAAGTGGAAGCGCAGGGCCAGGAGTTCATCCGCGAGCGTCTGCAGTCCGCGGATTTTCACCCCGACGCCTGGGAGCCGGCCGTGATCCGCAATCCGCGCGACACTCTGGCCCGGCTGCAACGCGTGGCCGGCGACAAATACAGCCACCGCGAGCTGGACGATTTCACCGATCGCATCGAAAAGACCGTGAAGACCGTGCCGCAAGTCTCCAAAGTCACGCGGTCGGGCATTCTTCCGGAAGAAGTCTTTCTGGTCTATTCGCAGGAGCGCCTGGCCTCCTACGGCGTCTCGCCTTCCAGCCTGCCCAATCTGCTGGGCGCCCGCAACATTACGGTGCCAGGCGGTGTGCTGGACGTGCAGGGCAAAAACCTGTCCATCGATGCATCCGGCGAGTTCAAAAGTGAGCGGGAAATAGGCGATGTGCTGATCGGCGGATCTTCCTCCGGCCTGCCCGTGTACTTGCGCGACCTCATGCAGGTCGAGCGCGGCTATCAGACCCCCGCCCGCTACCGCAATTACTATAACTGGCGCGATCCGCAAGGGCGGTGGGTGCGCTCGCGGGCCATCACCCTGGCGGTCCAGATGCGGCAGGGCGAGCAGATCGGCTTCTTCGGCCAGGCCGTGGACACCGCCCTGCGCGGGCTCAAGGCCCAACTTCCGTCGGACCTGCTGATCGCGCGCACTTCCGACCAGCCCCGCCAGGTCACCGAGAACGTCGAGTTGTTCATGCGCAGCCTCTACGAAGCTATCGCGCTGGTGGTGCTGGTTTCACTCATCGGCTTCTGGGAGTGGCGCTCGGCGATGCTCATGGCCTTGGCGATTCCCATCACGCTGGCCCTCACGTTCGGCATGATGTATCTGCTGGGCATCGACCTCCAGCAGGTTTCCATCGCCACCCTGATCATCGCGCTCGGCTTACTGGTGGACGATCCGGTAGTGGCCGGCGACGCTATCAAGCGGGATCTCGCGCTGGGGCATCCGCCGGTGGTGGCCGCCTGGCTCGGCCCCACCAAGCTGGCTACCGCGATCATGTTCGCCACCATCACCAACATCGTCGCTTACCTACCCTTCCTGATGCTCAGCGGCGATACGGGCCGCTTCCTATACAGCCTGCCGATCGTGATCACCTGTTCGCTGGTCGCCTCGCGCCTGGTCTCCATGACGTTCATTCCGCTGCTGGGATATTATCTGCTGCGCGGCGAGAAAGGAAAGTCCATCGAGGAGCGGCGCAAGTCCGGTTTCCCGGCGTTCTATTACCGCGTAGGCGGCGCAGCTATCCGCCACCGCTGGAAGTTCCTGGTGGCCTCCTTCCTGTTCCTGATGCTGGGGGCGTTCTCCTTCACGCACCTGAAGCAGCAGTTCTTTCCCAAGGATCTCTCGTATCTTTCCTATGTGGACGTGTGGCTGCCGGAGGATGCCCCGCTCGAGAGCACCAATCGGGCCGCGGCGCGCGCCGAGCAGGTCATTGAGCAGGCGCTTGCAGACTATGGCCGCCGGCACCCCGGCGAAGGAGGCAAGCCGCGCGAGGTGCTGAAATCCCTCACGACTTTCGTGGGCGGAGGCGGGCCGCGCTTCTGGTTCTCCGTTTCGCCCGAATTGCAGACGTTGAACTACGCGCAGATTCTGGTCGAGGTCAACGACAAGCATGACACCGGCCACCTGGTAGCGCCGCTCCAGCAGGCGCTGAGCGCGGGCGTGCCCGGCGCGCGCATCGATGTCCAACAGCTCGAGACCGGCAAGCCGGTGGGTCTGCCGGTGGCCGTGCGAATCTCGGGCGACGACATCCCCACGCTGCGCGCCCAAGCCGACCGGATGCGGAGCATCCTGCTTTCGTCGCCCAAGGCCGATCGCGTGCGCGACGATTGGGGCGAGGAGAACTTCACCGTCAAGCTTCAGATCGATCCCGACCGCGCCAACCTTTCCGGAGTCACCTATCTGGATGTGGCCGCCGCTTCCGGCTCCGGCATCAACGGCCGGCAGGTCGCCACTCTGCGCGAAGGCGACAAGCAGATCCCCGTGGTGGCCCGGCTGCGCATGGACGAGCGCTCCCAGCTTTCCGAC
>JBEKUO010000321.1:0-8140 GCA_049514955.1 Bryobacteraceae bacterium | reverse complement strand
TTCGCGGCGCCGGATCTTGAGGTTTTCGCCGCGCCGGAGTTCGCTCCGTCGCGCGCCACGCAGCCCGCTAATCGGGGAAGTTATTATCGGCGGGCCGGGCAGCCGCAAGTGGCGCCCGCGCACTGACGAGCGCTTCAGTGAACCTAGCTCCGCCCTAACATAACCCTTATGAGTCTTTCACACATTCCTTAGGATCACCACGCTACGGTGGTTCACTGTCGGGAGTCCGGAAAGGAGCGAAGTGCGTTGCTTGCGCAGGGGTTTGCCGCCACGCGGGTCTCGTCTTATCGAATGATCTGATGAGGCGGATAAGCAATCCCTATCGTTTCTTTATGGCTTCCTAATGGCTTGCTTATGCTTTCGATACCAACTTTCCGCCATACTGAATCCCACGTAAGCACCTCAAGATTCGAGACACCTCCGCTCCGTTCGCGGCAATTTGAGATCCCTGTCCGCAGTTCATTTCAAGGAAAAAAGCGCAGACACATGACACTCATCAACGGCAGTCGGTTATTTCATAAGTCGATACTCGGTTTGTTCGCACTGTTGGCGGCGGCGACGCCCGGCCGGACGTTCCAGATTGCGGCGGATTTGTCCAGCGCTGCCACCGCACCGTCATTTGGCGCACTGCACGGCACTGCGAAGGACTCCCAGGGCCAAACCCTGCTAGCGGTGCAAGTGACTGTGCATAGCGTAGCGGACAAGAGCGAACGAACCGTGGTAAGCGGCAGCGATGGAGCGTTCCTGATCGCGGACCTCAAGCCGGGCGAGTACCAACTCACCGCGAGGGCGAAAGGGCTCGCCACGGCCTCTCCGTACTCCGTAGAGATTTCGCAAAACCGGGTCACCCATGCCGATGTCGAGCTCGCAAAGGCGGAACCGGCGCAGGGTGACTCCACGATAGCCGAGTCAGGGCGGCCAGTATCCGAGTCGTTGAAGGTGCGGGCTCCGGAGCCCGGGCCTTCTCCGGCGGGCGACGCAAACCCCGAAATTTTGAAAGAGCTGGCCGCCATGCGGGCGCGCATCGAGCAACTCGAGGCGGAACTGAAGAGCCGGAGTGGCCAAGCAGAGCAGGCGACAAGCCCGGCCCCGCCAGTTACTCCCGCCAAGCCGGGTGACAAGACGCTGGTCGCCTCGAACTCAACGCCGGTTACGCCTGACGCGCAAACCGCCCGCTCGGGACTTCCAGTGACCGCTCCGACGCCGACCGCGCCTCCCGCGCCAACTATTCCGGATGCCCTGCAGGCCCCTGAAGCCACCACAGGCGTGGACAACTTCACTCCATTCGCGTACGGCGACTTTACCTGGCTCAATGGCTCTTCACGCAACAAAGACACCGTGCTGGACACGAAGTTTTTTACTCCGGAGGTTCGATTCGACACTCACTACATGGAGGATTTCAACCAGCCGCTGGATCACACGATCGTGGGGGCGACCGAGTCATTCCGCTCGGGTGAAGTCCAGGTCGAGCAGATCAGCGTGGGCGGCGATTTCCACTGGCAAAACGTCCGCGGAAGAGTCTTGTACATGGATGGCCTTTTTGCGACCACCACGCCGCGCAACGACGCCAGCGCCGGCGTTGGCCAGTGGGACCTGCGCGACGCCTACAAATACGTCTCGGAGGCTTATGGCGGATACCACTTCAACGTGAATCATGGGCTTAACGTGGACGCCGGAATCTTCGTCTCATACATCGGCCTGTTCAGTTACTACAATTTCGACAACTGGACATACCAACCGTCATACGTCTCTTCCAATACGCCCTGGTTCTTTAACGGCGTGCGCGTGCAGTGGTTCCCCACGAACAAGTTGAAAATCGAGCCCTGGTTCATCAACGGATGGCAATCCTACGCCAAATACAACGGCCATCCGGGATTGGGAGGGCAGCTTCTATGGGAACCGAAAGAGTGGTTTAAGCTCGTGGCGAACCAGTATGGCTACGGACAGGATAATCTGGGACTTCCAAAAACGGAACGTATCCATACTGACGACAGCATCGAGGTAAGATACTTTAACAAGCCCGAGAGCCTGGGTCTCTCCAAGATGGCATTTTCCCTCACGGGCGACGCGGGATGCCAATACGGTGGCGGACTTCAGTGCACCGGCGCACCCAGCAAGGGCAAGTCGACATTTATAGGATGGATGCTCTATGACCGCATGTGGTTCCACAAGGATCTGTGGGGTCTTACACTGGGCGGCGGAGAGATGAGTAACTGGGGACGCTACCTAACGTTGCTGCCGCCGATCGACGGGGCCGACGCCGTATCGGGTACGCCTTACTTCACGGAAAACCCTGGCCAAAGAGCTCACATGTGGGATAGTACGATTACTCTGCAGTACATGCCCAGACAATACATCACATGGTGGGCGGAGGTTGGATATCGGCACTCGGACGTGCCATACTTCGCGGGTCGAGGCGGGGTCACACCTCCGGGCGGAAACAACGGCGAGCCTCAATATTATACGTGTATGTCAGGCGCTTCCGCCGGAACGGCCAGCTTAGCGGCGGCGCAGACAGCTTGCGGCGGAGCAGGGAATGTCTGGTTCCCCGACCTTCGCCGTAGCGAATCGAAGGCCTCTGTTGGCGTGATGGTGAAGTTTTAGCCGGTGTTGCGCTTTACGGGAGCAAACGAATGCGTAGTTTTGCGATGCAATGGATCTGCCTGATGCTAGCCGCGGCTAGCCTCATGTCCGCGGATCCGGTTTGGAAGAGCAAGCCGGCCGCCCAGTGGACCGAGGAGGACGCTAAGCAGATCCTCGCCAGGTCGCCTTGGACGAAGGAGAATAGAGCCACTATCACGCGCCGGCTGACCGAGGATGAACTTAGGGCAGGGGGACAAATGGGACAACCTCGCGGCATCGGCAATGAGGGGGTGGATGCGAAGGGCAGCGGACCAAAGGTGTCGCCGAATATCTTCTCGGGCCCCGGAGGCGACGACCGCAGTTCCCGGTCTCTTCCCCGTCCAATAACATTGAAACTGCGTTGGGAGAGCGCTCTCCCGGTCCGGCTCGCAGAGTTGAAGTCGCACGAGATCGAGCCTCCCACGTTGGAGGGCGACGGCTATCGCATCGCCGTCTACGGCGTTCCCGGCGGCGACTTCAAGGGCGATCCCGCGGAACTGGGTAAACCATTGAAGAACCTGGCCGCTTTGAAGCGCGACGGAAAAAGGGATGTGAGGCCGGTCAGCGTTGAGGTGTTCCAGACGGAAAACGGCGTGGTTGTGGTCTATCTGTTTCCGTTGTCCGCGGAAATCAGCAAGAAAGACGGGCAACTCCGCTTCGAGGCGCAGATCGGCCGGATTGTTGTGGGCCAAACTTTCGAGCTGAGCGAGATGGAGTTTATGGGCAAGCTGGAACTTTGAGGGTGTGACGCACGGGAATTAATTAGGGCGCCGGCCTTGAACTCGACTCCGGCGCGCTGCAGCGCCGTTGCGCCGGGTTCCGATCTTTATGGCGTTTTCATTCGCGACACTCTATAACCCGGAAGGCAATCTTAAGCCCCTGAATTGGCCAAGAGTGGGCGCGGCGCAGTCGCGTGGCCGGGCGGCGCATAAGCTGAGAAGGAAGCTTGTACCCGCACTGCCGGGGGGCCTTGCTCTAGCCGGCGTGGCGGTGTGCACCTGGCTATCGTTTCGCCTGGATCAGAGCTTCGCGTTCACGGGTTTTCTGCATCTCGTGATTGTGGTTTTAGCGGCCGTGTACGGCGGTTTTTGGCAGGCGACCGCGGTCTCAGTTGCCGCTGTGGCGTGCCTGAACTATTTCTTTGTTCCACCGATCTTCAGTTTTGCGAACAGCCCGGCAAACTGGGTGGCGCTCGGCGCTTTTGAGTTTACCGCCGTGGTGATCAGCCGGCTGTCACTCCGCGCGAACCTACGTGCGATGGAGGCAATTGCCAAGCGGCGGGAAACGGAACGGCTCTACGAAACGTCGCGGCGGATTCTGCTCTTGGACAGCTCCGGCGAGCCGGAGAATCACATCACGTCACTGATCCGGGAAACCTTCGAGATCCAGGCCGTTCGATTGTTCGACGCTCTCCCGGCTACGACGTATCAAAGCGGCGACGGTCCACCGGAAGCGGAACAGCGCACACGGGACGCGTACTTTCTAGATACCGATACCTTCGATCCGCAAACGAGGAGTTGGTATTGCGTCCTGCGCCTGGGCACGCGGCCCGTGGGCGGGCTGGCGTTGCACGATACCGATATGACCAAGCTGGCCGCCACCGCGTTAGCCTCGCTGAGCGCCATCGTGCTGGAACGCGTGCGCGCGCGCCAGAGGGAGTTCCGTGCACAGGCGGCGCGCCAGACCGAACAATTGCGCACGGCTGTGCTCGACGCTCTGGCGCACCAATTCAAGACACCCCTGACAGTCGCGCGCACGGCCAGCTCCGGCCTTCTGGCCGTGGGCGGGTTGTCCGAGCTGCAGACGGACTTAGTCACCGTGATCGACGAACAGGTGACGAAAGTGGATCGTCTGGCCTCGCGCCTTCTGGGAGCTGCGGCGCTGGACAGCGCGGAGTGCAAGCCCCAACGCGCACCGTTGCTCTTTTCCCGGCTGACGGGCGCCGCCATACAAAAGCTCGATCAAGAGGCGGACCGGGAGCGATTTCGCATTTCCGTACCCCGCACGGAAGTGCCCGTGTTCGCGGACCGGGAATTAATCCTGACCTCTGTTGCCCAGCTTATCGACAACGCCGTCAAGTACTCGGAACCCGGCTCGCCGATCGACGTCACGTTCGCGGTCGAAGACACAGCGGTGGTACTCACGGTGCGGAGCAAAGGCCTGGTGGTCGCGCCGGCGGACCGCGAACGCGTCTTCGAACGATTCTACCGGGCCCCCCAGACTCACCACCTGCCTGCGGGCACCGGTCTGGGACTCTCGATTGTCAAGAAGATCGCGGAAGTTCACCACGGGAGTGTGTGGGCCGAAAGCTTGACGGGCTACGGAACATCGTTTTCTCTTTCTCTTCCGGCCGCCACGGCCGCACTGACCCACTAGGATGTCTCTGCATGGCAAAATCCTGGTTGCCGACGACGACCCCGAGCTGCGCCGGGTACTGAGGAGAACCTTAACCGCGTTAGGATTCGACGTTACCGAGTCTAGTAATGGGGAGCAGGCTGTCAAGGAGATCGAAACCCACCCATGCGAGGTGGTTCTTCTGGACGTTAACATGCCGGGCATCGGCGGAATTGAGACCTGCCGGAAGATTCGGAAAAAAGCGCCCCGCCTGCAAATCCTGATGCTCACGGTGCGTGATAAGGAAGCGGATCTGATTGAGGCGCTGGATGCCGGGGCGGACGATTATATTACGAAGCCTTTCTCGATCCCGGAGCTCGCAGCCCGGCTGAGATCCGCAGTCCGACGCTCCACCACGGCCTTGCTTGACGCGTCGATACCGATCGCGATCGGAAGCATCGAGCTCGACCCCGTGCGCCGGACAGTGCGCAAAGCTGGCTCCGCCTTACGCCTGACGCCCAAGGAGTTCGACCTGCTGCACTACTTGATGAGTCACCCTGGAGTGCCCGTCTCACACGTAAAGCTCTTGCGCGCGGTGTGGGGCGATGAGTATGGCCGGGAGTTGGAGTACCTACGTACGTTCGTACATCAATTACGCAAGAAGCTGGAGGACGATCCGTCGTCTCCCGAGTACCTGCTCACCGAACTTCACTTCGGCTATCGCTTTCGGGAAGCGTCTTAAGAGAGATCCCCAAAGCGTCTGATAGACGGATTCTATGGAGTGGATAGCATTTTTTACTTGAACCTTATGCCATCCTCATGCGGCTTACCTTACTCTGACCTAATGGACTCCCTGTAGCGGGATGAGCTCACTTATGAACAGTAAAGATCTGGGCATTGCTTGTGTTTTCGTGGTTGTCTCGTCAGTACCGATGCTTACCGGCTGTCACGGCGCCAAGGCCGACCAGGCGGCGGAAGCGCCTCCTCCCGCCAGAGTCACGGCCGGCGCGGACATCAATCTCTTCGCCGTGGACCACCCGGAGCAGTTTCCGTTGGCGACGGCCGTCAAGCGTCCCGCCACCTCCGAGTTGGTGGTGACGGGCTCGGTCACTCCCGACGTTACCCGCAACGTCCCGGTAGTCTCGCTCGCATCCGGCCGGGTGGTGTCCATTCACGCGCGGCTCGGGGATACGGTGAAGAAAGGCCAGTTACTCATGACGATTCGCAGCGACGACGTGTCGGGCGGATATTCGAATTACCGGATGGCTGTGGCGGATGAGATTCTCGCCAAGACACAGTATGAACGCTCGAAGGATCTTTATGAGCACGGCGCAATAGCCCTGAACGACCTGCAGGTGGCCCAGGACACGGAAGACAAGGCCAAGATAGCGATGGATACGGCGGCCGAACATCTGCGTTTGCTCGGCAACGACCCGGACAAACCGGTGTTTATGGTGGATATCTTCGCACCTACTTCGGGAATACTTACCGATCAACAAGTGACCACCGGATCGCTGGTGCAGGCGTACAATACACCGTACCCGTTTACCATCTCCGACCTGTCCTCCACCTGGATTGTCTGCGACGTTTATGAGAACGACCTGGCCACTGTCCGCCTCGGGGACACCGCCGATATCAGCCTGAATGCATATCCCGATCGCATATTCAAGGGAAGAGTCAGCAACATCGGCGCCATACTCGATCCGAATATTCGTACGGCCAAGGTCCGCATCGAAGTCTCGAATCCCGGAATCATGCGGCTGGGAATGTTCGTGAAGGCCACCTTCCGCGGCCAGACCACGGAGATGCACACGATTATCCCGGCATCCGCGATCTTGCACATGCACGATCGCGATTTTGTGTTTCTTCCCGCGCCTGGTAAGAAGTTTCGCCGCGTCGAAGTTGTCAGCGGGGATCTCTTGACCGACAACGTGAATTTGCAGGAGATCAAGTCGGGCCTGCAGCCAGGTCAACAAGTGGTCACGAACGCGATCGTACTGGACCACGTGTTAGCTCAGTAAGGCAGGCGTCCGGGCTCGGGAAGAATACAATGATTCGCGCTCTTGTAGACTTTGCACTTAATAACAAGTTCGTGGTGTTGGCTACCGCCGTGTTATTGCTCGGTTGGGGCGCTATCTCCTTTCATAACCTGCCGGTGGAGGCTTATCCGGACATAGCCGATAATTATGTCACGGTCATTACGCAATGGGCCGGTCGATCCGCCGAAGAGGTGGAACAGCAGGTTACGATTCCGATCGAGATTCAAATGGCCGGCATGCCGCACATGACCTTTCTGCGATCCGAGTCCATTTTCGGCCTGTCGTTTGTGATTATGATTTTCGACGACAGCTCCGTCAACGATTGGAACCGCCAGAAGGTTCTGGAAAGACTTACCCAGGTTAATCTCCCGAATGGACAAAACCTGCAGCCTCAAATCGGCACGGACTGGAGTACGACGGGCCAGATCTACTGGTATACACTGCGGAGCACAAACCCCCGCTACGACCTCATGGAACTGCGGTCCATCGAAGACTGGGTGCTGCTGAAGCAGTTCAAATCCGTCCCGAATGTGGTCGACGTTTCCGACTTCGGGGGCACGGTACGCGAGTATCAAGTGCGCGTCGATCCGAACAAGCTGGTCTCGTACGGTTTGAGCATCGGCCAGGTGGAGCAGCAACTATCCAATAACAACATCAACGCCGGCGGCAGCTTTGTGGAAGTCGGGATGCAGCAGATGAACGTCCGGGCGCTCGGACTTTTTGGCGGCGTTCGGGACATCGAACAGACGGTTTTGAAGACCCAAACCGGAACTGCCCTGCGGGTAAAGGACATCGCGGAAGTGACCCAAGGCCCCAAGATCCGATTGGGTCACATGGCGAGAGCCAACCACATGGAGGATGGGCGCATTATCGATGAGCCCGATGTGATCCAGGGCGGCGTGCTGTTGCGCAAAGGGGCGGAAGAGGAACCCACCCTCGAAGCCATTCACAAGAAGGTGGACGAGCTCAACAATGGCATCCTGCCTCCCGGCGTGAAAGTCGTTCCCATGCTGGATCGCAGCGATCTACTGCATTTCACCCTGCGCACAGTGATGCATAACCTCACCGAAGGCATGCTTCTGGTCAGCGTTATCCTTTTTCTGTTTCTGCTTAATGCGCGCGCCGCTATTATCGTCGCATTGACG
>JBEKUO010000320.1:0-8229 GCA_049514955.1 Bryobacteraceae bacterium | reverse complement strand
CGCGTCCCACAGATTGAAAACGAGATTCGCCAGTGTGCCGGCGACCGCAATGTCTTCTTCTTCGTCAGCGGCGGGGTGGATTCCACGGTGGCTTCCACGCTCTGCCAGCGCGCGCTCGGCCCGGACCGCGTGCGCGGCGTTTATGTCGATACGGGCCTGATGCGCGAAGGCGAAACCGATTATGTACGGCGCATGGCCGGCGTCTCGGTCGAGATGGCTGAGGCGCAATTCCTGGGCGCGCTGGCCGGAGTGCGGGATCCTGAGCAAAAGCGCCACATCATCGGCGAGGAGTTCGTCCGCGCGCAGGAGCGCATCATCGAATCGCGCCATCTGCTGGACGGCCACTGGATTCTCGGCCAGGGCACGATTTACCCGGATACCATCGAATCCGGCGGCACGGAAAAGGCCGCCGTTATTAAGACGCATCACAACCGCGTGCCCGGCATACAGAAGCTCATTGATGCCGGCCGCCTGATCGAGCCTTTGCGCTCCTACTATAAGGACGAAGTGCGCGAGATCGGGCGGGAGCTGGGGCTTCCCGCGGAGGTGCTCGACCGGCATCCATTTCCAGGGCCCGGCCTGGCGATACGCTGTCTCTGCTCGGAGACTGAGGCGGGTGTCTCGGCCACCGCGGAAGGGTACATCCTGCCCGTCCATTCCGTCGGCGTGCAGGGCGATAGCCGCAGTTACGCGCCGGTGTTGTGCATCGACTCGCTCGACCAGGCGCGCGCCACGGAGCTGATCAACCGGATCGCGGGGGTGAACCGCGTCATCGCCTGCGTGCGGACGGTACAGCCGCTCGCCAGCCTGCGCGTGCGGGTGAGTGCTCTGACGCCGGAGCGCCTCGCGCGCCTGCGGCATGCCGATGCCATAGTGCGGCGCCTCTCGCACCAGAGCGGCTTCGATCGCGAGATCTGGCAGTTTCCGGTCGTACTGATTCCGTTTGGCTCCCAAGCTGCTCCGGATGCGGTGGTCCTGCGGCCCGTGGATTCGGTGGACGGCATGACCGCGCAGTCCGTCGGCATGCCGGAAGGCTTGCTGCGCGCGATTACTGATGAGCTGCTCTCGATTCCGGGGATCGGTGGCGTGTTCTACGATTTGACGCACAAACCTCCGGCCACCATCGAGTGGGAGTAGCGCGGCCTGTCAGTCGGTTGGCAGGCGAAAGCGCCTGCCCCACAAGCCTGTGAAGCCTTCTCCGAGGTGGGACAGACGCTTTCGTCTGTCAACCGCTTTCAGCCTGCACCTGCCCCACGCCAGCCCTTACCCGATCTTCCACGGAGGCCGCATCGGACGCGACAGCATGCGGTTGGCTTCCTCGTCGCTTATGATCGCTTCCTTCACCGGGTCCCACTTCAAGTCGCGGCCCAAGCGCAGGCTGATGTTGCCCAAGTGCCCTATGGTGATCGACCGGTGCGCGGTCTCGATCGGCGCGATGGGCTCCTTTCGCGAAAGCACGCAATCGATGAAATTGCGGAAATGGTTATCGCTGCGATACAGATGGATTTCGTCCGGGCCAATGGCGCTTTCGAGAAGTGACTTGGGATGCGCATCGATCGCGCCCCGGGTGACCCACACCCAACCCTCGGAGCCTTCGAACGTAACGCCGCCGCGCTCCTGGTTCGAGACGATCAGCGTCACGCCGTTTTCATAAGTACACTCGAAATAGAAGCTGGTCGCGGTGTTCCAAAGCTTGTCCTTGGCGAACTCGCCCTTAGCATTGCGGATCTCGATGAGGCCGGTGCTTTCGGTGTTCATGCCCCACTGCGCGATGTCCGGGTGGTGGCCGCCCCAGTCGGTGATGTTGCCGCCGGAGTAGTCCAGAATCCAGCGGAAGTTCACGAGACAGCGCGCGGGAGCATAGGGTGCTTCCGGCGCTGGCCCCAGCCAGAAATCGTAGTTGAAGCCTTCAGGCACGGGCTCGGGATCTCTGCGGTTTCCGGTCTTGGCCAGGTCCGGAGTGCCGCCCGGCAGACCGCAGCGCACTGTCTGCAGCTTGCCGATGCGGCCGTTGCGGACCAGTTCGCAAGCACGCCGGAAACGGGCGTCGGAGCGCTGCTGGCTGCCGGTCTGGAAGATGCGCTTGTACTGGCGCACCGCGTCGCTCATGGCGCGGCCTTCGGCGATGGTGAGCGAGAGCGGTTTCTCTCCGTAGATGTCCTTGCCGGCGCGCGCGGCCTCGATCACCGGAATGGAGTGCCAGTGGTCGGGCAGCGCGATTAACACCGCGTCGATGTCTGTGCGCGCCAGCAATTGGCGAAAGTCTTCGTACGCCGCGCAACCCTTGTAAGCGCCGGAGCGCTTCTCGCGGGCGTAGGTCCACTCCACGATCTGGCGGGCAGGCTCGCGGCCGGCGATGGCGCCGTCCCAGTATCCCGGACTCTCGCGGTTCACATCGCACACCGCGACCACCTGGACGCGCTCGTCTTCGAGCAAGTCCCACAGGTCGTTTGTGCCTTGGTTTCCGGTGCCGATCACGCCCATCGTCACGCGGTCGCTGGCGGCCACGGCGCCGCGTCCGCCGAGGGCGGCCAGGGCAGGCGCGGTCTTCAAGAAGGATCTGCGATTCATTTCACATGCATTATACGTCCGGCCGGGAACAATCGATGGCGGGCAGGTGTCATAAGAGTATGCTCGAGGTCCGCAACCTGACCAAGCTGTACACGCGGCGCCCCGCGGTGGACGACGTCAGCTTCACCATCCGGCCGGGCGAGATCCTCGGATACCTGGGACCGAACGGCTCCGGCAAGAGCACTACGGTCAAGATGCTGACTGGCTTGCTGGAGCCATCGCGCGGACTGATCCAGTACAAGGGCTGTAACATCCGGCAGGACCTGATTGGTTACAAGAAAGTCCTCGGTTACGTCCCCGAAGAGCCCAACCTGTATCCGTATCTGACCGGACGCGAATATCTGCAACTCGTGGGGCGGCTGCGCTGTCTTCCGGCTCAGGCTTTGGAATCCAGGATCGATCAGTTCTTGAATCTGCTGTCGCTCCATGAACATCGTTACTCGCCGATCTCTTCCTACTCGAAGGGGATGAAGCAGAAGATTTTGATCTCCTCTGCCCTGCTGCACAATCCGGATGTGCTGGTCTTCGACGAGCCGCTCTCGGGCCTCGACGTCACCACCAGCCTGGTGTTCAAGAGCCTGATCAAGGCCCTGGCGCGGGAGGGAAAGGTCATCCTCTACAGCTCACACGTGCTGGAGGTGGTGGAGAAAGTCTGCTCCAGCGTCATCATTCTGCGCAAGGGAACCGTGGTGGCGAACGACTCGGTCGAGCATCTGCGCGACCTCATGGAACTGCCCTCGCTGGAGGACATTTTCTCCCAACTGGTCTTGCAGGAAGATACCGACCAGATCGCCGAAGACATTGTGGAAGTCATGCAGGCGTAGAGGGATCCGCATGACGCTTTCCCGCTCGAACGAAGTCAGTCAGTTCCGTGAACTCGCGCGGCACTTCTTCGCACGGTTCTTCGACAACGACCTGGTGTCGCTGGATGCGGACATGCGGTCGACGGTCGTGAACATCCTGGCGCTGCTGGCTGGGCCTGGAATGTTGCTTCCGTTTCTGTTCATGTCGAAGTACGTGAAGCTACAAGACGAGCCCATGTACGTGCGCGATCTGGCATCGCTCGGCGAGAAGGAGTTCTTCATCTGCTTCTCGATGACGGTGATGGGATTGGTGACCGTCATCGAGTGGGATATGCTGTTTCCGGACCGCCGGGACTACGCGAACCTGACTCCGCTGCCTATCCGGCTGGGGACCATGTTCGGCGCGAAGATCGCCGCGCTGGTGGCGTTCCTCGCAATCTTTTCGCTGGCAATCAACGCATTCTCCCCGGTGATGTTTCCGGCGGTAGTGATGCAGAAGGGATCGTTGACGGCGCTGGTGGGGTTCGCACGCTGTCACGCGATCAGCATCATGGCCGCTAATACGTTCGTATTCTTCCTGTGCGTGGCGGTGCAGGGTTTGTTGATGAATCTGCTGGGATACAGGGCGTTCCGGCGTATCTCACCTTACGTGCAGTTTGGGATGGTGGCGGTGTTGATCCTCATGTTCCTGCTGTCGGGGCGCATTGTGTCTGAGTTACAGCCTGGACACGCCATCAATCCTGCGACTGTCTACCTGTTTCCGCCGCTTTGGTTCCTGGGCCTTTATCAGACTCAACTAGGATGGACCAACCCGGTGTTTCGCGAGTTAGCCGCCTCGGCGCGCCTGGCCGCCGGATGGACTACCGTCGCCGCTTTAACCACTTATTTATTGAGTTACAAAAGACATGTGAGGAGATCGCTCGAGAGCGCGGACGACTTCTCCATGGAACCTTCGGCGATGGAGCGAGCCATGTGCCGGTTGCTCGACCGCTTCGTACTGCGGGACAGCTTGCAGCAGGCTTCGTTCTACTTCATCTGGAAGACCATGACCCGCAGCCGCCGCCACAAGCTGTTCTTCGCGGCTTACGTGGCTGCCGGCTGTGCGCTGATCTTCGAAGGACTGGCGGTGCTGGTGGCGCGCGGCACGGGTTCCTGGATGTATCACCCCATACCCGAATTGCTGCCTGCGCCCCTGATACTAGCCTTCTTCATTCTGTGCGGCATGCGGCACGTGTTTGCGGTCCCCGCCGAATTGCGGGCCAACTGGGTATTCCAGGTATCGGACCGCGGCGAAGCGCGGCGATGCCTGGCTGGCGTCAGGAAAGCCATGATCGTGCTGGGTGTGGTTCCACTATTCGCAGCGCTGCTGCCGCTGCACGTGTTGCTGTGGGGTTGGAAGACGGCGATGTTACATATGTTGTTCGGTATAGTTGTCTCGCTGTTATTGGTGGAAGTGTTGTTAGTCACTTTCGATAAGTTCCCATTTACTTGTTCCTATCTGCCTGGTAAGTCTAACTTGAAAGTGTCTTGGCCGCTTTACCTGTTCGGCTTCACCACTTATGTGTCGCTGTTCCTGACCCTGGAGTACTGGATGCTCCAGCGGCCCGTGCGCTTTGCCTGGTTAGCGGCGCTGGTGCTGCTGGTGCAGTTGGCGATGGCCGTGTATCGCTGGCGCGTGGGCCACGAAGTCACTCTGGTGTTCGATGAGCAGCCGGAGCCGTTAGTGCGGACGCTGAACCTGTGGGCTTAGGGCTGTAGCGGAGCCCGGAGACGGAGCGCTCGCAACCCCGCTCGCGCACTCTTTCTGCGATGTGCTACGGCCTCTCGGCCGACCGTGGGCTAAAGCCCACGGCGGCACGCTGAAGCGTGCGCCACGGAACCAACCGCTTGCACGCAGAAACCGAGAAAGTAAGTGGCATTGGCGTCCAGCTACTGCGTTAAAAACTTTACTAGCGCCGGATTAAATGCCCCGGCGCACTCCACTTGCGGCACGTGGCCACAAGAGTCCAGCACCACGGTTTGCGAATCGGCTATGTCTTCTCCCAGAGCCTTGCCTGCCGCGAGCGGGACTAAGGCGTCCTCGCGGCCCCAGACTACGAGCGTCGGCGATTTGATCCCGCCGAGTTTGCCATCCACCACGTCTTCCTCGCGGAGGATCGAATCGATGAAGCTGTCGATCGTGGGGCTGTCGTTCTTGCGCAGGTGTCGCGTAAACGCCGCCTCCACTACTGCGTCGCTGGCGAAGGCCTGGTTATAAAACACCGCGGCCATGAGCCGTTTGGTGCCCGCCAGGGTCGCTGGGTTGAGCGCCAGCAGCAGCTCGCGGGTCAGCGGCGGCCCGCCTGTGCGCTTCTGCGAATAACCCGCGCTATCCACCAGCACCAGGCGGTTCACTTTATCCGGATATGCCAGCGCAAAATCCATCGCGACCCAGCCGCCCAGCGAATTACCCACCAGCGTGGCTTTCGAGATGCCCAGCTTCTTATAGAATGCGTTCAGAAAGTCCACCAGCGTGGCGACGCGATAATTGATCGGCGGTTTGTCGGATTCACCAAAGCCAACCTGGTCCGGCACCCAGACGTGAAACTTGCCGGCCAGCGCCGGCACAGTCGGGCCCCAGTTGCTACGGTCTCCGCCCAAGCCGTGCAGCAGGATCACGTCGGGCCCGGAGCCGGCTTCCTGATAGTAGATTTTCTGGCCGTAGAGCTCCACCTGCTTGGTGACAGCTTCCTGCGCCCAAGCCGTTGCGGCCAGCAGCCAAACCCACGCGATGCGTCTAAGCATTTCCGATCCCCTCCGGCTGTTCATTGTACCCCGTGGAGTGCGCTATTTATTTGGACGCGCTGGGGCGCGGCGATGCGGCGATCCGTCGGCGGGCCATTCGGTTGGCAGGCGAAAGCGCCTGCCCCACTCGCAATTAGCGGCCCGTGGCGGCGCTTTTTGCACGGCGGAGGATCGTCTCAGCCTCATCCAGCAATTGCTTGCTGTGCTCATGCAGCGCGCGATATTTCGCTGACAACTCGCGGTTCGCATCCCCCACCAGTTCCCCGCTGCGCTCGTAAAGATCCTCGCATGTCTCTACCAGTTCCTTGCCCGCGCCGATCAGGTAATCCGCGACTGCTTCTCCTTTGCGGACTAATCTGCGGCGAGTTCGTGCGCCCGACTCTGGCGCCAGCAGAAGTGATGCCGCGGCGCCGATCGCAGCGCCCAGCAGGAAGTAAGCCGCCCGGTCACCCGTTCTTGAATTGCTCATTAGACTCTCCTTAGCCGAAAAAAGCGCTCTTAATCCAAGCTTAGCGCGCTGTGCCGCACTATGCCAAACCTGCTACAAGCTCAGCGTGCTACGCCGCACTATGCCAAGCCTGCGGCGAAGACGAGCCCGCTCGCCAGCGACCCAACGTATGATCGCGGACCAGAGCGTCTCGCCTTGGGCCGGAATTTCGGCGCGGCATTCCGACGCGCCAAAACGTCCGGCTTGACGAAATCCGGCGCACGGGCAACGCGAGACTCCGCCGGCAATGTAGAATAGGATGTCGAACGCTAGGGCCGCCGCGAGAAATGAGCCTGCTCGGATTTTGCCAGTGGCTGGAAAGCACGCAAGGGAGCATCGCGCTCCACGAATCGATATGGGGCTATCCAATCGTCGAGTCGGTCCACGTGTTGACCCTCTGCGTGTTTCTGGGACTCACCGTCATGCTCGATCTGCGGTTGCTGGGTGTGACCATGGTGCGCACGCCCGCATCGGAAGTCGCGGGACGGCTGCTGCCGTGGATAATCGTGGGGTTCGTAGCGATGGTGGCGACGGGCGCGCTGCTGTTTTACGCGATTCCCGTCAAGACCTACTTGAACATTTTTTTCCGCATCAAGGTCGCCTTCCTGGTGCTGGCAGGGGTGAACGTCGCCGTTTTTCAGCGGACGATTTGGCGCAGCATGGATCGATGGGATAGCGATCCGGTCCCACCGTTCCAAGCCCGTCTGGCAGGCGGCGTATCGCTCGTCCTTTGGGCCGGGATTGTAGTCGCGGGGCGCATGATCGCCTACAACTGGTTCGACAAGAATCCTTGACACTAATTTGGCTAAGCCTGGGTAGTGAAGGCAACGACCGATTCTGCATCGGAAGCTCAAAGCGCGCGCAGCGACGGAAGGCCTCGCGGTCTCCGAGTACCTCGTCCGGGAGGTCCGGCAAACTCGCCGAAAGACCGACGATGAGCGAGATGAAGACGAGGCTCGCGCCTCACCCACGTGCGCGTGAAGGGTCCCCCAGCAGAAATGGTGCGGTCATACCGGGACGGCCGCGATCGTGATTGACGCGTCGGCGCTGCTGGGGGCGCCGCTCGCAAACCGGCGATGGGGCGCGCGTGCGCACACGCCTCTTCCGCGAGGGGGAGTCGCTGCATGCGCCGTACCCGCTCGACCTGGAGATTGTCCACGCATTTGCGCCGTTACTGCCTGATCGGAGAACGGAAGCCCGATCGTGCGGGGAGGCGCTCGCGTACCTGGGGGACTTGCCTATGGTCCGCGACCATCACGAACCCTATGTCCCGCGCATCTGGCAACTGCGCCACAGCCTCATGGCCTACGACGCCGGCGTAGGTGGCGCTCGCCGAAGCGCTCGAATCCTCGGTCATCACGCGCGATGGGCGCTTAGCCTCGGCTCACGGCATCGCGCAAAGATCGAGTTGGTTAAATGGCGCGCACTCGTAGCGTAGCGCCACCGTCGGATCCACACTGGCCGCGCGCCGCGCCGGCAAGTAACTGGCCGCCAAGCCCACCGCAGCCAGCAGGACCGCCATCGCGGCGAGCGTCGCCGCATCCGTAGTCCGCAGTGCAAACAGCAGGCTCGCCTGAAAGCGCG
>JBEKUO010000319.1:0-8230 GCA_049514955.1 Bryobacteraceae bacterium | reverse complement strand
GGCGCCCGCGTGCAGAAAGTCGCGGCGGCGTAAACCATCGCAGAACTCGACCGGTTTATCGGAATCCAGGCGGATCATCCAAGCTCTCCTCGCGGGGAAGTCTGGTTGTCATTCTATCGCTTTATGGGCGGCCCGTGGAAGTTGACCTTGGTGCGGCCTTGGTGCTGTCCGCCATCGCCGGCTTGCCAGGGCGGCAGCCCGGAGTCTCAACCCAACCACCTTGACCGGGGATGGTGCGCCGGAGCTTCATTTTGAATTACGCGTAATTGCGAGCGCGCCATCGCATGCTTCTGCGACCCCCGGCTTGGCTCCCCTGGGCAGCGCATGTGGATATTGCTGGATGTTTCGCTCCGTTTTTTATCTTGACTTTTGAATTACGTGTAATTACAATACGCGTATGGCATCTTCCGCCACTTCGCACCTTACAATGCGCCAGGCGCTGGCCATCCCAGCCTTCCGCAAGCTCTGGCTGGCCACGCTGGTCAGCGTGTTTGGCGATTTTCTGGCGCTGTACGCGGTTTTCAGCGAGATGTCTTTCCGGATGCACGCTTCCGCGCGGGCGATCACGCTGGTAAGCGTTTTCTTCCTGCTTCCGCTGGCGTTCGTAGGGCCGGTGGCCGGCGTATTCGTCGATCGCTGGGATCCGAAACGCACCATGGTGGTGAGCGATCTTGCCCGCGCCGTGCTGGCGCTGGGCCTCGTGATTGTGGGCGCCCCCTGGCACATCTACGTGGTGTTCTTCGCCCTCAGCACTTTCTCCAGTTTCTTCACACCCGCCCGATCGGTGACCTTCCCGCAAATCCTGCCCCTGGAAGGGCTCATGAGCGCGAATGCCGTAATCCAGCAGACCGTGCAGATGCTGCAGTTGGCCAGCCCCGCGATCGCCGGCGCCCTGGTGGGCTGGGCGGGACCGAGTTCCTGCTACTACCTGGATAGCGCCAGCTTTGTGTTCTCCGGCCTGATGATCGCGACCATGGCCATCCCCGCGCGTCCGGCCCACGCCAGCCAGCACGTGAAGTCGGTCGTACGCGACCTGTTCTCCGGCACGCGCTTCATTCTCGGCCATGCGGTGATCAGCTTCGTGATTCTGTCGATTGCGGCGGGAACGTTCGCGATCGGCGCTTTCGGCTCGCTGACCTCGGTCTATGTTCGCGACGTCCTGCACGCCAACTCTTACCTGTTCGGCGCGCTCGGCACGATGATCGGCGCCGGGATGGTGGCTGGAGGAGTCGTGGTGACTCCGTTAGCCCGCCGCTTCCGGCACAAAGCGCACCTGGTAAACGCGGGCATACTGACTTGCGGGATTTTCATTGCTATCGTGGCGGGCTTCCCTTTTAAGGCGGCGGCGCTGGCCGGCTGCTTCGGAATCGGAATCGGCGCGTCGCTGATGATCATTCCGGCAATGGCCCTGATGCAGGGGCAGGTCCCGCCGGAAATGCGCGGACGGGTGAGCAGCAGTTCCATGTCGCTAATCTCGATATCTCAAGGCGTCGCACTGCTTTTTGCCGGCGACCTAGCGTCGCGATTCGGCATCACTGCCGTGTTCTTCGGGAGTGCCGCGTTGCTGTTGCTCATCTCCATAGCTGGAACCATCCGGCTCAGGAAGCCGCTCGAAGCAGCGCGGGCGCAGGCGGCATAAAAGGAGTTGGTCTATGAAAAAATCATTTGAATTCGGCAGTGGACGCTTTCGCGGCAAAGTCGGCGTGATCGCCGCCGGCCCGGGCGCCAAGGATCTGAAGGACCTGCTTGTCAGCTTTAAACGCGGCGAAAGCCGCGGCAACGTGGTGATGGTGCGTCTGAACGATGAAGCCCTGGCGCGGCTCGATCAGTTAGTGGAGGCTACCCTATTCAGCAGCCGCTCCGAATGTGCCGCATTTCTGATCGGCGCGGGCATCGACAGCCAGAAGGAACTTTTTGACCGGCTCAGCATTCACACCGACGAGATCCGCAAATTGAAAGAGCAACTCCGCCAAGTCGCGTGGGACACCCTGAAGCCAAAAGAATAGCGCGTGGCGCAGGCACTCCTGCCTGCCGCGTCGGCACTCTTGCCGGCGCAGGCGAGTTTGCTCGCCTATTTCGCCCGCTCCAGCCGGCCCCCCTCCCGGTGATCCGCGCGCAGCAGCAGGAACGCAAATATCAGGCCGCAGAAACCGAGGCCAGCAAACATAACTTGGCTGGCCGTGTAGCCATGCGTGGCGTCCCTCAGCGCGCCGTTGGCGACAGGATACGCGGCCAAGCCCAGATTTTGAATGGCGGTCATGACACCGAAAGCCGTGCCCACGCAGCGCGCGTCCACGATCAGCGGCACGGACGGCCAGACGCACGCCGGGACCAGCACAAATGCGGCGCCCAGCACGATCATCGACAGGACCGGCGAAAGATGCGTCAGCCCCAGCAGCAGATGCGCCGGAATCATAAGCAGCGATCCCAGCACCATGAGGCTGGCGCGGCGGCCCACCCGATCGACGAAGTTGCCCGCGAAGGGCGCCAGCACCATGGATGCCGCGATGATGATCGACGTGGTTCCCTGGGCCGTCGTGAACATGTGTGTCAGGTTGTAGAAAACGCCGGCGAAGAAGCCCAGCCCCTCGGCCGAAGCCATCGGCATGCCCCACTTGTCGTGAAAGAAGTCGGTGGCCAGCGCGGTGAAAGGAAAGATCGCTGAGTAGAACGTCACGCAGATTCCCACCGCGTACCAGTAAGAAGGACGAAACTTGCCGACGTCGCTCCAGGTGATCTTGTCGCCCGAGCCGGCCTCGGGCAGCTTCAGAATGGGCTCGGCGTGGCGATCCATCAGGGTGTAGATCCAGTTGCAGAGCAGGCTGAAGAGGCACAGCGCCGCCGCGATCCAGAGCGCTCCACGCCAGCCGAAGCGTGTGGCCAGCAATTCTTCGGTGTTGAAGGAAAACAGCGTGCCGAGACGAGCGATAGTGAGAGTGATACCGAATGCCATGGCCAGTCCCTTGCCTGTGAACCAGCGCGCGGTGATGGCGCTCTGCGCCACGATCATGGACTCCGATCCGATGCCGAACAGCACGCGGCCGGCATACAGCACCGGCAGGCTGGGCGCGGCCGCAACCATGGCGGCGCCGGCTACCACGAAGGTGGAGAAGATCAGGCTGGCGCGGCGAACGCCCACACGATCGATGAGGAAGCCTCCCGCCAAGACCGCGAAGACGGCGGCCACGCTGTACATCGTGTACATGGTCCCTATGGCCGCGCGGTCCGTGTGAAACACCTGAATGAGAGTGGTTTCGATGGCGCCGACGCTATCGTACGCGAAGTAGCTTCCGAAGGCCATGAGCGCGGCGAAAGCCAGAATCGTGAATCGATATATCGGGGCGGATGGGTGGTAAATGCCGGGTTTCGGTTCGGGCATCGATCTGGGAGTATAGCAGGAAGCGCGTGGGGCAGGCGCTTTCGCCTGCCAACCTTCAGCTCTATCACAGCAAGTGGAAATTGACCTCGATAGTTGCCGCCGCCACCACTGGCTTGCCATCCCGATACCCCGGGCGGAACCGCCATTGCTTCACGGCCTGTATGGCCTTGTCGTCCAGCCCCAGGCCGAGCCCCTGTAGCACACGTATATTGCGCAGGGTGCCGTTCGTGTCAACCTCTCCGTACAGGACGACCACGCCTTGATGCTTCGCCTTGCGCGCCTCTTCGGAAAACTCCGGCTCTACCTTATAAAGCAGCACCGGGCTCGTGAGCGCTCCCCCGCCGCCGCGCAAGCCTCCGAAATCGCCGCCATCGCCCGGCCCCACGCCAGGGCCCTTCCCAGGTCCCACCCCGGTTCCGTCGCCATCGCCGATACCGCCGCCCTTCCCGTGGCCATTCGACGGAGGACCGTTCTTTCCAAAAGGATCGCCCAACACCGCGAGATTCACCTGCGGCAAGCTCACCTCCGGCGAGATCACAATCGTGGGTTCCATGACCAGTATCGGATTCGCGTTGTTTATGACAGCCAGCGGCGGTGTGAACTGCCGTGCCGCGATCTTCGGCAGCCGCCCGAGGCTGGCCGGAAGCGGCGAGCGGTCACCGCTGCCTCCGCCGCCGGAATGTACGGCGGGAATATAGGGCGCGATCAGCGGATAAACCCGGTTCGCGGTGGCCAGCAATCCGCGCTGCACGCCGCGATTCGTGCCGGCCAGAAACAGCAGCGCGACCACTCCACCATGAATCATCACCGACAGAGCCGGCCCTTTCGGGGACCTGGTGGTCTGGAGCGCAATCGAATGGAACATAGCGCTGTCACTCGCACGCCGTGTGCCATGCGGAGCCGCCGCGTATCTTATTGAGGTGTGAGCAACTCGCCGCGGCGCGGCGGTTTTCGGCTGTCGATTCGAGTGATACAGGTGTCGATCACGCGATACACTTCACTGCGTCAGACGCTTGGCATGCAATCCCGCAACGTCAAAGCCGGTCACTGCTCCTTTATCGTCGGTCTTGAACTCGATATCGGGCAGGCCTCCCGAAAGGGCAAACGCCCTCGTGCTGGATTCAAGGAACCAATCAATATCTTCTCCCTCCACGGTGATGACGAGGTGTTCTCCGCTGACCCGTACCTGGACCTTTCCGATCTGCGGCGCTTCGTATTCGCCGGCAAACTTCGCGAGTGCCGGGGCCCCGAGTTGCACCGCTTCCCGCTCACGCGGCTTGTCCGGCCAGTGGTAAGCCGCCGAGATAGCCAGCGCAATCTCGTTAGCCAGTTTGATGCCGTTGTCGGAATTCGCCATGATCGCGAACCCCTGCCCGTCAAACGTCCCGGAGAGCAGCGCCTGAAAGCCTTCGTCCGCGCCTCCGTGTCCAAACCGCGACGAGCCTCCCACATCCTCAAGCGAGAACCCGAGGCCATAGGGCTTCTTCTGCTCTCGAAGCATTTCCTCGACCGTAGCTTTTGTCAGAATTTTATTCGATTGCCCTTCGCGCGACTTCTGTATCTCGATCGCAAAGCGCGCCAGGTCGGTAGCGGTCGTCCAAAGCCCCGCGGCGGCCATCTCCGGATACGTGTGGTACCTCCCGGCCACGGCGTCGCCGTTCGACCGGTACCCGGAAGCGGCCACGCTCGCCAGCGCGCTCGGAAGCGGCTGTTCATAGGTGCTGTGACTCATGCCGGCTTTGCTCAACACCAGCTCCTGCATCAGCGCAGGAAAGGTCTCGCCCGTAACATCGATCATGGCGAGTTGCATGATCGTGTAGCCGCCACCGGAATAACGGAACTGCGTGCCAGGCAGGATATCGACCCGTATGGCAGCGGTGTTCGCCGGTTTCTTGCCGTCCAGCACCTCTACAAGGGAAGGAACCGGCTCACCCGCCGCATATCCTGGGAAGCCGTGTACAGTCAGGCCCGCGCTGTGACTCATGATGCGCCGCAACGTCACCTTTTGTTCCTTCGTGAATTCGTTGTCGGGCAGCTTCCACGTTTTCAGGAACGTGTTGACCTCTTCATCCAGCCGCAATTTGCCCTGCTCCACCAGCTTCATCGCCGCCACCGCCGCGACCGGCTTGCTGATCGAGCCGGCCTGAAACAGAGTCTCCGTAGTTACCGGCCGCTTCGCTTCGAGATCGGCGAAACCGTATCCTTTGGCCCATTCGACGTCATAGTTTTGGATTATCGCCACGCTGACGCCGCGCACGTGGAGCGCCTTCATCCGCTCCTCGATGGTGGATCGCGGAATCGGTCGGCCCTTCAGCACGACGCCCGGCGTGAGTCCCGACTCGACCGCGCGTATCCTTTCCTGAATGGGCGACGGCTGCCCGAAAACTAGCGAAGCTGCGGCGACGGCCAGTAGAAAGCGCATGATCTCTACTTTAGCCCACGTGGCGCAGGCACTCTTGCCTGGTGTGTCGAGTAGTGATGTGCATTCAAGGCGTGCAAGTCCCACATGGACCGTAATGACCGGAACCATCCGTCTAAGCAAGGGTGCCCGTCGCGAGGCGGGATCTGAAGAAAGCCGATGACGAAATCGCGGATGCGACGAACAGGAAGCGGATATCAGGCCGAAGTGGTGTGGGTAACCCGGCCAGGGACGGGGAAGCCCTATCGTCATTCGGAACACCGCAGGGTAGATCCGCCGCGTCCGGGAGAAGAAGGCATGTCTTACCTCGAGAGATCTCCGGCTCTGTCCAGAAAATAGGACTACCGTTCGGGTAACCGGACGGGACGGCACCGGAGAAGTCAGCAGAGGCCATAGGAGCAGCGGCCGCAGCAAGGGCCGCCGTGAAGGGCTGAATCTTCGATTGCAGGGAGCAGACTGAAAGCTCCGAGGGCGGGTCAGCCGACAAGCAACGCCACATCCTATAGGTGGCGTGGGCCACAGCTCAGCGGCGTGGCGGAACCAACCTGCTGTGCTGGTGGTGGCTATTGCCGCTCGCGGTGTCCGACAGAGAACGGGCCTTGGCGGCACTTGCCGCTCGATCAATCGAAGAAACCGCCATATACGGCAAGTACGTACGGTGGTGTGGGAGGTCGGGGCCGCGAGGCCCCTCCTACCCGATCCCGCCGGCATTCCTGTCAGCGCAGGCGAGCCTTGCTCGCCTATCCCGCCAATCGCTGCGGCTGTATCGACCGGTGACGCGGACGGAATGTACATTCACCCTTCTGCTCTGAAGGAGCTGACGACTATCGAAGCAGACGCCGGAGCAGCACATCGCCTGCGTCCCGGCTCGCGTCCATCACGGCCGCAATCTGGATTGCCTCAGGGTGTAAACGGTAAATCATTCGGTAGCGGGAAACCAGAATTTCACGATACGTGGTTATTCCCTGCTGCAATAGCTCAGGGACCATCCGCCCTCGCAAAGCGCTCTTCCCGAGTGTCTTCGACTGCTTGAGAAGCTCCCTCCCCAGCAGCCGCGCCGCGGCGGGCCGATCCGCGGCCCCGAATTCCAGGATTTCAAACAAATCCGCGTAGGCCGGAGTCGTCCAACGCACCGGCAGGCGCTTCAATCCGGAAACCTCTTCTCGAATTCAGCCTCCGCGTCTTCTTGCGATTTCCAGTGCCCCTTCCGATACGCGGTGTCGGATTGCGACAAAATCTTTAGAAGCATCAGAGCATCCTGCATCTGCTCATAGCTGGCGGCATCCATGACGACCGCGCGCGCTTGGCCGTTTTGCGTGATGACAACCGGGCTGCGGTTCTCGTTTACTGCCTTGACAAGCTCCGCGGAATGCGTCTTCATATACGTGATCGGTTTGATGTTGGATGCCTTCATAGTGCCTAATATAGCACCGAATTCGGCCCGTTCCGGGAAGTGTTGCTAATGCGGCATTGACAATCTCGATTTTGGTATCCGTCGCACCAATTATTTAGAGCCACGCAGCGGCTGGGTTGCCATATTCCGCGATGTAATCGCAGATCTGGGTGAGCGGCCATGCCGATGTTGTTCGTTCAAAAAAGCATGATCGGGCGAACAAGGGGCGAACCCAGAGCGTGCCGCACATTGCATCCCCCAAAAATGGGGCGGCCGCACGTTTTTCCACACCACCCCACCAGGATCTCAACCTCCGAAATCGTATAAGATACGGTTTGCCCCGCGCCAGGAAGCGCGCCAACATGACCTCCGCCCCCGCGACCACCGCAATTCCGGAAAACGCCTACAAGCCGCTGCCGCCCGGCGCCGTCTACGCTCCCCTGGTACCCGCCTCCACCATCTTGCCTGAGCTCACCGCGCGCTCGGTGGGCTGGGGCCTGTTCCTGTGCGTGATCTTCTCGGTCGCCGCGGCCTACTCCGGATTGAAGGTCGGCCAAGTCCTCGACGCCGCCATCCCCATCTCTATCCTGGCGGTCGGCTTGGCGCGCCTCTACCCGCGGCGCTCCAGCCTGCTCGAGAACGTGATCATCACCGGCATCGGCGGATTGGCCGGCTCCGTGGTGGCGGGCGCCATCTTCACCCTCCCCGCACTCTACATTCTCAAGCTGGACCCGCATCCGCTGCAGACCATCTTCATCGGCCTCGCCGGCGGCTGTCTGGGCGTGCTGTTCCTCATTCCTTTGCGCCGCTATTTCGTGCGCGACATGCATGGATTGCTGCCCTATCCCGAAGCCACCGCCATCACCGAAGTTCTGGTTACGGGCGAAAAGGGCGGCGCGCAGGCCAAGCTGCTGTTGCAAGCCACCGCCGTCGCGGGCGTGTACGATTTCCTGGTCACCACCTTTCACGTCTGGAAGGAAAATCTGGATTTCCAGTTCGTGCCCGTCATGCGCACGCTCGCCGAGCGCGCTCGAATGGT
>JBEKUO010000318.1:0-8248 GCA_049514955.1 Bryobacteraceae bacterium | reverse complement strand
TGAAGGGCGGCAAGCTCCCCGCGGGGGACTACGAAGCGGTCGTTTCGATCCGTCAGGGCCGCAGTTTGATTGTGCGAAACGTGGCGTTCAGGGTCGTAGGCGCCCCGGTAGAAACGGCCGGGGATAAGCAGCCCGCGCTGATTACACGGCCCGAAGCCGAGGACGCGGAGGTTGTGCTCCCCGAGATCGAGCCTGCCACGGTCGATTCAAGCGGACTCGCGATGGAACCCGCCGAACAAAAACGCCTTTGGGAGGAGGCTGCCAAAAATGCGTCCGGGTACTTGTCGCATCTTCCGAATTTCCGTTGCACCCAGGAGACGCACCGGTTCACCGCGCCCGCTAAGACTCCCGGCCAGCTTAAGGAGGCCGACTCCTACAAAAACGAACTGATGTACGAGGACGGCAAGGAGAGATACCGGACGCTGGAGTTCAACGGAACCAAAGCCGAAACAGCGCTCAGCGATCTAAAGGGCGTGCATTCAAGCGGCGAGTTCGGCACCATGCTGCAGGGGCTGTTCGATCCCGATGTCGCTGCATCGTACAAATGGGCCGGCCGCTCCATGGAGGCCGGTGTCCTCTGCCAGGTATTCGACGTCCAGGTCCTGGGGGCCAAATCGAATCTGAGTCTGACGTACAGCAAACGGCGTGAGCGTGTCGGCTACACCGGCCGCATCTTCATCGACGAGGAGACCGGTCTGGTGAGGAGGCTCGCGATTCAAGGGTTGGGGTTGCCCAAGGACTTTGGACTGCAATCGCCCGCGTTTTCCCTGGAATACGGCATGGTGCGTATCGGCGAGGAGGATTATCTGCTGCCGTTGCGCTCGGTTCTGCAACTCCTTGAAATGAAGACTTTTATCCGAAATGAGACCGTCTTCCGCGACTACCGCAAGTTCGCCGCATCGTCGGGCATCGACTTCGAAAACAAGTGAACCATTGGCCGTCGTTCCGGACCGTTGACCAATTCACGCTTGGGCTAGTCCGCATTTCTCACGTGTGGCCAAATGACGTGGCGCCTGCGCCCCTGCGTGCCGTGAGGAGACTCTTCCCGGCACCCCCGCAAGCGTGTGGACAGTCCGTCTAGGGCGGGCACCGGCAGGAGTGCCGACGCGGCACGCAAGAGTGCGTGCGCCACGCCCTGACCACGGAAGTCTGTGAGAAATGCGGGCTAGGCGGATCGGCGACTTTGGCGGGCCGATCGAATCTTCGCTCAAGAATCGCGCTGCAAACCCGCTGACTTGTCGGTAATTTACATACCGGTGTTTCTGTAACAACCCGTACACTGGTGTTGCGAGGGACGGCTCAGCCCGGTTACTAACGTTACGTACACTATTGCAAACAATTAACTTAACAAAAACTAACCTTCGGGTCCGTTACGCCTTCAAACGAGTGCGAATAATTAAAAAATACTAGAAGCCTGCGCGTTCTTGCGTTATACTGATTTCGCTTCGTCGCAAGTGCTGGTCTGCTGCCAGCATGGGGTGTGCTCAGTTTGGGGTATACGGCGGCTTCTGAGGCCCGCCGAAAAAGGGAAGAATTGAGGGGGAAATGCTTAAATCAGCCAAGTTGCACGTTCTCCGCGTATTAGAGGACGCTCGAACACGAAATCTCATCGCCACCTTGCTGTTGGCGGTTGTTCTTTTCCAGTTGTCCGCTTTCGGCCAGGTGTCTACCGGGTCGCTCAGCGGTACGGTTGTGGACTCGACCGGGGCGGTTGTGCCTCAGGCCAAGATTGTGCTCACGAATCAGGCCACCAACTCGACCCGCAGCACGGTATCCAATGGCAGCGGCTTTTTCAACTTCCTGGCCGTGCAGCCGGCGACCTACAACGTGACCATCTCGGCGCCCGGGTTCACGACGTGGGAAGAGAAGGACATCGAGTTCACGCAAGCCGCCAACGTGACCCTGCCAAACATCGCACTGCAGGTGGGCACGTCGAAGCAGGAAGTGGAGGTTGTGGCGGCAGGCGACGCCGCAGTCCCGACGGACACCGGCCAATCCAGCCAGACGCTGAACACCCACATGATTACCGACTTGGCCATTCAAGGACGCGATGCGGCCGAGTTGATCAAGATCATGCCTGGCATGGGAATGAACAATGGCCTCGGCCAGAGCATGTTTAGCAGCTTGGTGACGCAGAGCAACACGGGCCCGATCGGTTCCTTCTCCGCACAGGGCACGCAGCCCTATGGCGGTATGACGATGACCTCCGATGGCGCAAATCTGCTGGACCCAGGCAACCAGGGAACGCAAACCTCCAACATCAACCAGAATCAGATCCAGGAAGTTTCGATCCTGACTAACTCCTATGGGGCGGAATTCGCCAAAGGTCCAATCACCTTCCAGGCGATCGGCAAGAGCGGCTCAGCCCAGTTCCACGGCGATGCCTACCTCTATGCCCGCAACGGTGTGTTCAATGCCACGAATTCACTCTTCAACGCGACCGCCACGGCGGCTCCGCAGGATTCTTATTACTATCCTGGCGCCGATTTCGGCGGCCCAGTGATCATTCCCCACACCAACTTCAACAGGAACCACGATAAGTTATTCTTCTACGTCGCGTACGAGGACATGCGGCAAAACCCCGAGGGGTCCCTGATTCAGCGCTTCGTTCCTACGCAGCAAATGATGCAAGGCAACTTCAGCCCCTCCTACATCGCATCGCTGGGCAGTAATTTCAAGAACGGTCCTTTCGGTGGGGATGCGGTAGCGCCCTGCTCCGGGTCGAATGGTTGCACCAACGGCCTTACCCTACCGGGCGGCATGATTCCCACCAACCTGCTCGATCCGAACTCGGCTGCTTACTATTCGACTTTTCCCCAGCCGAATATAAACCCCCAATCGAACCCCGCCGGCGCTAATTATCAATACCTAAGCGACACCCCGGTGGATCGTTACGAACTGCGCGTGCGCGGCGACTACAACATCAGCGAGCGGACTAAGGTGTTCTTCTCCTGGAACCGCCAGCGTGAAACGGACCTAAACCCCATCAGCGTCTGGTGGGGCACCAATAGCGACCTACCGTATCCGTCGTCGATGCCTGCCAACCAGGTTTCCAACGTTTACAGCGCCAACGTTACGCACATCTTTTCTCCCACGCTGACCAACGAGTTCGTGTTTGCAGAGGCCACGTTCCTCAATCCTATCGCGCTGGCCGATCCCGCCGCGGTAAATCCATCGAAGATCGGTTTCAACATGGTCGGTCTGTTCGCGAACCCGTACACGCCCCAGATCCCCGACGAACTCAGTTGGGGTAATGGCGTTCCGGGTTACTTTGCGCCGACTTTCGGCCAGAAATTTACTGGTGGAGATTTCGGCAAGTATTCATCGACGCCCAACATTTCCGACAACATATCCAAAGTGCTGGGCACCCATACACTCAAGTTCGGCGTTTACTGGGACTTTGCCCGGAACTGGCAAGCCGCCAGCAACTTCCTGGATGCGAACCAGGGCGTGATCGAGTTTGAAAGCTACGGAGCCAACAGCACCGGAAACCCGGCGGCGGATTTCGCGCTCGGCCGCCTCACGAGCTTTTACCAGGCAAACTCCGCGCCGGTGGAAAACGGCTATTACCACCAATACTCCCTGTATGCCAACGACCAATGGAAGGTCAATCGCCGGCTCACCCTCACCCTAGGACTCCGGTTTGATCACATGGGGAATTGGTATGCGGAAGGGGGCCCCGGCTTGGCCGTGTGGAACCCGGCTACGTACGTCAATACCTCTGCGGCCGGGCCTTGGACCGGTTTGGAGTGGAATTCGATCGACTCCAGCATTCCGAGATCCGGATTCCCGTCAAAGTTGTTCTTCTACGAGCCTCGCCTGGGCGTGGCCTGGGATATTTTTGGCACCGGCAAGACCGTGCTCCGGGGCGGCTTCGGCGTGTATCGGTATCAGCTCTCGAACAACGATGTCACCGGCGCCTCTTACGGCGCACCGCTGGGCGTGGTCAACGAGACCACCACCTGGAATTGCTGCATCGGCTACCAATCGTTCAACCAGTTCTCGCCGTCGCTGGGACCCGCCGGGCTGGGGACCACCGTGACGGGCCTGATGCAGGAAGGCGACGCCGCGACTCCGTACACCGAAAGCTTTAACTTCACCGTTTCGCAGCGGGGACCGTTAAACTCGCTGATAGAACTCCAGTACGCCGGCAGCCGCACCCACGACCAGATCCTCGATAGCGGCTTGTCCAACATAGACAAAATCCCGGTAGGGGCCTTCTTTGGACCCGATCCGTTGACCGGCGCGATCAACAGCCCGTTCGCTTCCAACTTCCCGACCAACGACTATTACCCGTTGCACAATTACACGGGAATACAGTTGCTGCAACACGGCAGCTATTCCAACTACAACGGGTTCATCGCGAGCTGGCAGAAACAGACGGGGCATTTCACGTTCACCACCAACTACACGTTCAGCAAAGTGATGGGTATCCGCGATGGTTACACTGGCAATGGCAACGCTGCCGGCGTGGCAGTCGATCCCTTCAGCCTGACAGCCAACTACGGCCCTCTCGCTTACGACCATACAAGCATCTTCAATGCTGCGTATATTTACAACCTGCCCAGTCCGGTCCATGGCAACCCGTTCCTCGGTGGCGTGGTCAACGGATGGGAGCTCTCTGGCATCACGCAGGCGCAGAGCGGTCCGCCGCTGCAGCCTAACTCACCCAACGGAGTCCTGAACGCCGCATACGGCAGCGTGACGGCGGGTTCGGTGGGCCCGAATACTTACCTGGGGACCAATGCCCCAACGCTGCTGCCGCCCATTCTGACTTGTAACCCGACCAAGGGCCTTTCGTCGGGGCAGTACTTCAATCCGAGTTGCTTCGCGCCGCCGGCGCCCGGGCAATTCGGTCCGGCGGTCTGGCCCTACATCAAGGGTCCGGCCTTCTTCAATAGCGATCTGTCGCTATTCAAGAATTTCAGGTTCAAAGAGCATCACAACGTTCAGCTCAGGTTCGAGGCGTTCAACTTCCTGAACCACCCGCTGCCCACGTTCAACGCTCTCGGCAACAATGCGGATCTGTCGCTGGTGTTCAAGGACCCCACCACCGGCGCCCTGACCAACACGAACCAAAACGATGTTACCAACGGTAAACCGCAATACGACACCGGACGGCGCGTGATCGAGTTCGGACTCAAGTATAGCTTCTAGACTGCGCCCCGCGCGATCGCAGAGAGGGGGCGGCGCGAGCCGTCCCCTTTTTCTTTTAACGTGAGGTATTCTGACCCTTGTTGGCTCATCCAGTGGCAGGGCGAAGGACTGTGGTAGCCGCAGGGGCGGCCGCCATTTCTATCCTTGCATTTTTCGGCGCCCGCGCCGCTCCGGTCCGCTCGGCCTCATCTTCTCCCATCCGCTTTTCGCTTAAGCCAATTTCTTTCCGCCTGGAGAACGACGAGACAACATCACGTCACGCTCCAGCCGCCATGGCCGGAGGCGTGGCCGTCTTCGACTACAACCAGGACGGACGGCCGGATATCTTCTTCGCCAACGGCGCCAACATCGCTACCCTCAAGAAGGACGACCCCAAGTTCCAGAACCGCCTGTTTCGCAACGACGGGAATGGAGTGTTCACCGACGTAACCAAAGAGGCAGGGCTGGCCGGCGCGGGTTATGACATCGGCGTAGCCGTGGGCGATTATGACAACGATGGCTACCCGGACCTGTTCGTGGCAGGTGTTCATCGCAACACCCTATATCACAACAACCGCAACGGCACCTTCACCGACGTGACGGCCAAGGCAGGCCTCGATCATCCCGACCCGCAGTATGGGCCCCTCTGGGCCGTGGCCGCCGCCTGGGTGGACGTGAACAACGACGGCCTCCTCGATCTATTCGTCGTCAACTACATGCAGTGGGATTACACGAACGAGCCGCGCTGCTTTCATGGGGGCGATTCCGAATACTGCAGCCCGGCCCACTACAAAGGCCTGCCCAATCGGCTTTTCCTGAACAAGGGCGATGGAACGTTTGAGGATGTCTCCGAACAATGGGGCATTCGCGGACACGTCGGCAAGGGGATGGGCGCCGGCGTAGCCGACTACGATCGCGATGGACGCCCCGACATTTTCGTCACGAACGACGCTTACTACAACTTCCTGTTTCACAACACCGGCAGGCAGTTCGAAGAGGTTGCGTTCCAGGCTGGCGTGGCCCTGGTCGAGGACGGGAACTTCATATCGGGGATGGGACTGGATTTCCGCGACTTCGACAACGATGGCTATCCGGATGTGGCTTACGTAGCGCTGAGCAAGCAAACCTTCCCGCTTCTGAAGAACATCGGCGGACGTGACTTCCGCGAGATCACCGCCGAGAGTGGTATGCGTGCGCAGAGCTTTCCTATGGCCGGCTTCGGCGCCGCTCTCTACGACTTAGACAATGATGGCTGGAAAGACCTGTTTGTCACACGCGGCGATGTCGTTTCCCTCGCGCTGCCCGGCGTTGTGGTCGCGCAGCATAACTCTGTTTTTCGAAACCTGGGAGCCAGTGGCAAATGGCAGGCGCTCACCGAAGAGGCTGGCTTGGACGCGTCCGGGCCGGCGCGCCATCGGGGCTGCGCGTTGGGCGACCTGGACGGCGACGGACGCGTAGATGTCGTCGCGACAGGTTTGGGCAAACCGGCAGAGATCTGGATGAACCGGAGTGAGGGCAGCGGTCACTGGCTCGATATCGCGCTGGAAGGAACCAAGAGCAATCGGGACGGGATCGGCGCGGCGATCCAGGTCACCACCAAGAGTGGGACGCAGTTCAATCATATGACCACCAGCGCTTGCTATGCGTCATCGAGCGCCGGCCCCGTGCATTTCGGCTTGGGCGCCGATGGCACCGCCGGCCTGGTGGAGATCCGCTGGCCCTCCGGCGTCATTCAGAGGCTGCAAAATGTGACTGCCGACCGTGTGATTCGTGTTAAGGAGTCTGCAAAATAGTCCGGTAATGTCCGCAATAGGAGGCTGCGCATATTCCATTTGGCGGGCGGCAGGCGCATAATGAAGTAAGTTTTGCTTGGAGGCGTTATGGGTTCCCGAATGTGGGGATTTGCGGTAGTGCTATTGGCTACCGCCGCCGGAGGATGGGGCCAGCTTCCGGGGCGTGCCGATCTCAGCAAGAGTTCCGAGCGAGTCGTTTTTTTTTCGGGCCAAGTGATGCTCGATGATGGATCGCCACCGGCAAGTCCGGTGCTCATTCAACGAGTTTGCGGCGCCCACAGAAGTTTCGCGGCTTGGGCCGACACCAAGGGGCACTTTAGTTTCAAGGTGGATCCCAGCGGGGATCAAGGAGCGGGGGATGCCACCCAGCCGGCCGCGCAAGCTGCCGACCAGAACAAGCCTTTTGGCAACTCGACCCAGTATTCCAACCCGATCACGAGTGCGCTAAGAGACTGCGAGCTGGAGGCGGTTCTTTCCGGCTTCCGGTCGGACCGCGTCAGCATGGAGATCAAGGATACCATGGACGATGCGCGGGTCGGCACGATCCATTTGCATCCATTATCGCGCGCCAGCGCTCTTAGCGTCAGCGCGACCACGCTGGAGGCGCCTCCGAATGCCCGGAAGGCCTATGAAAAGGCTATGGCAGCCATGCGGGAGCAGAAATGGAACGCGGCGGCGGGCGACCTGGAAAAAGCGGTCGCGGCATATCCCAAGTTCGCGATTGCGTGGTACCAGCTCGGCTTGGTGCGTCAGAACCGGGCCGACATTGCCGGCGCCATTGCCGCCTGGAAGGAATCTGTGCGGAGCGATCCGAAGTTCGTGATGCCCTATGAGAGCCTCACCGCGCTGGCGGACCGGCAAGGCGATTGGGCAGAATCGGAGAAGTACTCCCGCGCTTGGATCCAACTCGATCCTGAGGACTTCCCTGGGGCTTACGTTTTCAATGCCGTCGCCAACGCGAAGCTGAATAAAATGGAGGACGCCGAGCGCGCCGCGCGCGAGGGGCTGCGCGTGGACAAAGAGCGTAAGGTTGCGCGGCTGAGCTATGTGCTGGGTCTCATCCTGGCGCAAAAGCACGAATACAGCGAATCGGCCAAATGCTTCCGGACCTATTTGGAACTCGCGCCCAACGCCAACGATGCCGCCCTAGTACGGCAGCAACTGCCCCAACTCGAGCAGGCCGCCGCGCGTTCGCCGCAGTAGCGGTGGGGCAGGCGCTTCCGCCTGCCAACCTTTCGCGCAGGCGGTGGGGCAGGCGCTTTCGCCTGCCAACCTTTCGCGCAGGCGGTGGGGCAGGCGCTTCCGCCTGCCAACCCTCG
>JBEKUO010000317.1:0-8261 GCA_049514955.1 Bryobacteraceae bacterium | reverse complement strand
TGATACTGATTTTGGTTTGTGTGGCTGCGGCTTTCGCCGCGAACACAACCACAGAGTGGCCGACCGGCAACCGCACCACTCCGCCCACCATCGATTCCGTCTCTCCGCTGGGTGTGCCGCGCGGGACCACCACGGAACTGACTGTCGAAGGTCTGAATCTGGCCAAGGCCAGCGCGGTGTTCTTTAGCGAGCCGGGGATACAGGCGCGCATCCTGCGTGTGAAGGAACTGCCCGATAAGCCGGACGTGCGGTTGGGCTCCAATGGGGGGATCTCCACGGTCGATCTCGGTCCGCTCCCACCGCGCAACGAGGTCACCCTCGAGTTGGATATCAGTCCGGATGCCGACATAGGGCCGGTGGATTTCCGTTTGCAGACTCCGCTCGGCACCAGTCCCGAGGCGCGCTTCCTGATTGAGCCTTACTATGGCGAGAGCGCGGACCGCGAGCCGAACGACACGCCCGAGGAGGCAGTCGTAACCTACCTACCGGCGATTCTGGTGGGCACGATCTCCAAGCCGGGCGACGTGGACTATTACAAAATCGACGTCAAGGCAGGTGAGCAACTGGTGTTCGAAAACGGCGCCGCTATGCTGGGCTCCGCGCTGCAGCCGGTGGTGAGCATTTACGATGCGGACCAAAACCTCGTCAAGGAGTACGGCCTGGATGGCGGCCGCTCGCAACAGCGGTTCGCGCACCGCTTCGAAAAGGACGGCGCCTATTACATCAAGATCTCGGACTACGAAGAGGGTGGCAGTGGGCGGCGCTTTTATCGCATCAAGGTCGGTAAGTTCCCGCTGGCCGTCTCGGCGTATCCGCTGGGCGTACAGAAGGGCAAGACGGCGCAAATCACGCTCGCCGGTTACAACCTTGGCAAGGGACAGATAGCCGTTAAGGGCGAGCCTTCGCCGGAGGATGAGTGGTCGGTGATCGTGCGGCCCAAGGTGGCTGCGGGCAAGACATTTAATAAGGTGAAGCTGGCGCTGGGCGACGAGCCGGAAGTCGAATCGAACGGCAAGAACACGTCGGTCGCCGCGGCACAATCTATCGCGGTGCCCGTCACGGTGAACGGCAAGCTGCTGGTCGGCGAAAACGATTTTCGGTTCACCGCGCGCAAGGGCGAGAACCTGGTGTTCGAAGTGAATGCCAATCGCCTGGGCTCGCCGCTTGATTCGCTGGTGGAAGTTCTGGACGCCAAGGGCAGCCCCGTGGAGCGTGCCACCATTCGATGCACGCTGGAAACCGCCGTCACATTGTCAGACGCTAGTTCGGGAGGCAGCGGCATACGCATCCTCTCGTGGACTGGCTTCGCGGTGGGAGATACCGTAATGGTCGGCAGCGAGTTGATCCGGGTGTCCGCCATGCCGCGCGGGCCCGACGACGATATTCGGTTCACTTCGTTCGGCGGGCAGCGCATAGGCTTGCTCGACACCACTCCGGAGGCGCACGCTATCGACACGCCCGTGTACAAGGTGCAGATCCATCCGGCAGGAGCGACATTTGTAAGCAACGGACTGCCTCTGGTGCATTTGCCGTACCGCAACGACGATGGCGGCCCGGGTTACGGCAAAGATTCGCACCTGCGTTTCACAGCGCCGGCCGATGGAGAATACATCGTGCGGCTGCGGGATGTGCGGGGCCTCGATGGCGAGGATTTCGCCTACCGGCTGACGGTGCGGCCGCCATCGCCGGATTTCAGGCTCAGCGTCAACCCGCGCAATCCGAATGTGCCCACTGGAGGACGCATCCCGGTGACGGTGACGGCGCTGCGGCTCGACGATTTCGATGGGCCGATCGAGGTGGCGATGAAGGATCTACCGGCGGGCTTTTCGGCTACCAAGGGAGTGATCGAGCCGGGCCAGGTGAGCACGACGCTACTGCTGAGCGCCGAAGAGAACACGCATCTCGATGGCGCGGTGCCTCTCAAGGTCAGCGGCAAGGCGCAGGACGGATCGCGGCAGCTCGCGCACTGGGCCAACCCCGACGACAAACTGAAGCTGATCGCGCTGAGCACGAAGCCCGACATCGAAATGGAGGCCAAGACTCGCGAGGTGGTCCTGGAGCCGGGCAAGACAGCCACGGTCGAGGTGGCCATCCAGCGCCACAATAATTTTGGCGGGCGTGTGCCGGTGGAAGTGTACAATCTCCCGCCCAGGGTGATCGTGACGGATGTGGGGTTAAACGGCGTTTTGATCCACGAGAAGGACGACCACTGCACATTCGTTTTGCAGGCGCTGCCGAACGCCGAAGCCGCCGACCAGCCGATTGTACTTTCTGGTAACATCGAAACGCGAGCCGACGACCAGCAGTCCGAGTACGCCTCCGCGCCCATCCGGCTGAAGGTTTCGGTCAAGAAATAACATGTCCAACATCTCGTTTGTAAGGGAAGCTCTCGCGGCGGGCGAGGGCGTCGTCAGACTTGCGCCCTGCTGGGTGCCGCGCTCGTTCCTGATGCCGGGCGGCCGCTTGAAATTGGACCCCCGCGATCTCTACGCGCTGGGGGCGCACCGCGGCGGTATTGACGAGCGCTGGTTCTCCTCCACCACCAATGCCGACAATGGTCCCGGGACGCCGGAAGACGAGGGTCTGAGCTACATCGCCATCGACGGACGAAGCGTGCTGTTGAAGGAAGCCGTCGATAGCATCGGCGATCAAATCCTGGGCTCCGGCGCGATGAGCCAGTACGCCGGCTGGAACGTGCTGTGCAAATTCTTCGACAATCTGGGGCCGATTCCGCACCACATGCACCAACTGGATCAGCACGCGCAAAAGGTCGGCCGCAAGGGCAAACCGGAAGCCTACTACTTCCCGCCGCAGTACAATTTCAAGGACAACAATTTCCCGTATACGTTCATGGGCCTGGAGCCGGGCACCACGCGGGACGATGTGCACGCGTGCCTGCGCCGCTGGAACCAGGGCGACAACGGCATCCTCTACCATTCCAAAGCGTATCGCCTGCAACCGGGCACGGGATGGCAGATCGACGCCGGCATCCTGCACGCGCCGGGATCGCTGGTCACCTATGAGCCGCAGGTGAATTCGGATGTGTTCGGCATGTTCCAATCGATGGTGGAAGGGCGCGCGGTGCCGTGGGACCTGCTGGTGAAAGATGTTCCCGAGGAAAATCATCACGACCTGGATTACATTGTCGGCATGCTGGATTGGGACGCCAACGTCGATCCGGAATTCGCCAAGCACCGCTTGTTCCACCCGCGGCCCGTGCGGGCTGAAGAGGAGATGAAGGAGTGCGGTTACTCCGAGAAGTGGGTGTGCTACTCCACCCCGCATTATTCCGCGAAGGAGTTGACGGTGTTTCCGGGGCGCTCCGCGACAATTCACGACGCGGCGGCGTACGGGCTGATCGTGGTGCAGGGCTGGGGCTCGGTGGGCAGCATGGATGTGGAGACGCCTTCGCTGATCCGCTACGGCGAAATGACCAAGGACGAACTCTTCGTTACCGCCGGCGCGGCCGGGCGCGGTGTGATGGTGCGCAACCGCAGCGATAAGGAGAAACTGGTGATGCTGAAGCATTTTGGCCCGGGCAATCCGGACGCCGAGGGACTCGTGAAATGAAATTCGGCGTCAACACTTTTATCTGGACGGCGAACTTCGACCGGTCCAATCTGCCGCTGCTGCCGGCCATCAAGGCGGCCGGTTTCGATGGCGTGGAAGTGCCGCTGTTCAGCCCTGCGCAGTTCGCGGCGGCGGATATTCGCAGGGGGCTCGCGGACAACGGCCTCGAGTGCACTATCTGCTCGATCCTGACCGGCGGCTTGAACATGATCTCCGATGATGCGGCCGTCCGCGCGAAGACCCGCGTACATCTCGAGGATTGCGTGAAGGCCGCCGCGGAAGTGGGCGCGCAGATTATCGCCGGACCCCTGTATTCGCCGGTAGGCCTGATGACCGGACGGCGGCGCACCGCCGACGAGTGGCAGCGCGCGGTGGATTGCTACCAGGCGATCGGCCCCGTGCTCCGCGACTATGGCGTGACCATCGCCATCGAGCCGCTGAACCGCTTTGAGACTTACTTCCTCAATACCGCTGCGGATGCGGTGGCGCTGTGCGACGCGATCGGTCATCCGAATGTGGGCATCCTGTTCGATACCTTCCACGCGAATATCGAAGAGAAGGATGTGGCCGGCGCGTATCGCACCGTGGGCCGGCATTTGAAACACGTGCACACGTGCGAGAACGACCGCGGCATTCCGGGCACCGGCCACGTGGATTGGAAGGGCGTGTTCCAGGCTTTGCGCGATGTGCAGTACGACGGCTGGTTGACGATCGAGAGCTTCGGCTTCGCGCTCGGCGAGCTATCGGCCGCAGCGTCGATCTGGCGGGATATTGCCCCTTCGCCGGAATCGATTGCGTTTGAGGGCGTGAAGTTTTTGAAGCGGGGTGTCGCGGGGAAGTGAAATTCGGCGATAATGAAATGCGAGGACGCCATGCCTGCCGTACCCGCGCTGATGACCGTCGAACAGTTCCAAGCCCTCCCGCCTGACGACGGTCCGTATGCGCACGAGTTGCATCATGGAGAGGTTGTCACCATGACGCGACCCAAATCGAAGCATTTCAAGCTGCAGACGCGGTTGGCCTATCTGCTGCGGCCCAGAGCCGCGCATCTGGGCATCGTTGAAATCGAAGTGCCCTTCCGTGCCGTTCCGCAATTCGATCTGCGCGTGGCGGACGTCGCCTTTGTATCCCGCGAGCGGTGGGACGCAGTCGATCCGGAGGCTAATCTTCGCGGCGCACCGGAACTGGTCATCGAGGTCAAATCCGAGTCGAACACCTGGAAGGAATTACGCGAGCGGGCTTCCCTTTGTCTGGCTAATGGCTGCCAGGATTTTTGGATTGTCGACGACAAAGCGCGAACCATTACGGCGATCGCTCCTGACGGAAACACCGTGCAGTATTCGGAGGCGGATAGCGTCCCCCTGCCATTGTTCGGTGGTGATGGTTTGCGCGTGGCGGACGTTTTCAAATAATTTGTGGTTTTTCAAGACTCCCCATTCCCATCCGATTGCGGCGCTTGCGGTAGATGGAGCATAATCTGCCGCCGCAGACTGAACTATCTAGGAGGCCGTCTCGCCGGAACGCCATGCAGCATACCCTCCACACTGATATCTTCGTCCAACTCCGGCCAGCGAATCCCGGAACCGCTGCCCGGAATCTCGAATTGGGCGCGCTGCGCGGGAGTGGCTTCAGACAATCGCGAAGACGATGCCAACAGCCCGCTAATCCTCCGGCCATCTACGAAGTGGGCCGAAATTGTATCGTCGGTGATTGTTACGCTTCGAACGCTGCTAGCCGCTGCTAGCCGCAGTGTCGCCCGCACGATTCCTCACTCCACTATTCTCCCATCCTGCATCCGCACCGTCCGGTGCCCGAACGCCGCCGCCTCCGGATTGTGGGTGATCATGAGGATGGTCTGCCCGAGCCGCTCATTCAAATCCCGCATTACCTCCAGCACCGCCTTCGAGTTCTCGCTATCCAGGTTGCCAGTCGGCTCATCAGCCAGCAGGATGGCTGGATGATTCACGATCGCGCGGGCGATGGCCACGCGTTGCTGCTCGCCTCCGGAAAGCGCGGCGGGTTTGTGATCGAGGCGGTGTGAGATCCCCAGCAGCTTGAGCACTTCCTCGAATTCGGGCTCCGGCTTCTGGTCGCGGCCCGCGATATGGCGGGCGATGGCGATGTTATCCCCGGCGGTCAAGTTCGGCAGCAGGTTGAACTTTTGAAACACGAAGCCGACCTTGGTCTTGCGCAGGCTGGTGCGGCCGGCGTCGCTCAACGAGGCGATATCCTGGCCGCCGATGCGCACGCTGCCGGCAGTCGCCGGGGTCAGGCCGCCGATGATGTGGAACAGAGTGGATTTTCCTGAACCCGACGGTCCCACAACAGCGAGAAACTCGCCCGGCGGCACATCCAGATCCACGCCGCGCAGCGCGGGTACATCCACTTTGCCGACACGATAGATTTTGCGAAGGCCACGGATTTCGATGAGCGGCTCACTCATACGCCAGCGCCTCGATGGGATCCTGGGCCGCGGCGCTCAGGCCCGGATAAAGCGCCCCCAGAAGCACCCCCACCAAGCTGATGGCTCCGGCTATCGGCCACCAGACCGGCACGACGGCTTGCGTCAGAGAAGCCGGATACAGCGCCTGGATAAGCGCGCGCGCGGCGAAGCTCAGCCCGATTCCCACGATTGTGCCGCACACGCCCATGACGACCGCCTCGGCCAGGATGACTTTCAGGATGAACCAGCGCGAAGCACCTAGCGCCTTCAAAATCCCGATTTCGCGCGTGCGCTGCAGCACCGCCATGTACATGGAAAGCAGCACAACCGCGAACCCGATCACCACACCGATGGCCACCATCACATCGATGAAGGTGCTTAAGGCGCCGCCCTGCACGTTCTCCACAGTGAGAAGGGAAGTGAACTCCTCCATCGTATAGATGTTGTAATCGGGCAGCAGCTTTTTGAGTTCAGCCAGCACCGCGGGTATATCGGCGGGTTTATCGGCCTTGACGTCAATCAGGCTGACCTTGCCGGTGTTTCCGGTCAGGTCCTGCAGCGTCCGTATGGGCACCGCCAGGCGGGCGAGCTTGCCGCCTTCCACGACGCCGGAGATGCGCCATTGACGGTTGAGCAGATCGTTGATCCGGTCGCCTGCGCGTAGCTTATGTTGATGGGCATAATACTCGTCGATGATGATATCGTTCGGCCCCTGAAAAGGACCGCCTTCCCGAAACCTGAAGCCGCCGCTCATACGGTCGAAGGAGGCGAGATCGATACCAGTGACGAAAGCCACACTGGAGATAGGATGCACGACCATCCCAATGGCCAGCGCCACGTGGGGCTGCCGCTGGATGAAATCGACCATCTTCTCGGGGATGGGAGAGCCGCTCAGGGTCAAAACGGAGGACCCCGGCGGACGCACCATGATATCGGCGCCGGTGCCGCGGGCCCGGCGCGCGGAATCGGCCAGCATGCCGCGGCTGAGTCCCACCAGGCACAGAATCAGGGTCACCGGCACGGCGATCAGAAAGATGCTCAGCAGGCTGCGCATGGGCTTGTGCTTCAAGTTCTCCAGGACAAGCTTTACTGTCACGGTTTCTTCTTCTTTCCTTTGGCGGGCGTCGCTGGCGGGGCGGCCGGCTCGGTTGCGGGTTTCTGGCCCAGCACCTGGAGTTGGGTTCCCTCGGGCTGCCCCAGCACGAACTTTTCGCCGGAAATACCGCGATTGATCTCCAGTTTGACCACCGTCAACACCACGGCGTATTCGTCTTGCGGACGGTCGATCTCGATCTGTTTGGGAAACGGCACACCGTCGTAGTTGCCCCAGTCGCTGTAGCGGGCATCCGTCAGGATGTTGCCCGCCGCGTCGAAGACCAGTTGCCGCTCCAGATGCAGGTTGACGCGGTTGAACCAGATGCTGCGCGTGGGCACGAGTTGCCCGTCCGGTTGGATGTTAATGAGATGAAGGATATAGTCGGCGTTGTCCTCGTCGGTCACATTCTCGAAGTCCACTTTTTCAGCAGGCTGCAAGGGACGAACCAGGAGCGCCTCCAGAAAATGCTGCGGCCGGAGGTTCTCGATCTTGTTGGTGGAAAGGACCTTGAGTTCATTGCTCCCGACGACGAAGCGGTTCTGGGAAGGCAGGTACAGGCGGAAGTCCGAGCCGTTCGATACCATGTCGAAAGCTTTGTTGCGCACCACGGGATACAAGCCGATGATGCGGATATCGGCCGGCTTCCGGACCAGGATGTAGCCGCGCACGTCTTTGTATTCGGTGATCTTGCTCTTTTCGGAGCTGCCCAGGGCAGGCACCATGTCCACGGTGGCGTTGAAATCGTGGATGGCTTCGTATGCGCGCGCCATACGGTCTATGAGGGTTTGTTTATCGGCGGTGAGCAGAACCGGCACGGTCTTGGCGCCCTTGCGCGTGATGATGCGCCGGCGGACGAAGCAGGCGGAGAAATCCAGCGCGGACAGGCAGAGCAGAAATATGAGCGCGAGCGTGCGCCTGCGAGGCATCATACCATTGTAGGCAAGCGGGCGAGCGCAGTGTCAATTTGCGGGCGTGGTATATTCAAAAGTACGGCACTGTGGGCCTGTGGCGCAGTTGGGAGCGCGCTTCCATGGCATGGAAGAGGTCGTGAGTTCGAATCTCACCAGGTCCACCAAAACAAACCCCAACAAAACATAGACTTACGAAAATGCTTGTGCCCTTCCACGTCGCGGAAGAGGTCACGCGGAGTCC
>JBEKUO010000316.1:0-10156 GCA_049514955.1 Bryobacteraceae bacterium | reverse complement strand
GGCGCAGCCGTCTTTGGCGAAGTCGGCTGCGGCCGCATCTCGGATGGGACGGCAGCCGTGGTCTGCTCGCCGCCGGCGGCCAACTTCGATGGCGACGAATTGCGCCCCACGATGTAGCCCATCACAAAAAACACCGCGAACAGGATGACGACGATGAAGAATCCGCTCAGCAATTGCCGGTTGCCGAGCACCAGTTCGAACTCGCCACTTTCGTTGTTCTTCATGGATTAGCCGGCTTGGACGGTTCTGGCGCCCCCATCTTGGCCAGGGCGCGGTCCAAAGAAGTGAGTATATCGAGCGGCAGAGGGAAAACAATCGTGGTGTTCTTCTCGGTGCCGATCTCGACCAGCGTTTGCAGATAGCGCAACTGGATCGCGGCCGGCTGGTGCTGAATCACTTCGGCGGCCATCGCCAGCTTTTCGGCGGCCGTATATTCGCCCTCGGCATGGATAATCTTGGCGCGCCGCTCGCGCTCGGCCTCGGCCTGGCGGCCGATGGCGCGGATCATCTGGTCCGGCAGGTCCACCTGCTTGACCTCCACCATGGTCACCTTCACGCCCCATGGCGAGGTGTGCTGGTCGAGAATGGATTGCAGCCGCGCGTTGAGCTTATCGCGCTGGCTCAGAAGCTCATCCAACTCCACTTCGCCCAGCACGCTACGCAACGTGGTTTGCGCCAGTTGCGATGTCGCATAGAGAAAATTGGAAACCTCCACGACCGCCAAACGCGGCTCAAGGACTCGGAAATATACGACGGCGTTCACCTTGACGGTCACGTTATCGCGCGTGATCACGTCCTGCGCCGGCACTTCCAGCGTGTCGATCCGCAGCGAGACGCGCACCATACGATCGATGGGCGCGAAGACCAGTATGATACCGGGACCCTTGGGGGCGGGCAGCAAACGGCCCAGCCGGAAGATCACGCCGCGCTCGTACTCGCGCAGGATCTTGATGGAGGACAGCACGTACAGGACCACGATGATGATGACGATCGTCGTGAAGCTGGTGAAATCGATCATGTTCAAGCTCCGTTCTGTGGGGGAACAGCTTCCACTGTGAGTTGCAGACCATTGATTCCCGTGACGCGTACGCGGCCGCCGGCCGGCACCCGCGCAGCCGAGACCGCTTCCCAGTATTCGCCGCGGACGAAGACCTTGCCGCCGGGATCGAGCGGCGTCAGGACCGTGCCGATTTCCCCGAGCATGCCTTCGGCGCCGGTTACCACTTTATTGCGGCGCGCGCGCAACACCAGCGAGAGCAGCACCATGGTGATCAGCGAGAAGGGCAGGGCCAGGGCGATGGCGGTGGAGAGGTGAATCCGCATTTCGGGAACCGGACTGTTAATCAGCATCACCGCGCCCAGCACCATGGCGAGCGCGGCGCCCGCTCCCAATATGCCGTGCGTGGCGAACTTGGCCTCCAGAATAAACAGCGCGAACGCCAGCAGGAGCAACGCGGCGCCCAGCCAGTTGATGGGCAACACCGAGAGCGCGGATAGCCCCAGCAACGCCATGATGGCTCCCAGGATGCCGGGCACGATCAGACCCGGCGAAGTGAACTCCACGTAGATGCCCAGCGCGCCCAGCACCAGCAGAACCAGCGCGATATTGGGATCGCTGATCGCGGACATGATCTTCTGGCGCAGATTTCTTTCGTAGACTTCGATCTCCGCGCCGCGCGTGTGCAGCACCTGCCGCGTGCCGTCCAGCCGGGCGATTTCGCGGCCGTCCAGTTTCTCGAGAAGATCCCGATCGTCGCGCGCCACCAGTTCGATCAGATGGTTGTCGAGCGCTTCCTTATCGGTGAACGACTGGCTTTCGCGGATGGCTTTTTCGGCCAGCGCGCTGTTGCGCGCGCGCTTGGCGGTGATGCTGCGCAACTCATGAAGAAGCCGGCGGAGGCCGCGCGCGCACCGCTGGGAGTTACGAACGTGACCACCGGCATCGGTGCGCCGACGATCTTCTCGATCGACTCGCGCATGGCGTCCATGAGGCCGCCCGGCGTGTTCAGGCGCACCAGCACCAGAGCGGCGTTTTCTTGTTTGGCCTGTTGGATGGCGCGCGACAGGATTTCTACGGTCACGGGATGAACCATGCCGTCCACATCCACGACGAGTACGCGCGGCGCGGCGGCCGGCAGGCTTGCCGCCGTCATCAGGAGCAGCACGAAAATCGCCAGTCGCGACCGCACTCTAACATTAATATACCGCGACTGAGACACTACTGTCTGAAACCATACCGAGATGCTGAGTTGGTAATCGAACCGATAAAAAATTTTGCTAGGAGGCGGGGGTGAGGTTTGGTAAAATAGGACAATAAAGTTCAATTTTTGGGAGAGAATACCTCGTATGGCAAACAGACGAAATACCGGCGCCGATCCTGTTGCATCTGGCGGCGCCGCTGCAGTACGTGCCAAAGCCAGAGTAACGCGCACGCATAAGAGCGCCGCTGCGGCGGAGACATCCGGCAACGCTCTCGCCTCGCCGGCCGCAACGTCCCCCGACACAACCCCCGCCTTTGACGCAATTGCCCACTTGGCCTATTCCTATTGGGAAGCCCGCGGCTATCAAGGCGGCTCGCCCGAAGAAGATTGGCTGCGCGCCGAGCGCGAGTTAGCACACTAAAACGGCTTGCGTGGCGCTTGCGTCACGCCGGAAACCGGCTCATTTATATTTGCGAAGAACGGCTAGCAGACGCCCCTGGATCTGTACGTCCGAGGCGGGCACGACGATCGGCTGTAGGGCCGCATTGGCGGGCTGCAGGCGAACCTTGCCGCCCGGCTCGCGATAGAAGCGCTTCAGGGTCGTCTCGGCCCCATCCACCAGAGCTACTACGATCTCGCCGTCGCGCACTTCGCTGGCGCGCTCGACCAGGATCATGTCGCCGTCGCAGATATGATCGTCGATCATGGACTCGCCGCGCACTTCAAGAGCGAACGTGCCGGCGTGCCCCACGAAGTCGGCGAAGCTGAGGGTGGCGCGCTGCTCGACCGCCTCCACCGGCCGTCCGGCGGCGATGCGCCCAAGCAAGGGGATCTCCAGAGCCGCCGGATCGAGGCGGTGGCGCCGGTTCTCCTGCACGTACTTCGGGCCCAGCTCCAGCGAGCGGCTCTGGTTGAAGCTGCGCTTCAGATAGTTCTTGGTGGTCAGCGCGGAGATGTGCTTGTGCACGGTGGCCAGCGAAGCCAGGTTCAGGCCGCGCGCCAGCTCTTCGTAACTGGGGCTGTAGCCGTTCTCATCGACGAATTTGGCAATCAGATCGAGCACTTCCTTTTGGCGGCGGGTTAAAGCCATCGGAACATCTCCCTTCTGTTTTATTGTGGGCGAAGAAAAAGGGAAATGCAAGAGGATTCGTCGTGGCGCCCATCAGCCAAGTAGTACCTTGGCCCACTTTCAGTTGATCCGCACTCCTGGCGCATTTCCAAACAGTTCGGGGCCTTTGGGCTTCGGTTCGCCGATGCGAAGAGGTCGAGCCAGCGGAAGCGCCCCGTACGAAGAGAAATGCGGATCGAAAGAATACAACCAGTGACAGTTGAGGTGGCGTGCGGTGGCTATGTGGAAGAGTCCATTTTGCGGCGCTTATTTTCCTCCGCACGCCCCTCTTTTCCTTTAGTTAGCCACGGATTTGGCCCGATCCAAGATCTGCGCTTCCAATTGTGCGGCGATGAGCACAATCTCTCGATTAACGCCGTAGATGCGATCCGTCATTCGTTCCACCTTGGCGTAATTGTCCACCTGGGCGCCGCCGGATCTGTAACAGAGAACGGATACCTCTTGGACCGTCAGAATTGAGGTGCAAATTTTGACGCGTTCCTTGCGAAGTTCGCGCACAAGAGACCTGGCGTGCTGTGCTTCGTCCTCACCGTTGAAAATCGCGAGATAGACTGAGATAGACCGAACTTTCGAAGTACGCCGAATCCACTGCTATTCATCTCCGCGCATTCGACGCATTAGCGTATCGAAATCCGCATTGTAGAGCTTGCGATCCGATCCAAACAGTTCGTCAAACGCGGAATCAAAATCCTTATCTATTTCGGGTTCAATTTCTTTGACGATGAGCTTCGTGGAGGCGACTCGGTAGTACATCGCGGTTCCGTTGGCGCGAACTTGCCTCATGAACAGCGGCGCTACGCGATCCTTGTCTGCAGGAGCGCATTGCAGCCGCCAACAATCGCCATTCTCGCGTCTGAGGACTCCCCAGAAACCCTTTTCACCGTCGTCCTCATCCGGGTCGCGATCCGCCAATTCAATTAGCTTTCCGTAAACTGTAACGTCCTCGACCGTGAACGTAGAGGCCTGAAGAGAGCGCACCGCGGCCATTCCGCTTTCGCCGAAGCGCGCGACGATGGGCTTCCGTTGGCCGAATCCTTTGAGTGCGATCCGCATCTCTGTTTTGTCCAACCGTTGAATTCTGGCAATTCTGATTAGCCCTTTGACAATTCGGGCGTCAATTTGATCACGAGGATCTACGCCAGCAAGTTCTTCGCGATCTAGCAATTCAATTGTCTTGACCACCTGCCGAGTCGCCTCAAGGCCTGCCTGGGTATTTTGTGTCAGAGCAATATGTGCGGTAATGCTCCCCTTCCTCACAACGGCCCCGCTGGCTCCCGCGATTAGCTCGAGGCCGAAATCTCCGCTGGGTTGCGGCACTCCATTCTGCCGCTGCAAGTCGCGTCCAACCTCCGCAATCATATTGCGGATCTGGTCCAGAACGCCGATCACATGCGCCAGAGAAAGCCGCTGGCGATCCGCCAAGCCCTTTTCAAGTTTGACGGTGAGAATTGGATCCTCGTGCGATCTGGGCATTCGCCTCCCATGATACACTTCCAGCGAGGCGAAGGCGTTTGGGTGCTGGAATCACCGAAGTACCGAACGCGTGTGAAAAGCAAACCAAGAACTCGCAAACGCGAGGCGGAGGTTCCCCGTCTCCTGACTCGTGCGGATTTTCATGCACTCCTATTGCGAGCGATCAATCCCTGCTCCGCGAGATCTCATCCGAAATCAGCGGGAACATTGGCCGAGGCGCATCGCTCCGGTTGTGTTCCCCGCCTACTTCGCCAACGCCGCCCGCGTCGTCCGTAGCGTATTCGCCAGCGATTCGCGCGGCAGAGTCTCGATAATGGGCTGAATCAGCCAAGCCAGTCCAACCGGTATGTCTCGGGTCAATGAGATAGCTTCACACTCCACGTAGACGCCGCCGTCGCGCTCCTGAAATCTCCAGTAAGAGTTCAGCCGCCACAGGAAGCCGCGATCGTTGCCGGGCGTTGTCTCGCGTTCGTCCGGCTGGCCGCGATTCTCCACTTCCACAATGCGCGTGCTGTAGGCGCGGCTGTGGCAGCGCGCGGCATCCAGCGGATAATAGTGCACGTCGTAATCGGTATCCAGGACCACGGTGATGACTTTCTTCTTCATCACCCGCAGGTGGATTTTGAAATCGTTCCCGTCGCGGCTGACCAGCCGCGAGGCGAGCACTTCCGGCTTGTAGATATCTTGATGGTGGTTGTAATCCTGGACCAGCGCGAGGGTTTGCCCGAGAGTGGCGCCGGGGATGAACACCGCGCCGATCAAATCGTGGATCAGGCCTTTCGGCGCTGGGATGGTATCCCGGCCGCCGCGGTTCTCGATCACCACCTTGCCTGCGCGAACCTGGCGCGTCCGCTCCGGCTGATCGTCCACCCACAGGAAACTGCTCCCGGGTTGCAGGCGCTGCGCCAGGCCAGCCTCGGTTTCGCGAACGTAGCGATCGAACGCCTCGACAGTTTCCTTTTGCAGTTCCACCGCCCGCGCGCAGGTAATCGGGAGGCCGCACAAAACCAGCGCGGCGGCCAGCCGCATCAGGACGCTCCCTGGCCGTGCAAGTCGATCGTCCGCGTGGGAAACGGAATATCGATGTGCTCCTGGCGCAAGCGCTTCAGAATTCGATTCCGCAGCGCATGCCGCGCGGTGAATTGATCCTGGAATTCCGCCACGCTGTAACTCAGGGTGAAGCCCAGCGACCAATCGGCGAAGCCCGGATCGAAGCTCACGCTGGGCGCAGGCTCGCCCAGCATGCCCGGGATTTCGCGCGCCCCGTTCTGCGCTTCTTCCATCAGAACGCGCTCGACGCGTTCGGGATCGCTCTCCCGCGAGACGTTCACCTGGATCGATACCTGCAGGTGTTTTTGCGGCAAGTAGAAGTTGGTGACGTTGGCCTGTCCGAGCTTATTGTTGGGGATGAAGACCAGATTATTATTCAAGGTGCGAATGGTGGTGTTGCGCCAGGCGATGTCGGTGACATAGCCCTCCTCGCCCGTATTGAGCCGTATGTAATCTCCAACCCGAATCTGACGGGCGACGGCCATATTAAAACCGGCGAAGAGGTTGGACAGCGTATCCTGCAGCGCCAGCGCCACCGCCACGCCGCCCACGCCCAGGGCAGTCAGAATCGGGGTGATCGAGATGCCCAGCAGGTTCAGCAGCACCAGCATTCCGAGCAGCACGACAGCTAGTTGCGCCAGGGTCTGGGTCACGGTGGTGACCGGCAGCACCCCGGAAATGCCGCTGCTGTGGAATCGTATGACTTTGCCGGCCAGACTCGAAGCCATGATGGTGAGCGACAGGATCCAGAGAACCAGCAGTATGCGGCTTGCCCACAGGGTGGCCCGCCCGGGCAGCGTCGAAGACTGCATGGCCAGATGCATTCCCAGGATCAACACCCAGATCATGAACGGGCCCGCCAAGGCTCTGACCAGGATCTGTGCCGGTTCGCCTTTGTGGCGCGCGGCCCAGCCGCCGAGCAACCCGAAGAGCACGCGTTTGGCCGCGTAGCCCACTGCCAGCGTCACGGCCAGCACGATGAGGGGCAATACGAATTCACCTCTGTGGTGCGCCAGAAAGCTTCGGACTGCCTCGATTTCGCTCATCTAAGCTTCCATCATACCCACGTGTACCGAGTACGTGGCTGGCTGGTGAGCGGTGCCCACCAACTGTGCCACTTTGGCAGGCGGAAGCGCCTGCCCCACCAACTGTGCGGTTGCACGCCAACGGATATTTGTGCGTCAATCGTTTGTGCGGCTTCTTCCGTTTCTGTGCGCTTTTTGGCTGGCTACCGTCGCGTGGGCCTCGGAGGCTTCCGATCTCTACAAAAAGGGACGCAAGGCCGAGAAGGCCGGCCATATCGCGCAGGCCTACCTGCTGTATTCGGAAGCGGCGGCCCTGGAGCCCAGCAACCACCTGTATTGGTCTCGCACCGAGGCCTTGCGCACGCGGGCGGCCTTGGAGACCAAAGTGAGCCCGCAGCTCGCCGCCGCGCTCGCGGAGCTGGACAAGGGTCCCACAGCCTCCTTCGACCCAGTCACGCCTGAGGATCTGGCCGACGCACGCAAGCCCCTGCCGCCCAATCAACTGAAGGCCACACCGGGCCGCAAGGATTTCCGTCTCCACGCTAACAGCAAGACCCTGTTCGAAACCGTCGCGCACGCCTTCGGGCTGGACTGCATCTTCGATGGAGACTACCAGGCGGGGCAGGCGATCCGGTTCAAAATGGACCAGGCCGATTACCGCGAGGCGCTCCACGCGCTCGAGGCGGTCACCGGATCGTTCGTCATACCGGTCTCCGACCGTCTCTTCCTGGTGGCGAAGGACACCATTCAGAAGCGGCAACAGGAGGATCCCTTCGCGGCTCTGATCGTGTCCCTGCCGGAGCCCACTACGCTACAGGATCTGACTGGGCTGATCACCGCGGTGCAGCAGGCTTGCGGAATCCAGAAGGTGGCCTGGGACAGCCAGAAGAATATCGTGGTGCTGCGCGATACCGTGGCGAAGATCGTACCCGCACGGCAGCTTTTCGAGGACCTGCTGTACCCCCGGGCACAGGTGCAGTTCGACCTGGAATTCCTGGAATTGAGCACCAACGACATGCTGAATTATGGCCTGGCGCTGCCGACTTCGTTCCCCACCTATTGGTTTAGCACGATACTGAACAACGCGCCGCAGATCGCCTCGAACATCGCGGGATTGCTGTTGTTCGGCGGCGGGCAAAGCCTGATCGGATTGGGTATCGCCAACGCGCAGTTGTTGGCGTCGTTTACGAATTCAAACGCCACCATCCTGCTGCATGCCAGCGCACGGTCGATTGAGGGACAGCCGGCCACCATTCATGTCGGGCAGAAATACCCCATTTTGACTGCCGGCTATTTCGGCCCGTCCAACTTCAGCGGACCGGGGGCTTACACGCCGCCGCCTTCTTTTACCTTCGAAGACCTGGGCCTAACCCTTAAAGCCACGCCCCACGTGCAAGGCACGGATGAATTGACGCTCGCCATAGAGGCCGAATTCAAAGTGCTGACGGGCGCGGCGTCGAACGGCATTCCGGTGATCTCGAACCGGTCCCTTAAATCGACCGTGACGCTGCGGATGGGGGAGTGGGCGGTGGTCGCGGGACTCATGGACGATCAGGATGCGCGCACGGTTGCCGGTATTGTGGGAGTGAACAACCTCCCTGTGATCGGGCCGCTGACGCGGAACGTCACGCGCAATCGGCAGTCCGACCAGGTGGTGATCCTGCTCAAGCCCACGCTGCTCACTCCGCCTGCCGATCAAGTAGTGACACACGTGGTGCGGTTTGGCGCCGAAAACCGGCCACTGACGCGGTTCTAACCTAACCTCTCTTCGATTCACTGCTTCCGGCTGGCGAGCGCCGCCAGCGCACGCGCATGCAACCCAGGCGATTGCATCCGCTCGCAGTATCGCTCGAACTCCGGTCCCGGCCCCTTCCACTGAAGCTCGTCCACCGTTTCAAATACCGGCACATCCAGCTTCAGGGTCGCCAGGTTTCTATACAGAATGGCATCGTCCCACTGCTCGAACAGCACGGCGGACAGTCGCTGGGCGCCGCGGATCGCAGGATGCCATCGCCGCCAGTCCTTCGGAACATCTTCAAAGTGAGGATACTGCGAGAACGTCAGCGCCGCAGCTTTCGGGCCCCATCCCGGCAACCCCGGATAACCGTCCGCGCTATCGCCGACCACGGCCAGATAATCGGGGATCGATTCCGGCCGCACTCCCCACTTCGATAGGACGCCCGACTCATCGCGCAGAATCCCGCGCCTGCGGTCAAGCTGCACCACACGGCTGCCCACTACGCACTGCGCCAGATCCTTGTCCGGAGTGCAGATGATCACCTGTCTCACACGATCGTCACGCGCGGCTTTCACCGCCGCGGAGGCCAGCGCATCGTCTGCCTCGTAGCGCACCATCGGCCATACCACCACTCCCATGGATTGGAGCGCTTCTTCCAGCACGGGGAATTGCGCGAGCAGCGGCGGCGCGACACCCTCGGCGGTCTTGTACCCGGGATAAAGATCGTTGCGGAACGACTCCACCACATGATCGGTGGCCACCCCAACGTGGGTCGCCCCTCCTTCAAGCATGCCTACCACCGACGTCAGAACGCCGCGCACGGCGCCGATCTCGTTTCCATTCGTGTCCAACGCGGAGGGCACGGCAAAGAAGTGCCGGAACAACTCGTAGGTGCCGTCTACCAGATGCACATCCATACTGTTTCCATTCTCTACTCAAATTTATGTCGCGAGGGCCTTGACATACGAAGGTACTCGTAGTAAGCTCTTCGTAGATGTCAGGACGACCACCCGATCCGCCCAGGCCCACGGACGCGGAGCTTGAAATCCTCACTGTGCTTTGGAGCCGTGGGCCGAGCACCGTACGCGAAGTCCATGAAACGATCATTCAGCGCAGGCCGGCGCAGTACACGACCGTGTTGAAGCTGCTGCAGATCATGGCGGAGAAGGGGCTGGCGAGCCGCGATGAGCAGGAGCGCGCGCACCGCTACGCAGCCAGCCGCCCACGGGAGTGGACGCAGCGCCAACTCGCCGGCGACCTGCTGCGGCGCGCTTTCGCGGGATCGGCCAAGAGCCTCATGCTGGGAGCGCTTTCGGCCGGCAAAACATCCAAGCGGGAATTGGCCGAGATGCGCCGGTTGCTGGACCAATTCGAGAGGGGAAAACCATGAGTTTGACGGCAGCCTGGGCGTACATGCCCCTGGTGAGGGCGCTGGGCTGGGCCCTCGTGCATTTCCTTTGGGAAGGCGCGGCGATCGCGCTGGTTCTCGCCGCGGTCCTGCCCGTTTGCCGGCGCGCCAAGACGCGCTATGGCGTCGCCT
>JBEKUO010000315.1:0-8280 GCA_049514955.1 Bryobacteraceae bacterium | reverse complement strand
CGAGAGACCTATCAGGATGCGCGCCAGGTGCCCGCAGATCGCCAGCGCCTGGCCTTCGAGGAACTGTTGATCGCGGAGGGCAGCGACTGGTGTTGGTGGTACGGCCCCGAGCACGATTCCGCCAACCGCGTGGAATTCGACCAGCTTTATCGCAGCCATCTCGCCAACGTCTACCGGTTTCTGAATCTGAGCCCGCCCGAGGAGCTGTCCCGGCCGATTTTGCGCGTCGCGGTGAGCGCGCTGCACACTCCACCCAGCGGGCCGATCCGGCCGGTGATCGACGGCGAAGTCACTTCCTATTTCGAATGGCTGGGCGCCGGGCTATATCGCGTGGACGAGCGCTCTGGCTCCATGCACGGAAAGCAATTCCTGGTGAGCGAGGTGTATTACGGCGGCGACGGCCAGAACCTTTATGTGCGAGTGGATTTTCACCGGGGCTCCGAGCAGGCGCTGCCGGAAATGGAAATGCGGCTGAGCGTTGCCGCCGGCGAGCAGACGCCTGTCAGCCGTGTGACAGTGCAGTTCGACTATGGCCATGCGAACGTCACCGAGACGACGCTTGCGACCACGGCCGTGGAGGTCGCATTCAAGCACGTGCTGGAGGCGCGCGTCACACTCGGGGCGCTCGGAGCCGGCGGCGGGCCCGTCCGGTTCCAGTTCTCGCTGTGGCAAGGTGGGCTGCCGTTGGACGCGGTTCCGCAACAGGGCTGGATCGAAATGACGACCGACCCGGCCGACTGGGCGGTGTAGCGGAAGCTTTCAGCTTGCTGGCCGTGGGCTTTAGCCCACGGTTGAAGCGAACTAGAGTTCGCTGTTGGCAGGCGAAAGCGCCTGCCCCACCGTCTTGTACAACAGTGCCACCAAGGCACTCTTTGGGAAAATGTCGCTGTTGGCAGGCGAAAGCGCCTGCCCCACCTGCCCCACCACAGGCGAAGCTCGCCAAATGCTATTCTCGATAACCATGCGATCCAAATGGCTCTCGCTCTTACTAATCATTCCCGCCTCCGCAGCGGTGGTCACGGACGTGCGCTTCAAGCTCTCGGCCGGCGATCTATCCAGCGCCGAAGCGCTCGCAGAAGACTACCGCGCCGCAAACGGAGCAAACTCGGAATATGCCGCCGCAGTGGCGTGGTTGGCGCGCGGCGCCCTGGTGCTGGGCAAATCCGAGGCTGCTGCACGCTACCTTGACGAAACCAAGGCACTGACATCCGATCTCCTGAAGACGAAACGCGTGGAAGACGACCACTTCCTGGAAGCCGCCGTCGGCACGTCGATCGAGGTGGAGGCGCAGATGATGGCCGCCCGCGGGGATCGCGGCAAGGCCGTCGCATTCCTCGAGGCGGAGCTGCCGCGTTGGAAGACCTGGCAACTGCAAGCGCGCATATACAAGAACCTGGACCTGCTCACACTCGAAGGCCACCCCGCTCCCGAACTGGACGAGAAGTATCGGGGCAACCCGGTGCTCCTATTCCTGTGGGCGCACTGGTGCGGCGATTGCAAAGCGCAAGCTCCCACCATCGCGCGGCTCAAGGAGAGATTTGGGCCGCGTGGGCTGCAGGTAATCGCGCCTACGCGCCGCTACGGAGATGTGCCCAACGTCGAGAACCCCACCGCCGCGCAGGAGGATCAGGAAATCGAGCGCGTGTGGAAGACATCCTACGCGGGCCTCGACGGCGCTCCGCATCCCATCAGCGAGGCCATGATGCTGCGTTACGGCGTAAGCGCCACGCCGACCCTGGTCTTGATCGACCGAAAGGGAATTGTGCGAATGTACCAGCCTACCAGGATGACGGAGGCAGAGTTGGCACGGCGCATTAAGGATTTGTTAGCCCCATAATGCGCGTCGTCTTGCTCAACGTCGAGGATTACGCTCCGCAGGAGAAGCGGTGACAGAAAGCGCCCACTTGCGCCGGTTATCGCCAATCCTGCGCACTGTGATAGATGTGCAGGATGTCGACGGCCTCAGCCTTCACCACGTAGACCACGACGTGCGGCAGCGGCGTGAGTGCAAGTTCTCTTGTGCCGCCGCGATGCCGGGTCTGCCCGGTTGCGTGAGGTTTTTAGCGATCGGATACGCTGGTGGATCGTCCGGACAGTCGGTTCAGCGAAGCGCGGGTAGTGCTGCTGAAGATAGTTCTTGATGCTTTCTAAATCTTCGGCGGCCGGAACGGCCCAACGAATACGCATTAGGGCTTGAACATGGCTTCAAGGCGGGCGTCCATTTCTTCTTCTTCGATAAACTCGCCGCGCTCGGCCGCCGCGATTCCTCTTTCTACGGCGGCAAGGAAGCGGGCTTCTTCGTCGAGATAACGGGCAACTACATTGGTCACTAAGCGCTCGGGGACGGTCCCGGCCTTGGTGGCGTTCTGCGTAAGCTGCGCTTGCTGCTCGGGTGTGAAGTGTACTTCCATTCCTTCACGATAAGGGAAAGCCTCGGCTCAGGCAAGTTGCACAAACGACACTTTGCAAGACAACCGAAGCAACAAACTACTTTCGGCCATCAAAAAACCGATTTAGCATTGGGCGCTCCTGCCTGCTGCGTCCGCTCATGGGGACGCATACTTCGCGGCTGCAAAGGCACCCCCGGGAATCGGGCGTGACAACGCGCCGGGATTATCCGCGCGTTCGGTGCCCTGGTGCAGCCTACCAACACCGGCGGCTGCGCCAGTCTCGCAGAGCGCGCGCTGGTCCCAGTGCTATCCTCAGAATAAGGCGTACCTATGGGCATGCGGAAGGCGTTGCGAGGGGCGGGTTTCACCGTTGCCTTCCTCGGCGCGCTATATGCTTTCCAGCGTCCCTTCCGCCAGTTCCCCGGCGTGGAATACGAGAATTTCGCGACACCGCCCGACTGGCACGAGCAGACCGAATGGGTCTTCGCCAGGCTGATGTTCCCGCCGGGTCCCAACGACGGCTACGGCGACCGCTTCACGGGAGACTTTCGCGAAGGGCTGTCGCTGTGGACCCAGGATTACCCGCGGGCGGATCGGCACTTCTCCGAGGCGCTGCGGCGTCTGACGCGCATTCACGTGCGCTCCGTCGAGCAGCCCGTCAATCTGGACGAAGGCGACGCCTACGATTGGCCTTGGCTGTACGCCGTCCAGGTGGGCGAATGGGGCTTGACCGATACGCAGGCGAAAGAGCTTCGCGAATATCTGCTGCGCGGCGGCTTCTTCATGGCCGACGACTTCCATGGCGCCTTCGAATGGGAGATGTTCGAACAGCGCATCAAGCGCGTTTTTCCGGACCGCCCCATCGTGGAGATCGACGACAAAGACGCCATATTCCATACGGTCTACGATCTGGACGAACGCTACCAGGTGCCCGGCGCGGCGCATCTGCGATTGGGCTACAAGAACAACGGCATCGGCGCGCACTGGCGCGGCATTTATGACGACAAAGGACGAATCATGGTGGCCATCTCCTATAACTCGGACCTGGGCGACGCCTGGGAGTGGGCCGATGAACCGCGATACCCCGAGAAGTTCTCCGCGCTGGCCATTCGCATCGGCGTGAATTACGTGGTGTACGCTATGACACATTGACTGCCAACAACCCCGACCCGGTCTCCCATCAGCCGGTGGCAGAGGTCACTGTGAGTCGCGGTTGGCAGGCGAAAGCGCCTGCCCCACCACGCTGACCAACAGGTTGAGAACATTGGTGGAGAAGCACTCAGCCCACGCCGAGCATGCTAGTGAGCACGCCCCGCGAAACTTCCGGAACTATAGTGTGCAACCCACGTATTAGTCTGTAGAGGGTTCCCATGAAATCCGTTCTGCGCAGGCTCGCGCGTTCGCCGATGTTTGCCGTCATCACTCTGATCACGCTGGCCATCGGCATCGGCTCGAACACAGCCATCTTCAGTGTCGTCAACGGCGTCTTGCTGAAACCGCTCCCCTATCCGCATCCGGAGCAGCTCGTGGGCGTCTGGGAAACGACCCGGATCCCGGGGCTGAAGGAAGTGAACGCGTCGCCCGCCACCTATTTCACTTTCCGCGAGGAGAGCCGTACCTTCCAGGACAGCGGCGTGTGGCGCAGCGATTCCGTCTCTGTTACGGGCAACGGCGAACCGGAACGGGTCGACAGCCTTTCGGTGACCGATGGCACGCTCCCCATCCTGGGCATTCAGCCTATCCGCGGCCGTTGGTTCACGCGCAAGGATGATGCGCCTGGCGGTCCGGAAACGGCGATGCTGACCTACGGCTACTGGCAGCGCAAATTCGGCGGCGACTCTAGCGTCATCGGCCGCAGAGTCATGATCGACGGAAAGTCGCGCGAGATCGTCGGCATCATGCCCCAGAGTTTCCGCTTCATGGACCGCAAATTCGAACTGATCCTGCCGTTGCAGCTCGACCGCGGCAAGACGTTTATCGGCAATTTCAGCTACCTTGGGATCGCGCGCCTCAAGCCTGGAGTAACGCTCGCGCAGGCCAATGCGGACGAGGCGCGTATGCTCCCGATGATGCAGCGGAAGTTCGCTCCGTTTCCGGGACTGAGTATGCAGATGGTGGAGGAAGCGCACTTTGGTGCGAATCTGCGGCCGCTGGCGGCGGATGTGGTCGGCGACATCGGAAAGATGTTGTGGGTGTTGATGGGAACCATCGGAGTAGTGCTGTTGATCGCCTGCGCTAACGTCGCCAACCTCATGCTGGTGAGAGCGGAAGGGCGGCAGCAGGAACTCGCCATACGGGCTGCTTTGGGAGCGGGCTGGGCACGCATCGCGCGTCAGCTTTTGCTCGAGAGCGTGACTCTGGGGTTGGTGGGCGGCGCTCTGGGCGTGGGACTCGCCTACACCGCACTCAAGGTGCTGGTCTCCATGGGCCCGTCGCTTCCACGACTGCAGGAAATCTCGATCGATCCACCCGTACTGCTGTTCACACTGTTGGTCTCGCTGGTGGCCGGCCTTCTGTTCGGCTTGATCCCGGTGTTCAAATATGCCGGCCCGCATTTGATGAGCGCCCTGCGCCAGGGCGGCCGCAGCATGAGCGAAGGCCGGGAACGTCACCGCGCGCGCAGCGTGTTGGTGGTCGTGCAGGTGTCGCTGGCTCTGGTCCTGCTGATCGGTTCGGGACTCATGATCCGCACCGTGCGGGCGCTGAAGCAGGTTCCGCCCGGATTCACCAGAGGCGATGAGATCCTCACGCTCAGTGTTTCCATTCCGGACGCGCAGGTACCCAAGCCCGAACAAGTAATCCGCACTTACAACACCATGATGGAGAAGGTTGCGGCGATTCCGGGCGTCACCACTGTCGGTCTTTCCAACTCCATCACCATGGACGGAGAGAACGACAACGATCCGATCTATGCCTCCGACAAGGTTTATGCCGAGTCGCAGATACCGCCTCTGCGACGTTATAAGTTCATCTCACCAGGCTTCTTTAAGACCATGGGCAATCCTCTGGTGGCCGGCCGCGATCTGACCTGGACGGATATTTACGAGAAGCGTCCGGTCGTAATGGTTTCCGAGAACCTGGCGCGCGAGCTATGGCAGGAGCCTGACGCGGCTCTCGGCAAGCAAGTCCGCGAGAGCCCCAAGGCGCCTTGGCGAGAAGTCATCGGCGTGGTGGGAAATGAGCGCGACGACGGCGTCAATCAGAAAGCTACAACCATCGTGTACTGGCCGATGTTGGTCGAGAATCTTTGGGGCAAGGGCCTCGAAGCCCAAAGGGGCCAGATATTCGCAATCCGCAGCACGCGCACCGGATCCGCCGGCTTTCTGAGCGAGGTCCGGCAAGCGGTGTGGTCCGTGAATCCGGACCTGCCCATCGCCAACGTGCGCACGGTCGAGGAGATCTACGATAAGTCGATGGCGCGCACTTCGTTCACGCTGGTACTGCTGAGTATTGCGGCGGGCATGGCGTTGTTGCTCGGCCTCATAGGCATCTACGGAGTGATCTCGTATACGGTGTCGCAGCGCACGCGGGAGATCGGCATACGCATCGCTCTGGGCGCGCCACAACAGGCAGTGCGGCAAATGTTCGTGCGTCAGGGGCTCTGGCTGACGGCCATCGGAGTGGCATGCGGGATCACTGCCGCAGCCGCGCTGACGCAGCTTATGAAGGCCTTGTTGTTCGAAGTTAGCCCGCTCGATCCGATCACGTATTGCGCGGTGTCCCTGGTTCTGGCCGCGGCGGCGCTGCTGGCTAGTTATATACCGGCGCGGAAGGCGACCATGATCGAGCCGGTGGAGGCGCTGCGCGTCGAGTAGGGTTGCACACGGCGGGATGAAGCTCGCCGTTCAGCGAACTAGAGTTCGCTGTTGGCAGGCGAAAGCGCCTGCCCCACCTAGCCGGCAAATGCAGAAACCCCAGACGGCGAACTGAAGTTCGCCGCGGCAAGCTGAAGCTTGCGCCACGCGGTTATCCCCAGTAATCTTCGCCGGGCGCCAGGTTCCGGCGCAGGAAGTCGGGGTTGATCTCCAAGCCCAACCCGGGGCCGTCCGGCACTTTCAGTTGGCTTTTGCGAACTTCCGGCGGCTTAATGGCCATGGCTTCGATGTAATGGTTGGGCCGCCCCAACTGGCTCTCCGAGCGGTAGAAATTTTGGATCGAGGATCCGAAGTGCGCGTTGGCGTAAGTCAGCACCAGCGAGCCCACGTTGTGCAGAGCCACCGGCGTGCGCGTCAGCGCGGCATAGTCGGCGATCTTCCTGACGCCCGTAAATCCGCCCGCAAACGCCAGGTCCGGATGCACGATATCGACCGCCTGTTTATCCAGGAAAGGCTTGAATCCGCGCACCAGTTCGAGCTTCTCTCCGGTGAGCAGCGGAATACGGGTGGATCTGCGCAGAGCCATCCAGGCTTCCGAGTAGGGCGGATTCAAGGGGTCCTCGATGAACAGTGGATTCATCGATTCCACGGCCTTGGCCACGGCGATGGCGCTGGGCGTATCCAGCTCGTTGTGGCAGTGCACCGCGATGTCGATATCGTCACCAAGCGCTTCCCTAGCGTTGTTGAAAGCGCGCGACACATTATGCAGTTGGACGCGATCCAACGTAGGCGCAAAGCGCGCCGGCGGAACGCCGATCACCGGATCGATGTTGCACTTGAAAGCGTCGAAGCCTTCCGGCATTTCCTTCACCCGCTGCGCAAAAGCACGGCAGGATGCGGGGTCGAGCAGGTCCAGGCCGACGCCATGGGAATACATCCGGATGGAATCGCGAAACGGGCCGCCGAGCAGCGTGCTGACCGGCAATCCGGTGATCTTGCCGGCCAGATCCCAGAGCGCGATATCGATCCCGCTGATGGTGGGGATGTGCGCCATGTACGTGTGCATCAACGAGGTCAGATTGTGGAAGTGGACCTCGATGGTGAGCGGATCTTTGCCCAAGAGGTATTGCTGCATGGTTTGAATTCTGGCGCGCGCCATGGGCCCGGTGGCGCCGGCCTCGCCGTAGCCGGTCAAGCCGCCATCGGTATCGATGCGAATCAGGCAGTTCCCGGCGATGTTGCGGATCTCCATCGCCTTGATGCCGGTGATCTTGACGCGGTTCAGGTGCGGCTGAGCCAGAGCGCGGAAGCGTGTGAAGGCTGCGCCTGCCGGCAGCGTCAGGGCCAAGCGGAGCAGGTCGCGGCGAGTCCAACAATGTCGCATAGGAGAACCCCCGGCTTTGAACAGTAACACAGGGCGGGGAGGCGAGCGTAGCTCGCCAACATCGACCAAAAGCGTCGATGTTACGAAGGGGCGAGCGGGCGAGCGGGCGATCCGTATTCGGCACGCCAAAGTCGGTTGGCAGGCGAAAGCGCCTGCCCCACCACTGCCAGCTATGGCTGCAGGAAGCGCCGCAGCCGGAAGATCTCGATCAATGAAATGTAGACGTTCACGAGTCCCAGGCCGCTGACGGCGCCGCGCAGATAGGTGTTGTCCCAATACTGTTTCAACGGGGGCGTGAAAGACGAGAAGAAATTCCGGTCCCAGAGCACCGACCAGGGGAAGAACAGCAGGAACACTCCCAACTCCAGGCAGAAAACGATGAAGATCAGCGCCGTCACTTTGTGATACCAGCGATAGCGCGGCTTGGGCGGTGGAACGGGCTCCCGCACGATCTCGCCGGTGGGTGGGAGCAGCGGGTCGGCGGTCATGATGCGGCTTCCAGGGCCGCGAACAACTCCAGTTGCGCGCCGGCCCACGGATCGAAATCCACCGGAAACAGGGAGCGGGCGCGTACCGGCTCGAAGCTCAGGCGGTGCAAAGGAGTGGGGCCGTGCTCTTCCAGCGCCTGGGCATGCTCGGGGGTGAAATAGCCTTTGTGGCTGGCCAACCCGTATGCCGGGAAGACTTCGTC
>JBEKUO010000314.1:0-8282 GCA_049514955.1 Bryobacteraceae bacterium | reverse complement strand
ATCACTTCATCCAGGATCAGCAGCGCGCCGTGCCGGGCGGTGATGGCACGCAACGCTTCCAGAAATCCGGGCTGGGGCGGAACGCATCCCATGTTGCCCACCACCGGCTCGACGATGACGGAGGCGATGCGGCCGCCATGCGCTCGGAACGCGGCTTCCACCGCATCCACCGAGTTGAAACGCAGCGCCAGGGTGGTATCGGTGAAGCCTCTCGGCACGCCTGCGGTATCGGCGATGCCCAGGGTGGCGAGGCCGGAACCCGCCTTGACCAGCAGAGAATCCACGTGGCCGTGATAGCAGCCTTCGAACTTGACGGTGAGGTCGCGGGCCGTGAAGCCGCGCGCTAAGCGGATGGCCGACATGGTGGCTTCGGTGCCGGAGTTGACCAGGCGCACCATCTCCATGGAGGGGACGGCGTCGCGGATGGCTTCGGCCAGGTCGATTTCTTGGACGGTGGGCGCGCCGAAGCTAGTGCCGGTTTCGAGGGCGCGCTCGACCGCTTCCACAATCGCCGGATGGCGGTGGCCGAGCAGCAGAGGGCCCCACGAACCTACGTAGTCTATGTATTCGTTGCCGTCGATGTCGAAGAGGTGGGAGCCTTCGCCCCGCGCGATGAACGGTGGATTGCCGCCCACTCCGCGGAAGGCGCGGACCGGGGAGTTGACACCTCCGGGGATCACTTTCTGGGCTCTAAGGAAGGCTGCTTCGGAGTTGGTGTGAGAATTCATAGGTACGATGGTTGCTGGGTTGACAGGCGAAAGCGCCTGTCCCACCTATGGCTGCGCTTTGCCGGGCAGCAGGTGGCTGAGCCCCAGGCTCATGGCGATCTCATACAGGCTGCCGTTGAGGTTGCGCAACAAGCGGTTCTTCAAGCCGAGATAGGGCTGCGTTCCGGCGAACAGGTCTTGCATAACGCCGCTGAACCGGCTGCTGCGGCGGGTGAACTGCACCATGCGGGCGGGTACGGAGCCAAACAGAAAGCGTCCCAGGAACACGCGCTTGGCGAGGCGCGAGCCGAACTCCAGGTCCGCGGCGAAATCGCGCCGCAACATGCGCCGGTAAGCTTGCTCGGCCAAGCCGCCGAGTTCCGAGAGCAGCGCTTTGGCCGCCAGATCCGCTGAGCGCAGCGCGTAATACAGGCCTTCGCCGGTGATGGGATCGACCAGGCCTGCGGCGTCGCCAACGGCCAGCCAGCCTTCGCCCGCCACGCGATTCTTGCGCCAGGCCGCAGTTTCCAGCGAGGGCAGCAGATGGCTATAAAAGGCCGCGCCCTTCCAGCAGAGGCCCTTCTGCGCCATATAATTCTCAAGGCGCTTGCGCAGTGAAGCGGCCGGCTCGCCCTTCCCGCAGATGCCTACGGAGAGGTGACCGCAGCGCGGGAAGATCCAGATGTAGCCTTCCAGGTGCGGCAGGAACTGTATATCGATCTGCGCCTGATCTCCGGGCACGTAGTAGCCCAACGCGGACATAGCATCCTGCGGGGCGAGCTGCGTGCCGAAATCCCGCAGCGGGTTGCGCGCGCCGGTGGCGATCACGCAGAAGTCCGCGTCGAGCGCGCCGCCGCTGGTGCGCAGGCGCCAGCCGGTGGTGGTGCGTTCAATTTGGAGCACGCGGGCTTTTTCGATGCGCGCGCCGGCCTGCTCGGCGCGGTCCAGCATCAGGCGGTTCAGATCCATCCGCGAATAGATCAGCAGCGGCTCGCTCAAACGCAGCGTGGCGGCTTTGGCGTGCGGCGCCGCCAGAATGGTTTCGGTGACCAGCTTCTTGGGAGTATTGTTTTCGATCAGGAACGGATAGGTATGGTAGGCCTTGTAGGTGAGGCCGCCGCCACAGGGTTTCTCCCAGGCGAGTTTCTCGTCGAAGACGACGGTGTCGAGGCCCGCGGAGGCCAGCCGCTCAGCGGCAAAAGCGCCAGCCGGACCTCCTCCCAATACGGCTACCAGTTTCATTAGTGGCCGCTATCTCTCGGCGGAACCGAGGGATGTCCGGGTGGCAACGTTCCCGCAGGGCTCCCGCCGCCGTCCGGAGACGGCATCGCACTGCCGTGCGGGCTGGCCTCTGTGCCGCCATGCGGATTGTTTCCCGAACTCGCACGCGGCTTGACCACCCAGCGGTTGCCTTTCAACTCGAGGACGTAACGTATCGTCATGCCCGCCGACGCGCTGGATCCTTTCGGCACGAAGGACACGGTGGCATCCGCTTCGTCTTTGCGGAAAATGACGGAGCTCACGTCGACGTTCATGGAGCCGATGTTGAGACCCGGGCGGCTGGAGAGGTAATCGATCACCGCCTGCCGTACGGCTTGTTCATTTCGGATGTCGCGACTACAGCCGGCCAGCGGCAGGAGTAGCAGCAGGAGTGCGAGATTTCTCACGTTTTGATTATACCTGCCGGCGGGCCCGAAAAATCGGCCTGAGTTAATTGGTGTATACTGACTGGCAAACGGGTGACAGGCCGCAGCATATCGCACTACAGAATTCTGGAAAGACTCGGTAGTGGTGGTATGGGCGTGGTTTATAAAGCGGAAGATACACGTCTCGGCCGCGCGGTCGCTCTCAAGTTCCTATCCGACGAGTTGCCGCGGGAGCAGCAAGCCCTCGACCGGTTCCGGCGGGAAGCCCGCGCTGCCTCGGCCCTGAACCATCCCAACATCTGCACCGTTTACGAAATCGATGAAAGCGAGGGGCAGCCCTTCATCGCCATGGAACTTCTGGAGGGCGAAACGCTGCAGCGGCGCATCTCGGGCCAGCCAATGCGTACAGGCGATCTGTTGGACGTGGCGATTCAAATCGCGGACGCGCTGGATGCCGCCCATGCCAAAGGAATCGTGCATCGCGATATCAAGCCGGCAAACATTTTCATCACACCGCGCGGGCAGGTTAAGGTTCTAGACTTCGGGCTTGCCAAGCTTGCAGGGCATCCGGTGGATTCGACAGTGCGGGCCGACGCAGCTACGGAAACCCTGCTGACGACCCCCGGGGTGACTATCGGAACAGCGGCCTATATGTCGCCGGAACAGGCGCGCGGCGAGGATCTGGACGCGCGCACCGACCTGTTCAGCTTCGGCGCGGTGCTCTATGAAATGGCCACGGGCCAGAGAGCGTTTACGGGTGCGACGGCCGCGATGATCCTGGCTGCCATTCTGACGGAGACTCCGCGCTCACCGGTCCTTCTTAATCCGCGACTGCCGTCCGAGCTCGCACAACTGATCAACCGGGCACTCGAGAAAGATCGGGATGACCGGTACGGAAGCGCGGGAGAGATGAAGTCCGGCCTCGAGGACCTTAAGCGGAGCCTCGATCCGGCGCGAGAAACCTCGCCCGCGGCGTTGCCGAGCTCGGCTGGCGCGCCGCTGGGACAGTGGGCGGTAATCGCGATACTGCTGGCAGCGCTGGCGCTCGGGACGCTGTGGTTTGTTCGTACGCGTCACAGCCCCCGCGCGTCCGATGCCGCAATCGCGCCCATTGCTGTCCGGGCCCGGCGTTCCGTGGCGGTGCTTGGCTTCAAAAACCTCTCGGGACGGCCCGATGCGACCTGGCTGTCTGCCGCACTCTCGGAGATGTTCACCACCGAACTCGCCGCGGGAGAAAAGCTCCGCACCATCCCAGGTGAGAACGTCGCCCGCGCCAAGATCGACCTCTCCCTGCCGGAAGCCGACGGATATGGCAAAGAAACGCTAGAACGAATCCGCAAGAATCTGGGCGCAGATTTTGTGGTGCTTGGTTCCTACTTCGATTCCGGGAAAGAGGCGGGCGGGCAGGTCCGGCTCGACCTGCGTCTTCAGGATGCGAGCGCTGGGGAGACCATGGCCACCGTTTCTCAAACCGGAACGGACGTCCAGCTTCTGGACCTGGTCTCGCGCACCGGCGCGCAACTGCGTCAAAAGTTGGGCGTGGACGAGGTCACCACCGCGGAAGCCACTGCCGTTCGCGCCGAACTGCCTTCCAGTCCGGAGGCGGCCCGTCTTTATGCGGAAGGCCTGGTCCGGCTGCGTTTATATGATGCGCCGGCGGCGAGCGATCTGCTTAGCAAGGCGGTGGATGCGGAGCCCGCGTGTGCCGTATCCCACTCCGCGCTGGCACAGGCGTGGAACACGCTGGGATACGACGAAAAGGCCAAGCAGGAAGCCCGGAAGGCGCTGGATCTCTCCGGCAGCCTGTCGCGGGAAAGCCGGCTGTTCATCGAGGGACGCTACCGGGAAATGGCCAAGGAGTGGGACAAAGCGGTCGAAATCTACGGCACGCTATTCAAATTCTTCGCGGATAATCTGGACTACGGATTGCGCCTGGCCTTGGCCCAAACATCCGCGGGAAGAGCCAAAGACGCACTGGCCACCGCTGCGGCGATGCGAAACCTGCCGCCGCCGGCGGGCGAGGATCCGCGCATCGATCTCGCGGAATCGAAAGCCGCAGAGTTGCTCGGGGATTTCCAGCGAGCGCACCTACTGGCGGCCGCCGCGGTCGAAAAAGGTGAAGCGCAGGGGGCCGGCCTTCTGGTGGCACGAGCGCGCCTGGCGCAGGGGTGGATACTGGATCGTCTGGGCCAATTGCCACAGGCCGCAGCCGTCCTCGGAAAAGCAAAGGATATGTTCGCTCACGCGGGCGACACGCAGGGCGTGGCGCGAACCCTGCAAAGCTTGGCAGGAGTGCTTTATGACCAGGGGGACCTTGCGGGAGCCCGCAAGATGTATGAAGATTCGCTCAGCGTGTCGCGTAGAAGCGGGGATCGCGGAGGCGTCGCCGTCTCTCTCAACTCAATTGCCAACGTTCTTTATGAGCAAGGGAATCTGGCGGGCGCCAAGACCCTTTACGAACAGTCGCTGCCGGTGCAACGCGAGATTGGCTCAAAGGACGGTATCGGCGGGACGTTGGGAAATATCGCGAATGTGCTCGACGGCCAGGGCGATTTGGCCGGCGCCCGCAGGATGAACGAAGAAGCACTTAAGAACTTTGGCGACGTGGCCGACAAAAGAGGCATGGCATCGACTCTCGACAACCTCGGATTGTCGCTTTATGAGCAAGGGGACTTGGCGGGCGCGAAAGCGTTTTACGAACAGGCGCTCAAGATCGATCTGGAGACCGGCTACCGGAGAGGCCGGGCTTACGTTCTGTCGGGACTGGCCCAGATCGCGCTAGCCAAGGGCGATATCGCGGAAGCGCGCAAGGGAGTCGAGGAAGCACTCGCCATCCGCAGCGAGATGGGCGACGGGCTGAATGCGGCTTCCAGCCGCGCCGATCTCGCCTTGGTGTTGCTGGAGGAAAGCCGGCCCGCGGATGCAGAGCCGCTCATTCGGCAGTCGATCGAGGTTTTCAGGAAGGAGAAATCGGGAGACAGCGAAGCCGCGGCCTACGCCCTTCTAGGGCGCGCCTTGCTAGCCGACGCAAAGCCAGCCGAGGCGATGGCGGCGGTCCAGCATGCGACGGCCCTGCTGTCGCATACTAGCGCCTTTCCTGTTCGTTTTGGAGTCACTCTCGCCATGGCCCGCGTGCAGACAGCTTCTGGCCGGGCTTCTGCCCTCGTCGACGCCAGGAAGCGTCTGGAGTCCACCCTCGCAATTGCCATGCAGCACGGTTACCTTGGGTATGTGTTCGCAACACGCCTGGCCCTGGGTGAACTAGAGAATAAGTCCGGCGCTGCCGTCGAGGGCCGCGCCCGCTTGGCGGCCGTTGCAAACGAGGCAGACGCAAAAGGCTTCGGCCTAGTGGCTCGGAAGGCAATCAAGTCCGAGAGCGCCCAGTGACGAATGCGTGCAGGTTATGCGCCGCATGTGGCGTTCTGTCACACCACATCCCGCCGCGCCGGCTGATAACAAAAGACGATTGATTTTGGCAGCAGGCTTGCTTGTTGTGCCTCCGTGCAGTGGTCGATTATGGAGGTCCCGGCGTGGCAATAGCGAGAATAACGGGACAGGGCCTGACCTCCATCGCGATCCTGGTCGCCCTGCTTTGGGTCTGCGCCATCGGCGAACGCGTCATTGTCGAACGCGCCAATGTTCAGGCGGCGCAAGCTCTGCGCGCCATGCGCTGGTTGCAGATCAAGAACCGGCGGCCGCCAGCCTCCACTCCGGCGCGCCCTGCGCAGCACCGGTTGCATCCCGAGTTGGGCTGAGCGAAAATGGTGGGGCAGGCGCTTCCGCCTGCCAACCGCCTGTCCGACAAGCGTCGCCTACCCCACCACCGCAACTTGTGTAAACTCTAACAATGCGCCGCTCCGAGGCAATTTGCGCCGATTGCCAATCGGCGCGCAGGATGCCATCCTGCCCCACATTGTGGAAAGCCAGCAAAGGCCACCTTAAAGGCGGCCTGCAGCCAAGATTGGCTGCCCCACTCGTCATGTCGATTCTCATGGCCGCCGGATGCGGCCCGCCGGAGCACAGCTTCTCAAAGCTCGCCGACGAGTTCGTTTACACCACGCTGTCGTTTTCACCCATCGCGGCGACCGCGACCGGATTGCATCAATACAAGGGTCAAAACCTGGACGAGCAGCTTGACGACATGAGTCCGGCTACCTTGGATCACCACCGCGAGTATTACGAGCGGTTTCGCCAGCGGTTGCAAGATGCCGTCAAACCCGAGGAATTGACCGCCGAATCCCGCGCCGATTACAACATCATGCAGGACCAGATTTCGCTCGCGCTGCTCGATTTCGAGGAAATCCAGAGTTATCTGCACAACCCCACGATGTACGTGGAACTGGTGGGCAATGCGCTGTTCACTCCGCTCGTGCTGGAATACGCGCCGCAGGCCGTGCGTATGCGCCAGATCGTCGCGCGTCTCCACAAACTGCCGCTCTTCCTCGACCAGGCGCGCACGAATTTGACGTCCTCTCCGGCGATCTGGACCAAGGTCGCCGCGGAGGAAAACGAAGGCAACATCGCCTTGCTGGACAAGACCATTCGCGCGGCAGTGCCCAGCGACCAGCGCGCGGAGTTCGATCGCGCGGCGCGGCCCGCGCTGGATGCGTTGCGGGGCTTTCAGGACTTCCTGCAGAAGAGCCTGGCCGCGCGCGATAACTGCGATTGGCGCTTGGGGCGCGATCGATACACGCGCAAGTTCCGCTATACGCTGGCTTCCGGCGCGGAGGCCGCCGATGTGCTGGACTCGGCTGCGCGCGACCTGCAGGCGGTGCGCACCCGCATGCTGGAGACGGCGCTGCCGCTGCACCGCGAATTTTTCCCGGCCCATAAAGACCACGCGGACTTAACGGAAGAAGCGCGCGCAAACCAGATTATCTCCGAGGTGCTGGGGCGCATCGCCGACCGGCACTCGACGCGCGAATCCTATCTCGCGGACGCCAGGCAGGATCTAGAAGAGGCGCGCCAGTTCGTCGCGCAGAAGCATCTGCTGCCGCTTCCGCCGCGCTCGAATCTTCAGGTGATTCCGACGCCGGAGTTCATGCGCGGCGCCTATGCGGTCGGCGGCTTTAACCCGGCGCCGGCCCTGGAGCCGCAGCTCGGCGCCTTCTACTGGGTCACGCCGATTCCCTCCGAATGGCCGCCGGCGCGCGTCGAATCGAAGCTGCGCGAGTACAACTTCTACAAGCTGAAACTGCTGACCATACACGAAGCCATGCCCGGACATTATGTCCAGTTCGAGTATGCGAACGATATCCAGCCAGCCACGCGCCGGCTCTTGCGCGCGGTTTACGGCAACGGGCCTTACATTGAAGGGTGGGCGCAATATGCGACCGAAGCCATGCTGGACGAAGGGTTCCTCGACCACTCGCCGGAGCTGCGGCTCACCTTTCAAAAGGAAGAGCTGCGCGTGATTGCCAATGCCATCCTGGACGTCCGGCTGCAGATGCTGAACATGACGGACCAGGAAGCTCTCGATCTGATGGAGAAGCAGACGTTCCAGGAGGCCGAGGAGGCGACCGCGAAGTTGCAACGCGCCAAGCTCTCGTCGGCGCAGTTGCCGACTTACTTCGCGGGATGGCGCGGCTGGACTCGCGTGCGTGACCGGTACCGGCAGGCGCGCGGCGCGGCTTTCAATCTGGAGGATTTTCATGCGGCGGCTTTGCAGCAAGGCGCGGTGCCGCTGACGGAGCTTTTTGGGCTGCTTGCGAATCAGACGGTAGGTGGAAAATAAGCCAGACCGGGTTGACAGACGAAAGCGTCTGTCCCGCGACTGGTTGACAGACGAAAGCGTCTGTCCCACCTCAGGGTGATGTTCTATAATGTTGGGAACTGGGAAATTTGCGCGGGATGCCAGAGAATCAGCCGCCCAATCCGGTGAACCCCCTGCCTGCGGAAGCGCCTGGCGGGCGCACGGGAGGCTTTCATC
>JBEKUO010000313.1:0-8303 GCA_049514955.1 Bryobacteraceae bacterium | reverse complement strand
TGACGGTGAGATCGGCTCTCTATAACTCCAGAATCACCGGCATGATCAGGGGCCGGCGCGAGGTCTCCTTGATGAAGTAGCGTTTCAAATCCGCGCGGATTTTTTCCTTGATTACGCCCCAGTCGGTCTTCTCCTCTTTGTTGGAGGCTTCCAGCGTTTTCGCCACTACCTGGCGCGCGGACTGCATGAAATCCGAGCCGTCTTCCGCCAGCGCGAAGCCGCGGCTCACGATTTCCGGCAGGCTCTCCGCCTTCCCCGTGTGCCGGTTGATGGCGATGATGGGCAGCACGATGCCGTCTTCGGAGAGATGCCGGCGGTCGCGGATCACCATCTCTTCGACCACTTCGTCGACCGATCCGGAATCGATGCACACGCGGCCGACGGTCACCTTGCCCGCCTTGCGCGCGCCGTGATGATCGATCTCCAGCACGTCACCCGATTCCATGATGAAGGTTTCCTCGAGGCCCGACTCGCGCAGGTGCTCGGCCAGCCGCGCGTGCTTGGTAAGCTGGCGGAATTCGCCGTGAATGGGCATGAAGTAGCGCGGGCGCACCAGGTTCAGCACCAGCTTCATCTCTTCCATGCTGGCGTGTCCGGAAACGTGCAGCGGCGGATTCATGCTGCCGTAGAGCACGTCGGCGCCGCGGCGCGACATGTGGTCGATCATGCGGAAAATGGCCTTCTCGTTGCCGGGGATGATGCGGGAGCTGAGCACCACGGTGTCGCCCGGCTCGACGGAGATGTGCTTGTGGTTGTCCACGGCCACTCGCGAAAGGGCCGACATCGGTTCGCCTTGGGTGCCCGAGATCAGGATGGTGGTCTTTTCGGCGGCGGCGCCCATCACGTCCTGGGGCCGGATCAGAATGCCATCCGGGATTTCGAGCAAGCCGAGCGAATGCGCGATTTCGCTGACCGACGACATGCTGCGTCCCACCAGCGCCACTTTGCGGCCGAACTCGGCGGAGACATCCAGCACGAGTTGAATTCTGTGGATCGACGAGCTGAAGCACGAAATGACGAGCCGGCGTTCGGCGCGGTTGAAGATATCCTCCATGCGCGGGCGCACGGCGCGCTCGGATTCGGTGTAGCCAGGCCGATCGGCATTAGTCGAGTCGGAGAGCAGGAGCAGCACGCCGCGCTTGCCGTAATCGGCGAGCGTGTGCAGATCGAACGGTTCGTTGTCGGTAGGGGTGGGATCGACCTTGAAATCGCCGGTGTGGATGATGACTCCGAGCGGGGTGGTGATGGCCAGCGCCAAAGCGCTGACGATGGAGTGCGTGACATGGATGCACTCGATCTTGAATGGTCCGATCTCCAGGATCTGCTTGGGCTTGATGACGATCAGCTCAGGTTCTTGTTCCAGCGCATATTCTTCAAGACGCCGCTCGACCAGGGCCAGGGTGAAGGCCGTTCCATAGACCGGAACGTCGATCTCGGACAGGAAATACGGAACCGCGCCGATGTGGTCCTCGTGGCCGTGGGTCAAGATTAGGGCTTTGACCTGGGACTGGTTCTCCTTTAAGAAGGTGAGGTCGGGCATCACCAGGTCGACGCCTAGTAATTCTTCCTCCGGGAACATCATTCCGGAGTCGATCACGATGATCTCATCGCCGTAGCGGATGGCGGTCATGTTCATGCCGAACTCGCCCAAGCCGCCGAGCGGAATCACTTGCAACAAATTGTTTTCAGCCATTCAGTTAGTAAGCTCGCTATCTATATCCTGCCGCCTGTAATTCAAACAACTCCGAGTACTGCCCGCCCAGGGCCCGGAGTTGGTCATGGGTGCCCTGCTCGCGTATCTGGCCGTTTTGGAGGACCAAGATACGATCCGCCATACGCACTGTGGAAAACCTGTGGGAAATGAGCACCGCCATTCTTCCCCTGGTCAATTCGGCGAAACGGCGGAAAACCTCGTATTCGGCGCGGGCGTCCAGGGTGGCGGTGGGTTCGTCGAGAATGAGGAGTTGGGCGTCGCGCATGTAGGCCCGGGCCAAGGCGAATTTCTGCCATTCGCCGCCGGAGAGATCGACGCCGCCTTCGAAGCGCCGGCCGATCATTTGGTCGTAGCCGTTGGGGAGTTTGCCGATCACCTGGAAGGCCAGGCTTTTCTGGGCGGCGCGTTCGATGCGGGCCTGGTCGGCGAGGTCTTCGATCTTCCCAAATCCTATGTTCTCTTTGGCAAGCAGCTCATAGCGCATGTAGTCCTGGAAGATGACGCCGATCTCCTTGCGGAGGTCTTCGACGCTGTATTCGCGGAGGTCGACACCGTCGAGGAGGATTTGGCCTGCGGTTGGATCGTACAGGCGGGCCAGGAGCTTGACCAAAGTGGTTTTTCCGGCTCCATTCTCTCCGATAAGGGCTATTTTTTCCTGCGGTTCCAGGCGGAAGCTGATGTTTTCGACGACCATGCGCGACGATCCTGGATAGGCAAAGGCGACGTTGCGGAACTCGAATCCGGTGCGCATCGGGCGGGGAGCGGGCAGGGCGCCGGGAAGGCTGCGGATCGCTGGGACCATCTCGAAGAACTCAAACAGATCCTTCAAGAACAGAGCCTGCTCGGAGATGTCGGTAAAGCTCTGCAGGATTTTTTCGATGTACATGCGCGAGCGGGAGAAGGCGCCGGTCAGGAAAGTGAAGGTTCCGACAGAGAGGGCACCGGCCAGCGTGCGGATGAGAACCACTGCATAGGCACCGTAATAGCCGCCTGTCGAGATGAGGTTCAGGAGGAAGCCGACGCTGGCGCGCTTCACGGCAACTTGCTTATTTTCTTTATAAATACGCTCGGAAACCTCATGATAGCGTTCAGCCAGGTGCGGACCCAGGCCGAAGATCTTGATTTCCTTGGCGCTCTGGTTGCTCGCTCCCAGCAGACGGAGGTAATCCAGGAGGCGGCGTTGCGGGGTCCAGCGATAGAGGACGGAATAGGCCAGGGTGGTGAAGTGGGTCTCGCCGAGGAACGCGGGGATCACCGCGGCTACCAGGAGAACCATGAGCCAGGGCGAGAAGACGATCAGCCCGGCGGAGAGCGACAGCAGGCTGAGGGTGTCCTGGGCGACGTTGAGGACAGCGGCCAGAAGTCCCATGCGGCCGGTGGTTTGGCGGCGGGCGCGCTCGAGTTTGTCGTAAAAGACGGGATCTTCGAAGGAGGCGAGATCGAGTTTGGTGGCGTGTTCGATCAGGCGCACGCTGATACGGTTGGTGAAGCGGTCGCCGAGGAGGCTATCGGCCAGGGAATTGGCGCGGCCCAGTAGGTCGCTCAGGACAGCCAGCCCGAGTTCCAGCGCAACCAGCTTCCAGATGCCCACAGCATTGCCGTTTCGGCGCTGAATCCAGGCCACCACGCCATCCAGGATGAGCTTGGAGACCCACAGCATGGCCAGCGGCAGCAGGGCGCGCACGAGGCGCAGAACGGTGGTGAGCGCGACCAGCGGCGGGCTGGTCTCCCAAACCATTCGGAGCAGGGGCCGTATATTCCGCAAAGACGCGAGGCGAGTGCGCCAAGTGGGGTCCCCTTCAGGCCTTTTGGGGATGGGTGGGTGCATTGGTTTTAGTTTAGCGCTGTTCCATCGGTGGACGCCCAGAGCCTGCCTGGACGATTTAATTGTAGTTTCACTTGGCGTCGCGGGGAGTGACCCTCAAACCAGGATTGGGGCCCAATTGCCCGGGATTTACGGCCGCACAGCCGGCTAACGTCGCGACGCGGCAGAATCTTTGGTCGGCCGCGACTGGGATGGTGATGTGTCCCTCTGCTTGAGGTCGAGGCCACTGCCAATTGTAGTGCATCGAGCGTTCGGAAGCCTTCGGTTACTCCGTATCGAATAAGCAGTTTCCTGGCGGTCTGGAAATGGCCCTCATTCACGGACGGCGCGACCCTGATGCGTTGTTGCGCAAGATCGGCCCGGAAACGCCGGCGGGCGATTTCCAAGGACTGCGTCTTGATCTCTCCCATCCTCATATTGATGGCGAGCACGGACTCGAACTCCACAATTGAGAGGTTAGAGATCAGGGATCGCGAACCCGGCTGCTCGAGGATGCGGTCCATATATTCGGAGCCGGTCTCCATGCGGTAGCACTTCGCGAGTGCGATAGTGTCGAGAAAATAGTTTGGCAAATCAGCGCTCTTGCCGGAGCGCGATCACGACCTCAGAAAGGGAGCCGGAGATTGTGGAGAACGCCTGCCTGATTTCATCCAGGCTGATGTCGTCATGGTCGGCTTCTGCCCATTCTTCAGGCGTGAAGTATCCCGCTGGGTCCTGGCTGGTGGCTGGATCGCCGATGGTGACGGTCACCTGCTGGCTCTCTTCAAGCTGTACGCTCTCCAGAGGCTGCAGAACGCCATCCTTGTACACGGCTTGCAGTCTCTGTTCCATACGCCTTTAGTCTAGGCGATTCTGGCCCAAGGAGCTATCCCTGGTCTGAAAGACTCGACCCCACGGCAGGTCAAAACAGAAGCCCGACTGCCCATTTTTGCCGTTCTCCACAGCGGGCGGAAGGGTCGACAGTCCGTGGCAGGCTTCATCGGTAGGGCGGGCCCAGGTTGTAGTGGCTGGAACTGGAGACCAAAACAGAAATGCTCACCCCGAAGGGTGAGCATCCTTTACCCTGTTCTACCAGGGCGATGTTCGATGGGAGAATCAGTTTCGACGGAATCGCAACTCCGCCAAAAACCTTTGGTAGTTGGATCTTATTTCCCCCCGCCCTTCAAGTCAAGCAAAAAACCAATCGAAATTTTGTGGCTGTAATTGCAGGTAGATCAGACACTTACGGGCTTGGAGCTTTTCCACAGGCGCGCGCCGGAAACGGTAAAACGGACAGTTTTGACCTGTTGGTTTTGTTCTAAGACCCTGTTCTGCCGTACTTTACGGATGCAGGTAGGCTGTTCAGCGGTCTTGCAGGTGCAGCACGATCATGGCGTCGGCCGCGTCGCCCCGGCCACCGCGCCGCAGAAATGACCGCACACCCCCGAAAGCCAAGCCACCCACAAGCGAGAAGGACAGCAGTATGCCAATCAAAATGAAGGCGTTGATCACCAGGTTGCCTATGTTGTCGCGGCGCGTGTTGACGCGCTCGTCGAGCGTGACGGCGGCCTGGTAGCGGACCAGGGATAGCAGCTTTTCGGCGGCGTCGGCATTCGGCGGCGAGAGGATTACGGCCACCATAGGTCCGGCGCGCTTTACCATGGCGCCCGCGATTTTCTGGAACTCGGGGGTCTGCTGAATGGCGATTTGGGGTGTTGGGTAGTTGAAAATCGCCAGCTTCAGGTCGCCACCGGGCCCTCGGAAGGTGCCGAGTGCCGCTTCGGCGCCGAGATGGAAGGCTGCGGTGGAGGGTGGAATTCCGGGGGCGAATTCATGCAACGCCGCGGGACCCTCCACGTAGCGTTCGGAATTGGGCACGAGGTCCGGCGCAGGCAGGTAGTCGATCAGGGAGGGCAGCGGCGAGTTATCGACCTGCTTTAGATTCTCGATGACGGTGGTCAGAAACGGGGTGGTTGGGTAATAGTCCACGAAGACCAGCACGTAGTTGCCGTGGGCGATGGTGACGACGTTAGAGTTCTCGGCGGCCAAGCGCCCGAGTGGGGAGGGTTTGGAGTCGGGGAGGCGCATCCATTCGAATGCCGCCATGGCGCCGGTGGCATCCTGGAAGCGGTATGCCCGCGCTAGGAATTTCTCGCTGGCACCTTCGTAATGGGCTTCTTCGCCTTCTTGGAAACCGTACTCATCCCAGATTGGCTGGTTGGATTGGAAGGCTATGGGCTGCGCGGAGACGCGGTGGAAGGCGCCTAGGTCGTCCGGCCAGATGGCGGCGGTTGAGAGGGCGGGGAGGAGGAGTAGGAGCGCGGCTGACACGGAGATGGGGAGACGCGGAGACGCGGAGAAGCCCGGCTGGCGGAAGAGTTGGCAGGCTGAAGGCCTGCCCCACGCTATGATCCGTGACATTTTTTGTATTTCTTTCCGCTGCCGCAGGGACAGGGGTCGTTTCGGCCGACTTTGTCGCCTTTGATCACCTGCTTCTTTGCGACTCCGCCGTCGCCGCCTACGAACTGCATTTCGGCGAGCTCTTTTTCTTTGTCGCGCTGGATCTTCTTGGTGACGTCCTGGATGGCGGCCTGCGCGGCGCGCTTGGCCTGATCGGAGGCCTCCGCGGGCTGTCCATTTTCTTCCTCTTCTTCCTCGTCGCCATCTTCCGGGAAGGGCAGCACCGGGGTGGGGCGGTCCAGGCCCGGCTCCCCGCGCGTCACCTGCAGGAAGAACAGATACCGCAGCGTCTCGTCTTCGATGCGGTCCATCATGTCTTGGAACAGGATGAAGGACTCCTTTTTGTACTCCACCAGCGGATCTTTTTGGCCATAACCACGGAGGTGGATGCCTTCTTTCAGGTGGTCCATCGAGAGCAGGTGGTCTTTCCACTGATCGTCGATCACCTGAAGCATGACCATGCGCTCGGTCTGGCGCATGATATCGGGACCGACCAGGTCTTCCTTCTCCTGGTACTTCTGCTGCAGCCGTTCGAAGATGGCGTCCTCGATTTCGGTGCGGTTCATGCTGGCGAATTCCGATGTTTCGATGCGGCAGCCGAACTGGCTGAGGACGTCGGTCTTCAGAGTGGCGAGGTCCCAGGTATCCGGATGCGTTTTCTCTGGGCAACGCATGTCCAGAAACGCTTGTACCAGGCCGCGGACCATTTCCATGATCCGCTCCTTCTGGTCCGATCCCTCGAGTAACTGGCGGCGCATGCCGTAGATGGCCTGGCGCTGCTTGTTGTTGACGTCGTCATATTCGAGCAGGTGCTTGCGGGCTTCGAAATTCTGCGCTTCGACGGCTTCCTGGGCCTTTTGGATGCGCTTGGTGATGAGCTTCGACTCGATGGGGACGTCTTCTTCCATACCGAGCCGCAGCATGAGGCGCTGCATGCGCTCGCCGCCGAAGATGCGCAGCAGATCGTCCTGCAGAGAGAGATAGAAGCGGGAGCTGCCGGGATCGCCCTGGCGGCCGGCGCGGCCACGCAACTGATTATCGATGCGCCGCGATTCGTGGCGTTCAGTGCCCAGGATGTGCAGGCCCCCCACCGCGGTGACCTCATCGTGTTCCCGGTCGGTCTGCTCCTTGAAGCGGCCCAGCAGCGCGGCCCAATCGGCTTTGGGCATGGTGTCGGGATCCACGGCCTGCTTGCGCGCGGATTCGCGGGCCATGGCCTCCGGGTTGCCGCCCAACAGAATATCGGTACCGCGGCCGGCCATGTTGGTGGATACGGTGACAGCACCTTTGCGTCCGGCCTGCGCCACGATGAGCGCCTCGCGCTCGTGATGCTTGGCGTTCAAGACTTCATGCTTGACGCCCATGCGTTTCAGCATGCCGGAAAGACGCTCGGATTTTTCGACCGAGATGGTGCCCACCAGCACCGGCTGGCCCTTTTCCTGAAGCTCCTTGATCTCTTTGGCTGCGTTCCGGAATTTTTCGTCCTCGGTGCGGTAGACGACATCGGGAAATTCCTTGCGCACCATGTTCTTGTTGGTGGGGATTACGGTGACATCGAGGTTATAAATTTTCTGAAACTCGGCCGCCTCGGTTTCCGCGGTACCGGTCATGCCCGACAGCTTCTTGTACATGCGGAAATAATTCTGGAAGGTGATGGTGGCGAGGGTCTGGTTCTCGCGCTCGATTTTGACGCCTTCCTTGGCTTCCACGGCCTGGTGCAGACCGTCGCTCCAGCGGCGACCCGGCATCAGGCGGCCGGTGAATTCGTCGACGATGATGACTTCGTCCTGGCCGGTGGCGTCGTTGCGCTTGACCACGTATTCCTGATCGCGGTGGTACAAGGCGTGCGCCTTGACGGCCTGCTCCACGTGGTGCTTCCACTCGATGGTGGCGATGTCGTAAATGTTCGGGAGGTTGAGGAGTTTGGCGGCTTTATCGAAACCCTCTTCGGTGAGCGCCGCGCTCCGATGCTTTTCGTCGACCGTGTAGTCGCCCGTCGTGTACTTTTCGCCAGGCTCTTTGCCTTCGATTTCTTCGCCGCGCATCAGCTTGGGGATGATGCGGTTCACCTTGAAATACTTGTCGGTGGATTCCTCGCTGGGGCCGGAAATGATGAGCGGGGTGCGCGCTTCGTCGATCAGGATGGAGTCCACTTCGTCGACGATGGCGTAGTTGAACAGCTTGAACTGGGTTCCCTTGCCGTCTGGGGAGGCCACGGAGATGGCGTCGATGGTCCGGTGCGCGCAATCTTCCAGGCGGAATTTCATGTTATCGCGCAGATAATCGAAGCCGAACTCGTTGTTGGTGCCGTAGGTGATATCGCAG
>JBEKUO010000312.1:0-8311 GCA_049514955.1 Bryobacteraceae bacterium | reverse complement strand
AAGTCCCGCGGCGGAATTCCGGATATCCGGGCGTGTTCCTGGATGCGAGATACTACTGAGGTGCCATCATGATCGAATCTTCCGATTTTCGGACTAAAAGAATGCCGCTCAACCACGGAGCCGGCCATATTCCCGTACTCGGCTTTGGCACCCTGATTCCCGATGCAGCCGCGACGATAAGTGCAACCAGGGACGCGCTGGAAGCTGGATTTCGACACTTCGATTGTGCGGAACGATATCGGAACGAGCGTGAGGTGGGCGAGGCGTTGCAGGCAGGACTCGCCGCTGGAGGGATTGCGCGTGAAGACATCTTTGTTACCACAAAGTTGTGGAACTCCAATCATCGGCCCGAGCGGGTCAAACCGGCTTTCGAGGCGAGTCTGGACAGACTCGGGCTCAACTATCTGGACCTCTATCTCATTCACACTCCATTTGCGTTTCAACCGGGGGACGAGCAGGATCCGCGGGATCAAAACGGCAATATCCTTTACGACCATGGCGTGACTTTGCTCGAGACCTGGGGGGCGATGGAGAGTCTCGTGGACAGTGGCAGATGCCGGGCCATCGGACTGTCTGATATCGGCTTGAACGAACTGTTGCCCATTTACGAATCTGCGAGAATCAAGCCTGCTGTGGTCCAGGTCGAAGCACATCCGTATCTGCCGGAGACGGAGCTTCTGGAATTCTGCAAGGAGAAGGACGTTGTGTTCTTGGCTTTTGCGCCATTGGGTCACGGACTAAGGCCGGGGCCGCTCGAAGATCCAGTCATTTCGGCAATTGCCGCTCGAGTTGGCAAGACGCCGGCACAGGTGGTGTTGGCTTGGGCGGTACAGCGTGGCACGGCTTTGCTTACGACTCCCAGGACTGCGGCCCGCGCGAGAGAGAATTTCAACATCTCCGCTCTTCCGGAAGACGCGCTTGATGAAATCAATCGAATTCAAACTAGACAGAGGTTCAATGAAGTAGTGAAGACCGGCAGCCCGGGTTTCATTCCACAAGGTAGGTGATCATGCAAGACGAACAAATGCGTGAAGCTCTGAATAAGCACTGGCACGCGTCGGCGGCCGGCGATGCAAACGCGGAACACGATATTTACGATAAAGATGCCGTTTGTGACTATCCTCAGTCAGGCGAACGAATCCTCGGGCGAAGCAATTTGCAGGCCTTGCGGAGTCATCATCCAGGCAAGCCGGCGGGTTTCAACGTCAAGCGAATTCTCGGAAAAGGCGACCTCTGGATCACGGAATACACAATCACCTACCAGGGGCGGCCAGCGTACACAGTGAGCATTATGGAGTTCCGCAACGGTAAGGTCGTGCACGAGACACAGTATTTCGCGGATCCCTTCGAGGCGCCAGCCTGGCGGAGCCAATGGGTTCAGCGGATCGAGTAACGCCGCATTGAGGCGGGATTGAAGGTCCGCGACAACGCTGAGTCGGACAACAGAGCGGGAGCGACGAAAAGCGCTACGCTAAAATCCTCCTCATATGCGTCCGGTCTAGCTTCTGTTTCGTAGAAGTCAAGGTCATCGAGACGGCGTTGGAGGGAGTCTTGTCGAAGCCTTTGTCGCGCGCTCCGCGACGGCGAACTGAAGTTCGCCCGGCCCAAAGGGCACCCCGCGCTGAAGCGTGCGCCACGCTACCTATAGCAGCCGCCGGAGTGCGGTTTCCAGTTCCTGCGGGTGAAAGCCGAATGGGCCCGGGCCGCTTTTGTATGCCAAGCGGCCGTTGCGATCGATGAGATACAGGCGGTCGGGCCAGCCAGTGTAGGCCCCCTCGGTGGTGTTGCGGAAATTGTCTATCAGGGCGGGGATTTCGATGTGCAGGTTGCGGACGCAAGAATCCGCGACGGCGGTGCGCTCGTCTGCGCTGCGCGGGCTGGCGATGATAATGTTCTGCTTCACGTTGGAGGGCATTTGCCAGACGTCGCTGGCGTGTGCTTCCAAAATGTACACGATGTAGAACGCGGCGCGATCCTTATACTGCTCATACATCTTGTTGAGCGCGGGAACCTCCCGGCGAAAGGGCGGTCAAGTGTAGCTGCCGAAGATCAGCACCACGGGCTTCTGGCCCTGGAAGGAAGACAGACGCACGCGGGCGGTCTTGTCGAGCGTCTGCAGATCGAAGTCCGGGGCGAGGTCGCCTGGGCTCACGTGGCCGGCTCGCGCGACGGACCAGAGCGGCGGGAAGGGCAGGAGCATGAAGAGCGGTCCGGGTAATTTGGCGATAATTCCGGCGAAGCGCTCGGGCGGCTGGATCATGATGGCGAAAAGGGCGGCGGAGAGCAGGAGATAGGCTGCCAGGAGGCCGGCCAGGATTTTGAGGAATGCGCGCACTCAGTTCATGTTAGCAGCCAATGGCGCGTGGGCGCCCGAAAACGAATATGATAATGAGTGAAGGGCAGGATAAGGGGGAAGTCGTGAGCGACGACGACATCAAGCGGAGGTTCGAAGCCACCGCAGACCTAATCCGGGAGATGGCAGTGGCCGCCGAAGAGCGGCATGACAAAGAGATGGGTGAAATCCGGGCAGAGTTGCGGCGCGCTGTGCGCTTATCTGTCGAGGAAGCGCGGCGAGAGCGCGTGCGGCGGCAAGAGGCCGACGAAAGGCTCGACGGCTACATTACCACGCTGGCCGCCGCCCAATTGGAAACGGAACATAAGCTGCAATCGCTGATCGACGCGCTGCGTCCGGGAGGGAATGGGGGGCAGGCCCGGGCATAGCGCCAGCAGCGCGTTAACAGCACTTCGGGCTAGAGTATTTCGCGCTGAGGCGGGCTTCCGAAAAGCGCCTCCATTCGACGGCGGAATGCTGGCGTCCGTTGCGGTCGAGATGGCGCTGGTAGGCACTCTCGTCGGCCAGTTCGCGCAGGAGATCTGCCAACAGCCGCACGATTTCACGGAGCCGCGTCATAATTCCTCCGCGCGGAGTTGCGAGAGCACGAAGGGGGCCTCGCGCACGGTAGCTTCGCGACGGCCGCGCAGGATGCCGATCCACACGCGTATGGAATCGATCAGGATGGTCGTCACCAGCACTAGAAATAAGCCGCACAGCGCCGCATCGAGCCGTGCATTGAAGATCAGCGCGCGGGTCTCGACGGCTTTGGCCGCGGCTACTGCGCCGGTGCGCAACGCGTTTTCCAGCTTATCCGCCTGTGCCAGAAAACCGATGGCCGGCACCGGCGAAAAGATCTTCTGCCAGGCGGCCGTGAAGGTCACCAGCAGCAGCCAGGCCAGCGGAATCGAGGTGATCCAGAGATAGCGCGCGCTGTGCATCTTGATCAGGATGGTGGTGGCCACGCACAGGGCGATGGCCGCCAGCAATTGATTGGCGATGCCAAACAGGGGCCAGAGCGAGTTGATGCCGCCCAGCGGATCGCGCACGCCCTGATAGAGGAAGTAGCCCCAAGCGCCTACAATCGCGGCGCTGAAGACGATCACGCCGGGCATCCAGCTTGTGCGTCCCAAGGGCGCCCACACGTGGCCGAGAAGATCTTGCAGCATGAAGCGGCCCACGCGCGTGCCGGCATCCACGATGGTCAGGATGAACAGCGCTTCGAACATGATGGCGAAGTGATACCAGAAACCGACCAGTGCCCGGCCGCCGCCACGCGCGAAAATGTGGGCCATGCCCAGCGCGAGCGACGGTGCGCCTCCAGTGCGATAGAACAGCGTCTGCTCGCCCACATCGCGCGCCAGGGTCTGCATTTCGGCGGGAGTGACGGGGAAGCCCCAGGCGGAAATGGTAGCGGCGGCCGCGGCCGGCGTTGTCCCGACGATGCCGGCGGGTGAGTTTACCGCGAAGAATACGCCCGGCTGCATCACGGATGCGGCGATCATGGCCATCACCGCCACGAAGCCTTCGAGCAGCATGGAGCCGTAACCGACCGGCCAGGCATGCCATTCCTTGGCGATCATCTTGGGCGTGGTGCCGGAGGAGATCAGCGAGTGGAAGCCGGAGATGGCGCCACAGGCGATGGTGATGAAGCAGAACGGAAAGATCTTGCCGGCGAAGATGGGACCGCTGCCATCCACGAAGCGGGTGAACGCTGGAAGCTGCAGTTGCGGCCGCACGATCAGGATGCCGGCCGCCAGCAACAGCAGCACGCCGAGCTTGACGAAAGTGCTGAGATAGCCGCGGGGCGCCAGCAGCAGCCAGACCGGCAGCGCGCTGGCCAAGAATCCGTAGACGATGATGGCGATCGCGAGAGCCATCCCGGACAACGTGAACCAGGGGGCCAGCACCGCCGACTGCGATACGGTTTGTCCAAGGAAGATGCTGGCCATCACCAGGATGAAGCCGATGACGGAGCATTCCAGCACTTTGCCGGGCCGCCAGTAGCGCAGGTACAGGCCCATGAAAACTGCGATGGGCATGGTGGCCACGATGGTAAACGTACCCCAGGGACTGCCCTTCAACGCATTGACTACGACCAGCGCCACGACCGCCAGCAGGATGATCATGATGAGCAGCACGGTGAGCAGGGCGGTGAATCCGCCGACTCGGCCGATCTCTTCACGCGCCATCTGGCCGAGCGACTTGCCGTCGCGGCGCATGGAAGCGAACAGGATGACGAAGTCCTGAACGGCGCCGCCGAGGACCGCGCCGAGGATGATCCAGAGCGTGCCGGGGAGGTAGCCGAACTGGGCCGCGAGCACGGGGCCGACCAGCGGTCCGGGTCCGGCGATGGCAGCGAAATGATGGCCCAACAGGATCCATTTGTTAGTCGGCTCGAAATCGATGCCGTCGCGCAGGCGTTCGGCCGGCGTGGCGCGTTGATCGTTGAGCGCCATCACGCGGGCGGCGATGAATTTACCGTAGAAGCGGAATCCGAGCAGGTAGATGCAGGAGGCGGCCAGCAGCAGCCAAATGCTGTTGATGGGCTCGCCGCGGTTGAGCGCGAGGCCTGCGAGGCAGAAGGCCGCCACCAGAGCTACGGCCGCCCACGCCAGATACGCGAGAACCCTTTTCATTCGAACGAGTCTACTAAAAGCGCGGGAGGGCGCGCAGCAGCGAATCGGCGCTAGCGCCGCCGGGGATCTCGACCGCGTGGATGGGATTCCAGTTCTCGTCGAGCGCGCCGATATAGGCGGCCTTCTGGCGATCGGCGCCCATCAGGACGATCGTGTAGGCCCGGTCCGGATACGAAAGCGCGCGGTACTGATGGGCGCCGCCTTCCGTCATCCAGCGGTCGCGCACGGGCGTGCCGAGTTTGCGGACCACCGCTCCGAAATCGTCCTGAGCGGTGAGCGCCAGGTAGGACTGGTCGCTGACAGTGTAGCTGATGCGGGAGCGCGGCACGGCGTCGCGGTAGAAGTTCACCACGAAGTAAGCGGCCACGACGCCCACCACGAGGATGCCGCCTACCAGCCGGAAGATGTGCAAGTCGGGTTTGGATTCAAGGCGGATGCCGACGACTGGGGCAAGGGTGGCCTTACGCGCGGGGGCCGGCTGCGGCGCAGATGCGTTCACCGCGATGGGCATTTCGATCACACGGCGCTGATAGGGCCACACGGCCCCGGCGCGGTACTCGAGTTCCTTGAGCAGTCCCACGATGACCACGGGATCTTCGATGCGGGAGATCTCGCCGAGGAAGCGGCGCGGAATCCAGATCTCCTGGCCGGTGCGCGAATTGACCACCAGGACGTCGGACCAGGTGGCTTTGCGATACTGCCACTTGTTGTGCTCGATGTTGAGCAGCGCCGGGTAAAACGAGAACGGGCGGTTGCCGAGGGCCTGGAGCGGCGGCGGGATGACGGGCGACGACATGATTCGAATCTTATGTTAGCATCGCCGCGGCGAGGGTTTGGCGCTCCCGGCGGCGGGGCCGGGTTGGCAGGCGAAAGCGCGTGCCCCACCGCGCGGTTGGCCACAGAAGTTTTTTTTTCGAAGGTTGTTACATACCCGTGCCATCTCCCTGTATTGGCGGGACTTAGCCCTTGGCGGAGTCCGGCAAGCAGTGTTGCAATATGTTGCAGAGCGTTACATTTCGCAGCGCGGCGCAGCCCATGTCGGCGCATTGGGGCGCGAGGCTTTGGCAACTCGGTCGTCAAACGGGTTGGCAGGCGAAAGCGCCTGCACCTTTTCTGCATTCACGGTAGCACGGGGGCAGCCGCTTTCCGGCGCTGTGGGGATAAGTATGTCTGTAGGTGATTGGAATATCGGGCTAAGATTTCTTTTCGAAGATTGTCACCGAGGATCGGGGGAACCCTTTGCTGAAGGGTGTGTGGTTTTTGAGATAGCGCGTTCGGCCTTGAAGGTCCGTTTTCCGGTCGCAGGAAGATATTCGAGTCGAAACCGGCCTGAGCCGGATCGATCAGGGCACATGGCGTATCGGACTGTGGATCACCGTCAGTTGTGAATCCGGCCCTGAGTTTAGCTATCACGTCTCTCGTAACCTTGAACGGAACCGAACGCCCAATTTTTCGTTTTAACGGATCAAGCCGCGCGGAGAGCTCCCGGAAGCTCTCGGCGCTCAGAGAGGCTGCACGCGCTGTTGCTCCGCAGGAGGGGCGGGCAATCCAGTGCACATGCGGCGCGGGCACTTGTGGTACACTGCCGCCGTTATCTTCGGAGGCAAGACATGAAGGCTTCTCTGTTTTATCGAATCGCGGCTGTTTTTCTGCTGCTTTTTGCCGTTGGACATACACTTGGTTTTCGCCAATCCGATCCCACATGGGGAGTCGATACGCTTCTTGGCTCAATGCGGTCGATTCACTTTGACGTGCAGGGGTTCAGCCGGACATATTGGGACCTTTTTGCCGCGGCTGGATTCTCGGTCGGCGTCTTTTACCTATTCGCGGCGGTATTAGCGTGGCAGCTAGGCGGCCTTCCGGCAGAGACTTTGGCGGCCATGCGCGTCACGGTGTGGGCTCTCGCTCTTTGCTTTGCCGCCATCACGGTTGTGAGCTGGAGATACCTCTTTATCCTCCCGATCGTTTTTTCAATCGCGATTACAGTGTGTTTGACTGCGGCGGCATGGCTTTCAGCGAAGCCCATCTGAAGCCGTTCGTTCGCGTTTGTTCCAGCGTGCCTGGCGAACCGCACCCTTACTCGGCCCTGCGGTTCCGGCCCCCTTGCTGGCGGATCGCCGGGCACTATCCCGCTACTTTCTTGCGGATCGGCGGCGATCGATAGTGGAAGGATGCGCCGTGACACGAGAACAACAGCGGGTGGCCAGCGTGTTGTTCTGAACGTGCTGGCTTTTCGTAGAGCCTGTCCTCGCTCAGGGAGTTCTGCGCAGTGGCGATAGCAAAAGGGCGAATCTTCTTAGGGGACGTACTGTTAACACGATTAGCAGCGTGTCCCAAGTTCAGATTGGTCTTGTGCGCGCTTCCAGCGGCGAATCCACTTGCGCGCCCACCGATAGTGACTGGCAGTCTCCGCGCGGCAATAGTCGCTGAGCGTCCACGCCGGCCCCATCCACTTGAAGCGACCAACCGCCACCAGGTCTGCATCGGGAGTGGCTTCGATAAGAGCGATCATGCGGTTATGAAAGGCCTCATAGTCGAGTAACACCGCTTTGAGCGAACGCCGGCGATGTTCCTGGTAGATCATCTCGTTGAAGCGTTTCAAATCTCTCCACGTCAATCCGGGCGCCGGTACGGCCGGCGTTTCACCTCGCTGCTCCGCTGCATGCCAACTCAGGATTCGCTGCTGCCAGCCCACCACGTGAGCCAGGATGTCCTTCACAGACCATCCGCCGGGGGTAACACCCGGCAGCGTCATCCGGCGGGGCTTGATCTGCTTGAGAAGCGTATTGAGCGCCTCCCGCTCCACCTTGATTTCTTGAGATAGCTCACGCCTTGCCAGCCGCTTACCCATGGAACCTTCACGCTTCGGACGCTCTCATTTTACTTCCACTTCCGGGTTGCCGTCCTGGCAATCCATTTTTCTTCCGAGAGGAGTTCGGCGCGGTCCACGATACCCGCAACCAGAGCTCCGGGAAGCGTAAAAATGAGGTTCCGGGCGGATCGGGCGCCCTTCCGCTACTTCTTGCGGATCGGCGATCGATGGTGGAAGGATGCGCCGTCATACGACCACAATCCGGGGAAACACGATTTGCGGTGCGAGGGTGTTACTGTTTCTTGTATGAAAACAGCGCTGTGCGGGCGGATCGTCTTTGGCGCGTCGGCAGTGCTGTTCGGCGTCATCGCACTGATGTGGTACGACTCCGACACCTGGCAAACCCTGCGTCAGATCTGGAGCCTGCCTTTTGGAACCATCATCGGCGGGTGTCTCATGATCGTTCAAATTGCCGGTGGGATTGGGATCGAGTACCCACGGACCGCGCGTTTGGCGTCGATGGTTCTC
>JBEKUO010000311.1:0-8328 GCA_049514955.1 Bryobacteraceae bacterium | reverse complement strand
TGGGTACCCGTCGGCGGGCGTTGCCCACACCGCCGGCCACCGCTCGCGGTGCAGCAGTGCGCTTAGATAAACTCCACATTGCGCAGCCGGCAGATTTCGGCCTCCATCTCCTCAGGGAACAGCTCGATCAGCGGGGCGTCCAGGTCCTCCGGTACCGGGCGCTCCTTTGGTTTTCGTCCATGGTATCGTGCCGCGATTCGGCGTCGAACCCAGCGCTGGGTCTCCAGCTACCCACGGATTCCCCAGACAAGGCATAATTGAAACGGAGAATGGAGCGTCAATGGGGAAAAAGATAGCCATCGGTTGTGTCGGCGCGATAATCGTCTTCGCGCTGATCGTGGGAGTTTCAATCAGCGGAACCTACAATTCACTTGTGCAACTCGATCAGGCCACGCAAGCGCAGTGGGCCCAGGTCCAAAACGCGTATCAACGGCGCGCCGATCTGGTGCCGAACCTGGTGGCGACAGTCAAAGGCGCTGCAAACTTTGAGCAGAGCACCATGACAGCGGTTACGGAAGCGCGCGCCAAGGTCGGCCAGATTACGCCCGCCGCGATGGCAGACATCACCAAAGATCCGGCGGCCTTCAAGCGGTATCAGGAGGCGCAGCAAGGATTGTCTTCGGCGCTGTCTCACTTGCTGGCCGTCACCGAAAACTATCCGCAGCTCAAAGCGACCGCCAACTTCCGCGATCTTCAAGCGCAACTCGAAGGCACCGAGAATCGCATTACTGTCGAGCGACAGAGGTTCAATGAAGCAGCGCAAGCCTTCAATACCCGCCGGAGCAGTTTTCCAACAGTGCTGATCGCCGGCTTCTTCGGCGTTAATTTCGCGACCAAGCCTTACTTCCAGGCACAATCCGGAAGCGAAAAGGCGCCCGAGGTGAAGTTCTAAGTTGCTTCTCCGCCGTAGTTTGCTTGTCCTTATCGTCCTCGTTTCGACCGCGCTCCTATGCGGGGCTGAAACGCCGATCCCTCCGTCGCCCACCGAGTGGGTCACGGACACTGCAAACTTCCTGTCGCCGGAAACCGTGCGGTCCCTGGACGCACGCCTCGCTGCCTACGAGCAGGCCACCGGCCATCAATTGATTGTGTACATCGCCCCCACGACGGGCGGTGCGCCGATCGAGGACTGGGCCGTCCGGGCCTTTGCAAAATGGAAGGTGGGCCGGAAGGGGCTGGATGACGGGCTGGCGCTTTTCATCATGACCCAGGATCATAAGATGAGGATCGAGGTCGGTTACGGACTCGAAGCCGTAGTGCCCGATGCGATCGCGTCCCGTGTGATCAACGAAGTGATGGCGCCTCGTATTCAGGCCGGCCATCCCGATGACGCGGTAACGGCGGCTATCGACTCGCTGACCGGAGTCATCGGCGGGCAAGCCAATGCGCCTCCGCCCGCGCGGACGCCGGCGCAGTCCAAGCCATTGACCCTGTTTCAATGGATCTTCTATGGCATCGTCGGGATCCTGATCCTGGCCCTCGTGATTACGCATCCGGCATTAGCCTTCTACCTTCTGGCCAGCATCATGTCCGGCGGCGGGGGAGGTGGCGGCGGAGGCGGAGGCGGATTTGGCGGGGGCGGTGGACGGTCCGGCGGTGGAGGAGCGAGCGGATCATGGTAACCATCGACAAGGATCGAATCAAGCAAGCGATTCGGAAAGCCGAGAGGCGGACTTCCGGCGAGATCCGCGTTTCCGTGTCAACACTATTCTGGGGCGATGTTCGGAAAGCCGCCGAGAAGGCCTTCCAGCGGCTTGGCATGACCGCGACGAAGGATCGCAATGCCGTGTTATTCTTCGTCGTGCCGGCGCGCCGCAAGTTCGTCGTGTTAGGCGACAGCGGCATCCACGAGAAGGTTGGCCAGGAGTTTTGGCATCACATCGTCCGCACCGTGTCCGAGAAGTTTAAGCAAGGCGATTTTACGGGCGGCCTCGTCGCGGGAATCGAAGCGGTCGGCGAGGACCTGGCCAAGCATTTCCCCTACGACGCCGCCAACGACACGAACGAGTTGCCGGATGACGTAGACTACGGCGCCGGGAGCTGAGGCGCCATTAGGCGAATAGGAACCGGGCGGATTCGGGCAGGCGCGTGTGGCAACGCCGGTTTTCGATTGGGCCGGTGCCTGGCGGCGTGGCCGCGGCGCACCCGCTGCTGCTCGCCACAGTCGCACAGCACGACATGGAGCAAATAGGCGGATTGCTTTGGCGTCCGCGATGCTGCCCACGGACCTTCCTTGCCGCACCCCCTGGCGATGCGATCCATTTGCCTACCTGGCCGGTGAGTATATCCGCGTCTCGTCCCAGACCGATGACCTTTGGCTTGCTCGCGGCAACTGACGAGTTGGTCAGGCGGTTTGCGCCGAGCCAGCCGAGTGAGAGCCCAGCCCTACTAACCGATCGGCTTTCGTAACGTTTTAGCAATCGGGCAGTATTAGAACTTTATGGGCAATCTTGGGCACGATTTGCGTTTCGCCGTACGTTCATTTAAGAAGGCCCCGGTCTTCCTGGCCGTGGCGGTGCTCTCCCTGGCCTTGGGCATCGGCGCCAATACCGCGATTTTCACGTTGGTTGACCAGATCCTCCTTCGCCTGCTGCCTGTCAAAGACCCCCAACAGCTTGTCCTATTGTGGGGGCGCGGTCCGCATTACGGCAGCAACAACGGCCGCTACAAGATCTCCTACCCGATGTACGAGGACTTTCGCGACCACAACCAGGTCTTCAGCGGAATGTTCTGCCGGTGGGAAAGTTCCTTCAGCGTCAGTTCGGAAGGCAGAACCGAACGCGTGGATGGCGAACTCGTGTCCGGGACCTATTTTCCCGTTCTCGGCGTTGGCGCGGCCCTGGGACGTGTGTTTACGCCTGACGACGACAGGGTCCCCGGCGGCCATCCCGTTGCCGTCATCAGCTACCGTTACTGGGTGAACCGTTTCGGCGGAAGGAATGATGTCATCGGCAAGAAGTTGCTGGTTGGCGGATACCCGCTCACCATCATTGGCGTCAGCCGCGCCGGTTTCGACGGCACCGATCCTGGATCGTCGCCACAGATTCGGATCCCCATCATGATGGAAGCGCAGTTGAGTCCGCAGTTCGCTGAGTTTTACAGTCTGAAAAACCGCCGGGGCCGCTGGGTGAACGTATTCGGAAGAATGAAGCCGGGCGTGACCATGAAGTATGCGAAAGCCGCTCTGCAGCCGTTCTTTCATCAGATGCTCGATATGGAAGTGCGCGAGAAGGATTTCGCCCGTGCCGCCCCGGAAACCAAAAAGGCATTCCTCAGCATGTGGATGGAGCTTCTGCCCGCTTCCAAGGGTGATTCCGAGTTGCGCCATCAATTCGCCAGTCCGCTGCTGGTGCTGACCGCGCTGGTCGGCCTGGTGCTCCTGATCGCCTGCGCGAATGTCGCCAATCTCCAGGTAGCCCGCGCCACGGCGCGCCAGAAGGAAGTCGCGATCCGGCTGGCTTTGGGCGCCAGCCGCTGGCGGATCGTCTCCCAGTTGCTGGTGGAGAGTCTGACACTGGCGCTAGCCGGTGGCGCCGCGGGGCTGGCTCTGGCCGTGTGGATCGATCGCGCTCTGCTGCGTTTCCTGCCCCTCGGAGACTCGCCCCTGACTATCTCGACGTTGCCAGACTGGCGGATACTTGCGTTTTGCCTTGGTATATCGCTGTTCACCGGAATCGCATTTGGTCTTGCGCCGGCCCTGCAATCCACCCGGCCAGAGCTTGCCGGGACATTGAAGGATCAGGTCGGCTCCATCGCGGGCGGCACCTCGGTAGGATTGCGAAAGACTCTGGTGGCCGCGCAGGTGGCGCTATCCCTTCTACTGCTCATCGGAGCGGGCTTGTTCATCCGCAGCCTGAGTAACCTCAAGGGGCTCGATCCCGGCTTCCGTGCTACCAACCTGGTGGGCTTCGCCGTGGACCCACCCATGAATGGATATCGGCAGGAACGCGGCTTGGATTTCTACCGCCGGCTGCGCGAAGGTCTGGATGCGCTTCCGGGAGTGGACTCTTCCAGTCTGGCCATAATGCCGGTCCTCGCCGGTGATGAATGGGACAGCAGCATGGCGGTGGAGGGTTTTCAGCACAAGCCTACGGAGACTCCCGATCCGCACATGCAGTTCATTTCACCCGATTACTTCAAGACCATGAGCATTCCGATCCTGCTCGGGCGGGACTTCCGCATGACCGACGGACGCGAGGCGCCTAAAGTTTGCATCGTGAATGAGAAATTCGCGCGGCGCTTCTTCAAGAATGGCCTGGCCGTCGGGAAACACATCGGCATGGGCGGCGATCCGGGGACGAAGCTGGACATCGAGATCGTTGGAGTGGTGCACGACACCAAATATGAGAGCATGCGCGACGAAGTGCCGATGGAGGTGTATCGCCCGTATCACCAGATGGAGTTTGTGCTAGGTATGTATGCCTATGTCCGGACGGCCCGCCAACCCGAGCAAGCCTTTTCGGGCATCCGCCGGGTGGTGAACGGCCTCGATCCGAATCTCCCGATCTTCCAGATGAAAACCATCGAGACCCAGATGGAAGAATCGCTCATCACGGAACGCTTAGTCGCGACTTTGTCCTCCGGATTCGGCACTTTGGCGACCTTGCTTGCCGCGATCGGGCTGTATGGAGTGATGGCCTACATCGTTGCGCAACGCACACGCGAAATCGGCGTCAGGATGGCTCTCGGGGCTTCCGGCCGCGACGTAGTGAAGCTCGTGATGAGGGACGTATTCATTCTCACGGGAATCGGCATTGGCATCGGCCTGCCCGCCGCCTGGGGCTTGACGCGGATGGTGAGGTCGCAACTCTACGGAATCCAGCCCAATGACATGCTGACCATCGCCGCAGCCACTCTGGGAATTGCGTTCGTGGCACTTCTGGCGGGATACGTCCCGGCGCAGCGAGCGGCGCGTGTCGACCCGATGCGCGCCCTTCGGTGGGAGTGAGAACCTGAGCCATGTGCCACCTGCGGAACTGGCGCTCGCTGACCGCGATGCCCGCGATCTCTCGTGGTCGCCCCCGTTACTCCGATTACGCCTGCGAGATGGCCCTGTTGTTGAGCGGCGCGCCTGAAAAGTGCGCAAAGCGCATTTTTCGGATTTCCCCCGGGGGCGTCGCACGCGCCTCGTTGTGGCACCCTGCGATAGCGACGACAGTGTACACTGATCGCTGGTGCGCTGGCTTGTCTGTCTGCTGATTCAACTCGCTCTTGCCGGGGCCGATTGGCCGCAATTCCGCGGACCGAACGGCTCTGGTGTCTCTCCCTCCAAGGGCCTTCCAGACCACTTCGGCCCGCAAAAGAACGTTCTCTGGAGAACGGCGTTGCCGCGGGGACACTCCTCACCGGTCTTCACCGTGAACCACATTTTTGTCACCGCATTCGAGGGCAACAAGCTGCTCACGATCTGTCTCGACCGCGACGGAGGTAAGGTGCTATGGCAGCGGGAGGCGCCGCGCGAACGCGTGGAGAGTTTCCAGCCGACAAACGGACCGGCGTCTCCATCTCCAGTCACAGATGGGGTCAATGTTTACGTATTCTTTGGCGACTTCGGTCTGTTGTCCTACGGACCGGATGGCAACGAGCGCTGGCGTTTGCCGCTGGGTCCTTTCAACAATCCAAACGGCCACGGCTCCTCGCCAATCCTCGGCGATGGAAAGCTGGTGCTCATCTGCGATCAGGACACCGGGTCGTACTTGATTGCCGTCGATCCCACGACCGGGCGGGTGCTGTGGAAGACGATGCGGCCGGAATATACGCGCGGTTACGCGACGCCCGCGGTCTACCGCCCAAAAAGCGGGCCGGCGGAGTTGATCGTGCCCGGCTCCTTCGAAGTGGCCTCATACGCTCTCGAGACGGGCGAGAAATTGTGGTGGGTGCGCGGCATGCCGTGGCAGCTCAAGTCCGTGCCGGTAATCGACCGCGACCGCATTTTTGTAAACGGTTGGGAAACCGATGGCGATCGGCCAAAACGTGTCGAAATCCCCGAATTTCCCCAGATTCTCGCGAAATACGACAAGGACCACGACGGAAAGCTGTCGCGTGACGAGATGCGTTCGAGCCACGACGCGGAATGGTTTGGCGATAACGATCTGAACCACGACGGCTACATCGACGCAGCCGAGTGGCAACTCTACCGGGCGCGGACTGCCTCGGAGAACTGTCTGGTCGCGATTCGTGCCGGCGGCCGCGGAGATGTTACCGGGAGCCACGTGCTTTGGAGATACCGCAAGGCTCTGCCGAACACCTCGTCGCCGCTGCTATATCAAGGCGTGATCTATCTAGTGCGCGATGGTGTCTTTACGAGCTTGAACCCGGAGAATGGCGAGGTGTACAAGCAGGCGCGTCTCACCGGCGCACTCGGGCGTTATTGGTCTTCGCCGGTCGCCGCCGACGGCAAGATCCTTCTGGCAAGCGAAGACGGGAGAGTGGTTGTGTTGCGGGCAGGCCCGGAATGGGAGATACTCGCGGTCAACAACCTCGACGAAGACATGTTCGCCACGCCTGCGATTCTCGATGGACGGATTTACGTCCGCACCAGCGCCGGACTCTACTGTTTCGCAAAGCGGGGTTTTTGAGCTTCGGAACCTTGCGGGCCGTTCGCGCGATCTGCGATTCTTCCAGTCTGGAAGGAACGTCGGCAGTCGCACCGGCTCGGGCCGCGGGCCCGCTGCGATCAGCCCAGGCCAAGACACGGATTGGGCTGACGTCTCATCGTTCGGATGCTCCTGTGGCCGCGGGATTATGCCAACAGCCATTGGAAGCGATGATCGCGTCGGCATCCTTCGGTCCCCAACTCCCGCGCTTGTAGGGGCGAGCCCGATGGTGCGTCTTAAGGACCGGCTCGACCACAGCCCAGGCGGCCTCGACCGCGTCCTCACGGGTGAATAACGCTCCATCGCCGGCCATAGCGTCGCTCAAAAGGCGCTCGTAGGGCGCTTCCTCTCCCAGTTGCTCTTCGAACAGGTAGAGCTCTCGCTGCTCCCCGATGTATTCCTTTCCTGGAACCTTGATGCGAGCGGCGAGAGCGATGGCCGCGCTGGGGGAGAGCCGGAAGCGCAGGTAGTTGGCCCGCCCTTTCGCCGGCGCGGAGTCGGCGAATAGCCGCTGCGGCGGCGGCTTCAATTCCACCAAGACCTCAGCCGCGGTTTCGGCCAGGTATTTGCCGGAGCGCAGGTACCATGGGACCCCCTCCCAGCGCCATGAGTCGATGAAAAGCCGCAGGGCGCAGAAAGTCTCTACGTCGGAGTTCTTCGCGACACCCGGCTCCTTCCGGTAGCCAGCGTACTGGCCACGCACCAGGTCGTCGCGCTTCAGGGGGCGCATGGCTCGAAGGACCTTGGCCTTCTCCCTGTGGACGGCTCCATAGTCCCTCTCTGCCGGGGGTTCCATGGCAAGCAGTGCGACGACCTGGAATAGATGGTTCTCGATCACGTCGCGGAGACAGCCGGCGCTTTCGTAAAACGCTCCGCGGCCCTTCACCCCGAAATCCTCGGATAAGGTTATCTGGACGCTGGCCACAAAGTTGCGATTCCAGATCGGCTCCAGGAACGAATTAGCGAAGCGGAAATAGAGGATATTCATGATCGCCTCCTTCCCGAGAAAGTGATCGATGCGGAAGATCGAGTCTTCCGGGAATACGCTGTGCGCGACGCCATTAAGTTCCTTAGCGGAGGCCAAGTCGCGTCCGAACGGCTTTTCGACAATGACGCGCGCATGCCTGGCCAAATTCGAGGCACCGAGCCCTTTGATGACGATTTCGAAGAGCGACGGCGGGATAGCGAGGTAGTGCGCCGGGCGCCGCGCGGTATCCAGCGCCCTTTTGATCGCCGCGAAGGTGTTCGGGTCTTCATAATCGCCGCTCACATACCTGAACAGCGACAGCAGATGCCCTAGGGCTTGCCGGTTATCGACCCCGCCCGATCGTTCTATGCTGTCCGTCACGCGTCGATGCAGACGCGGCAGACTCCATTTAGGGAGAGCGACGCCGATTACCGGGACTTTGAGGTTCCCTCGTTTCACCATGGCATAGAGCGCAGGGAAGATCATCTTGTGGGCGAGGTCGCCCGTCACGCCGAAGAGCACCAGCGCGTCTGAACGGGAAGGGGTCATTTAATATCTCCGTGCCCGGCGGCATCTACTTCGCGGCCACCGAACTGGGTGATGCCGGAATCGAAGATCGCAAGTGGCATCAATTGTATTATCGCGGTTCGAGTCGCCCGGCGCTCGCCATCTTTCTCGATATTCGACCGCATCGCGCGCACTTCCCACGGCCCCGGAAACCTCCTCAACTCTTCGTCCGCGACCTTCACCAAATTCCTTGACTGC
>JBEKUO010000310.1:0-8358 GCA_049514955.1 Bryobacteraceae bacterium | reverse complement strand
GGAGGGCAGCAGGCTATTAAACACGGGGAAATTCACCACAACTGTCGTTAGATCTCCGGTGGCTGGTGTGTAGTGGAACAGGAGCGCCGGCTTCGAACCGAGAGCTAGTCCGTAGAAAGTGCCATCGGGCGCCAGAGTGAGGCCGGATGGGTCTCCCTCATCGGTTGAGAAATTGAAATTAAGCACAATCTCGTACGCTCCAGTGGACGGCGTGACCTTGAAGATAGACCCGTAGGGCGGCCCATTGCCGTCAATGGTGCCGTACAGGTTACCGTCCGTTCCCGCCACCATGGCGGTGGGTGTCGGACGAACGCCGCCACAGGTCCCCTCGGAGCTGAATCTGCGGATGATCTGAAAACCCGATCCATCGGTATTCACTCGATACAGGACCCCATAGCCGCCATTGCAGACATCGCCCCCGCCTGAGGTGGTGTAGCCGTAGAGCTTTCCGTCCGGGCCTTGGGTCAGCGTGCCGGGGCGGTTGCCGTCCGGGTAGTTCTTATCGGGTCCGGGAACAAATGCGTGCAGCACGGTAAGCGTCCCACCAGGCGTGAGCGAGAACACAACTCCGCCGGCGGTTGCCGCGTCTTCTTCCACAGATACCTGCGCGGCGCCGTAAAAATTGCCGTCCGAGCCTTGGATCAGAGCAACGGGACTGCCGCCGTTGGGACAGGGCCCGACCCTCTGCGATTTATTGCCGCTGCAGGTGAAGGTATAAACGGCGTCCGGCTGCGGGCCGGCGCCGTAGGCGGAGCTTGCCAGCACCGCGAAAAACATAACAAACGGAAGCTTGCCTTTCATCCGAGTACCTCCTGGCGCATGTTGTGGCTGCGCGATTTTTGCCGGGCTATTCCCGTCCTTATTAATATTGCAGAGCGGAACTCTAAGTCGTTATCGAGAAGTGTAAAATTGATGTAAACAGTTAAGCCGGAATTTCCATTGTGAAACGGCCTTACTCTAGTTCCACGGCTTACGCTACAGCCGCGGACGCCGTGACTATGGCCGCCGCCATCGCGAGCTTGTGATCCATGTTCCAGGGCGGCCCGATGGCCCTCCGCACCTGGAGGAAATGAGCTTCGAGGTCCTCCACACGCAACGCCTGGCGCGCCGCATCCAATACGCTCTTCGCGTCGTACCAGTGGACGGGCCAACCCCGTGCCTCGGCCGCGTAGGCCAGAGCCTTGCGGTACATCACCCAGTCGGCGACATTCTGTGCACGGTAGTCCTTGATTCGCTCGGCAATCGTGGGTGGAAGCTGTGGGCACTGGCGAAGGGCGACGCCTAAGATACGCGGCACGGCCATCGCGACGGCGTCCAAAGCAAGCACCGCGTGCCTCTCCGCCGACACGCGCACGCGCTCTACCAGCTCCACGGCCTCGTCCAGCGGGAGCCGCTGGCCTTCGCTGTGGTGCGGAATCTTCGGCAGGCCCTCGCCCACGAGTTCCACGCGGCGGCGGTCGAGGAGCGTCCCATCGCGCCCCACCGTCACCAGCACCGCCCAACCGCCATGATCCGATACCCCGATGATGCCACCGTTCTTCGACATGATGTTCCCTCACGCCTAACTTCAGGGCTGGGAGCCAGTTGATTGGGTCCGATACGACAACTCAACAACGCCCGCCTTGTAAACGACTACGTTCTTCAGACGCCATCTCCTTTCGATACAGGAGTTATCAAAAGGCGCAAGCCTTCACCCAATAGGACCGGCACAATCGCCAATCTGATTTCATCCACCAGATCGAGCCTGAGAAAACTCTGGCACAGCATCGCCCCTCCCACGAGCCAGATGTTTCCGTATCGCGGCGCGAGAATCTCATCGAACCAAACCTCGGAGGATATCGAGCCGGTTCTTTGGGGCGCTCGGCGATAGAAACTCCGGAATCGTGTTCGGCGTGCGCTGCGGGCGACGAAGAAACTCCACGGGCCACTCGGCAATGCGCAACTCCTTGATGTGGCGATACTCGCCGGACTTAGGCTCGTCGATGTATTCGACCTGCCGAATAAGCGCGAGGGGCTCTTCCGCGCCCGGGGTGTTCTCGCAAAACGCAGCGGCTTCGGCGTACGTCGCAAAAGCGCAGTAGTAGTCGCTGCCATTTTCGCAATCGGCAGCACCGCGCTCGGGATGGCACCAGACGCGATATTCCAGAACGTCGTCCCAAACGTAACCACCCCCGGCATGCGCTAGCGACGGGTACGTCCCCACGAGATTAGCATCTACGGCATCAGGGTAGCTATCGGCATTCATCTATACTATTTTCGAACAAAGCCGGGATTAAGGGGTGCCGAATTTTCGCTGATAGCGGTATGCATGACCTGCCGGAACCCTAGGGGCTTCCTCGTTGCAACTGACGCAATGACGGCGACACAAGCCCACCCAGCCCGGCGAAGATGCAAGCAACGCCGGAGATAGCGATCACCAGCGGCGCCGGGAGATATTGCAGCAGCACGCCACCACACGCGGCTCCCAGCGGCGTCGCCGCCACAACAAGCGAATGCCGCGCGCCGAAGACCTGGCCGCGTATCCCGGCCGGGACGAGCCGCTTCAGCAGGGTGGTTTCCATCGGCGTATAGGGCGCCCAGGATGCCCCCGCCATACCGAGGAACAGTATCGCGAGCGGGATCTGCCGGATGATGAACAGGGGGCACAGCAGAATTCGGTGCGACCTCGGCGTGGTATCCTACTGTGGTAGGATACTTTGTATGCCGCGCGGCAACCCGTCACCGAAGCTGGCGATGACGATAGACCCTGACATTCACAAAAACATCCTTGCGGCGGCCGCGCGCGACGGGGTGAGCGTCTCGGCCTGGATGACCGCCGCGGCGCGCGAAGCACTACAGCGGCGGGCTGGTTTGGCGGCGGTCGCCCTGTGGGAAAAGCAGCACGGACCCTTCACGTTAGGAGAGATGAGTAAAGCGCGCCGCAGCGTGCGGGCTCAGCTCCGAGCATCGCGAACGGTGCGGCGTTCGGCATGAGCACCGTCGTCTACGACGCCGCCGTTCTCGTTGCCGCCGATAGGAATGAGCGGCGAGCATGGGCTGAACACAGGGCCCGTTTGGAACTTGGCATTATTCCATTGGTTCCCGCGCCGGTGGTCGCCCAGGTCAGCCGGTCACCACAACAAGCCCAACTCCGGCGCTTCCTGGCTGGGTGCGTGGTCGTCCCTCTTGGCGAAACCGAGGCTCACGAAGCCGGGCGATTGTTGGGGGTGACCAAAACGTCGGATGTCGTCGACGCCGTTGTGGTGACGACAGCCCTTCGGCAAAAAGCTACGATTCTCACAAGCGACCCAGACGACATAGAACGGCTCGTCAGGGCTTGTGGCCGCGAAGTCGCCGTCGTCGCTATTTGAGGTATAGCGAAGAGGATACATCCAGGATCCGTCGTCAGCGAATGCGAAGTCCGCACGCCGAAAACCGGCGCTCCGGGAGGATTGCCGGCGATCCGAAAGTTGGCCACGCCGACGGCCGCGGCGAACAGTTTGCTCGTTCCTTTGCGCGTTCGGACGCGCAGTGTGGACTCCTCTCCGACGCTGAGTTGTATTCGAGTAGGCGGCCGGGTAGTAGCCGATTGTGCACCTTGACTCCTATTTATGCAGGTCTGCACTAGCGGCTTCCTCGCTGCAACTGACGCAGTGACGGCGACACAAGGCCACCTAGCCCGGCGAGAATGCAAGCAACGCCAGAGATAGCGATCACCACCGGCGCCGAAAGATATTGCAGCAGCACGCCGCCACACGCGGCTCCCAGCGGCGTCGCCGCCACAACAAGCGAATGCCGCGCGCCGAAGACCTGGCCGCGTATCTCGGCCGGCACGAGCCGCTGCAACAGCGTGGTTTCCATCGGCGTATAGGGCGCCCAGGATGCCCCAGCCACACCGAGGAACAGCATCGCGAGCGGGAGCTGCCGGATGAAAAACAGGGGGCACAGCAGCGCTCCCCAGAGTATCGCGATCATCGGTAGAGCAATGCCAGGCCGCCAGCGGTGCGAGAGCCTGGTCAGCGTCAGCACGCCAGCGAAGGCCCCCACGCCGAAGCCGGTCCACAGCAGTCCGTAGCCGCCAGCGCTGGCGTGCAATGTCTGGCGGCTGTAGACCGGTAGGGCCGCCTCCAAAGGGCCGTAGGAGAAGAAGAACACCAGCGTGAGGAGCGTGAGCGCGGGCACGGATCGCAGGCTGAACAGCGCGCCGAAGCTTTCCAGTAACGGCCCGCAAAACGGCGCGCGGGCAGTTATTTCAACGATTTTATGCGCCCACGCGCCTTTGCGGGCGAGCCGACGATTGGCTGCCACAGGCTCTCCCGGAACCGCGCAAGACGGGGCGCCCCGCGCCGCCTGGATCTCGCGAGTTCCGCCCTTCAAATGGCGGCGCGAAATGCGCGCCCCTTTGCTCTGAGCGACACGCGGTTCGCGCGCGATCGCGGGTAGCGCAAAGGGGCGCGTCTCCCGCGCCGCCATACAGGAAGGGGACTCCGCAGAGGAAAGCGGCGCGGGGCGCTCCGTTTTGCGCGCGATCCCCGGAAGGCTCAGCGCTAGCAGGCCCATCAGCAGGAAGCTGCCGGCGTCGATGAACAGCGCCCAGGGACCGCCCAACCTGGCGACGGCGAAGCCTGCTGCCAGTGGGCCGGCGAGATACGAAAACTGCAGGCTGGCCGCGGTGAGCGCATTGGCGCGATCGAGGGCGGTGTCGTCCACCAGGTGCGGCACAAACGCCCGTACCCCAGCCGTGGTTGCCGGCGAGAGCGCTCCGGCCAGCGACGCCAGCACGCAGACGTGCCAGAGCTGCAACCGTCCCAGGGCGTAGAGGGTGGGAATCGCCGCGATGAGTGCCGCTCGGGCGAGGTTGTCGAAGCCCATCACCAGCCGCGGCTGGTAGCGATCCAGCAGACGCCCGAGGATCGCCCCAGTGACCACGCCGGGGAGGTCGAAGCAGAGGATGACGAGGCCCACCGCGGCGCCGGAGCCGGTCAACTGCAGCACGAACCAGAGCAAGGCGATGGTGGTGAACTGGTCCCCGAGATACGAGATGCTCAGCCCCAGCCAGAGCCGGCGGAACGCGGGATGGTGCAATGGAGATCCGACAGCAGCGGTTCGCGTCATGCGCCGATGATCCTCCAGTCTGTATTAGTCTTGATCTGGCGCGGGCGATGCCATGTGCACACCCTGGATATCGCGCGGACCCGAGCCTCGTCCGCTCCCCGGGTAAGTTCACAATGGGCGCCCTTGTCTCTCCTCAATGGCTTTGGCGAATTCGCCTGCCCGGGCCTCGTGTTTTGCTCAAAGCCGCAACTGCTAGTAACGGCGCCGCCGGTTAAGGCGCGAACCCGGATGGCCCCTGGCGTATTGACCCATTATAATCGCGGCGCATCCGGCGGCCGCGTTACAATCGGGCGATGTCGAAGTATCTTCTGCTTTGTATTCTCACGGCGGCCTTCGCGCTCGGTCAGGGAAGCCAGCCGGGGATGGGCTCCATTCCTTACCCCGGCGGAGTCACCTTCCGCGTCTGGGCTCCCGACGCCAACGCAGTCACCGTCGAGGGCGATTTCAATAGCTGGTCCCAAACCGCGAATCCGCTGGTCGCGGAGGGCAATGGCGACTGGTCGGCGGATGTGCCCGGCGCCGTCGTCGGACAATCTTACAGCTATGTGATCACCAGCCCCGGCTTTCCCACCCAGATCCGGCGCGATCCCTACTGCCGCTTGGTCACAGGCTCGAATTACCCTCCGATTTCCCCCACGGGCTACTCCATCATTTACGATGTCAACGCTTACCAGTGGCAAACCCCGCCGTTTACCGCGCCGCCGGCCCGGCAGTTGATGATCTACGAAATGCAAGTCGCTACCTACAACGGCAGCGCCGGCGTACAGGGCACGTTTCAATCCGCCATCGCCCGGCTCGGCGAAATCAAGTATCTGTGCTACAACGCGGTCGAGATCATGCCGGTGAACGAAAATAACCTGCCATCTTCCATCGGCTACGAACCCAGCGACCAATTCACGGTCGCCAACCACACCTACGGCGGTCCGGACAATTTCAAAGCTCTGGTAGATGCCTGCCACGCCGCGGGGCTCGCCGTGATCCTCGATATCGTGCACAATCACTGGGGTCCCTGGAGCCTTACCACCGATCAATTTGACGGCTGGTACACCACCGAATATCCCGATGGCATTTACTTCTATGACGCAGCGGATTACTCTTCGCCGTGGGGTCCCCGGCCCAATTACTCCAGCACCAACGTGGCGCAATATATCTACGACTCGCTCACCATGTGGCTGCAGGAGTACCGCATCGACGGCTTCCGCTGGGACTCCGTTTCCTGCATCTACAACACCTGCGGCACCGACGGCATCCCTCTCCCGGATGGTTTGACCCTGCTGCAAAACGCGAATGCGCAGGCCGTAAGCCAGAATGCGGCATTCGTCAACATCGCCGAGGACCTATCCGGCAACGCCGCCACGACCGAGCCTTCCGCGCACGGCGGCGCCGGATTCTTAAGCCAGTGGAACGGCAATTTCGTATCGAACATGCGCGCCCAGCTCACGCAATCGAGCGATTCGTCCGTCAATATGAACGCCATCGCCAGTGCCATCAGCCCTGCCTTCAACCAGAGCTACATTCAGAGCCTCAACTACACCGAGTCGCACAACGAAGTAAGCGGCGGTCAGCGCCTGACCACCTTGATCGATCCCAGCGATCCCACCGGCTGGTTATCGCTCAAGAAGAGCACCCTGGGCGCCGGCATCCTGTTCACCTCGCCCGGCATCCCCATGATCTATCAAGGTCAGGAGTTTGTCGAAAACGAACCGCTTGAAGTAACGCTGCCTTTGCAGTGGGGCCTCGTAAAACAATTCGCCGGCATTCGCAAGCTATGGGCCAACCTGGCGGCCGCCCGCGCCGATACCGCCGGCCATACGCCGAACCTGACAGGCGATAGTGTGAACATTTACCAACTGGACAACACGAATAAGTTCATCGCCTACGAGCGATACGATTCGCAAGCGGCGGGCGTGTCCATCGTGGCGGCGAACTTCACTGGATCCACCCGGACCGGCGTCTCCCTGGGACTGCCTGCCTCCGGAATATGGGTCACGCGCTTCAATAGCGACAGCCAAATCTATAGCTCGACGTTCTCCGGCTCCGGCTCCAAGGGCGTGAAAGCCAACGGCGGGCCATACGCCGGCATGCCCTACAGCGGCAGCCTGACGATCGGCCCCTACTCGCTCATGATCCTCTCGCAGCAATAAGACGGCAACCAGCGAAACAACGCGACGCGCATTAAGATCTGGGTGGCGCTGGAATGCGCCACGTTGCCCGTCGCCCGAATCCCGCTGCCCATGGATTTTTCCAGGCGCGCCGGCTGCGCCGTCCAATCGATCGTTCGTCACGGTTTCATCACTTTTTACTCTTATGTACTTTCGCTCGCGTACCCGCGGGCGCTTTCCTCTGCAATTTGATCTGGTTGTAATCGACGGCGGCACGCACGAGATTTTTCAGGGCACGCGCATTAATCTTATCGCCCTCGAAAAGATCGATCGCTCGCCACGCGTTGCCTCCGAGGCCGGCGTTAAAGAGCTTGTCGGGATCCGGGAGGCTCGCCCCGTGGGCAAAGGTGAGCTTCACCTTATCTTTGTGGGCATTGCCGACCGCGATGATTCCGTCGCGAGACCACACTGGGCTTCCCATCCACTTCCATTCCTCGATGATCTCCCGGTCTGCCTCCAGGATGCTCTTGCGGATGCTCGCGAGCGTTTTGCCACGCCAGTCTGTGAGTCCTGCGATCAGTTGGTCAATACGTTCCGATGGATTCATGGGATCTCTATGCCTCCAATTCTTGTCCCGTCTTCATGCGGGTAGTTTTGGCCGGTCTCTTCGCAATAAGTCGTCGAACGACATGGCCCTTCCACATCCAAAGTCCCGAAAGGAGAATTACAGGAACGACGACATGCCGAACAAAATCGGCGTACTTTGGAATCTCCTCAAACGGGCTATAAATATAGCCGAGTACCGGGATGCTGAAGACGATGTGGGTCCAGCGAAAAATCGAACGTTTGGTGGCTTCTTTCATGATTGAGCTTTCCTCCATTTACGAATTTTGCGCCGCTCGGTGGCGCAGGCTTCAGCCTGTGATTGGGCTGTTGGGCGTTTCCGTACCGAACAGCTTGGCGTACTCCGCGTGCAATCGCCGCCAGCCGCCGAACTTCACGGCCGCGGGGCCAACAAGGCGTCCGATCGGCGCACCGGCGAGGAGCCGATCGAGCACATCGAAACAAATGTGCCACCCGGCCGCGCCCATTGAGATAAAGCGGCGGCCGATGTTGGTCCACAGCGTCAGGCGCGTGCCGCCGCCGAAGGCTTCGAGTTCCC
>JBEKUO010000309.1:0-8365 GCA_049514955.1 Bryobacteraceae bacterium | reverse complement strand
AGGCGTTCCACGGCGCAACCACGGCGGTCATCCATGACGCGATTCTGAATCGCGAGCCCCCGCCGATCGCCGGCGTGAATCCGCAACTGCCGCCGGAACTCGCGCGCATCGTCACTAAAGCGCTGGAGAAAGACCGCGACCTGCGCTATCAGCATGCCGCGGACATGCGTACGGATCTGAAACGGCTGCGGCGGGACTCGGAGCCAGGAGGGTCCGTACCGGCTGCGAAACCGGCGCCGCCTCGGCGAATTCGCGCTGCGCTCCTTGGTGCCGCGGGGCTAGTAGCCTTCGCGGCTGCCGCGCTCTATTTGAGGGCGCCCAGATCCTCGATTGCTCCCGTTCAGCCCACGCACCGTCAGATCACATTCGTCGGTGACGCCACCGATCCGGCCATCTCCCCTGACGGAAAGTTCGTCGCCTATGTAACCGGCAAGGCACAGCAACGGCTAATGTTGCAGGACATTAAGGGCGGACAGGCAATCGAAATCTCAACGGCCCCCTGGGTTAGCATGCCAAGATGGTCGCCGGATGGGTCGGAACTTGCCGCTGTTCAGTCTGGTTCGCCAAAGTGGGGCATATTTCTGATTCCTCGGCTCGGGGGCTCGCGGAGATTGATCGTTCCTCACGAACAATACTTGAGTTGGTCGCCCGATGGCGGCAAGATCGCGGCCTCCTGGGATGGCGAAGGCGGCTTCCGAATCGTGGACAAGACGACTGGAACCACCACCGCTGTGCACCTGGACGGCATCCAATTTTCTCACGATCTTGACTGGTCGCCGGTGTCCAACCTGATGGCCATTGAAACGGTGCTCGCAAGCGGAAAACACGCCATCTGGACGGTCCACACTGACGGCAGCCAGCAGCGCAAGGTTGTCGAGGAGGAGAGTCGCTTGGCCTCACCGAGATGGTCCCCGGCCGGGGATGGAATTTATTACCTTCGCACCACCGACGGGGAAACTCAGGAGATCCTGGAGGTCGCGATTGACGTCAACTCGGGGCGGGCCAAGGATCCGCCGAGACCTCTACTGAGCGGCTTGCAAGTCGGCGGTGGCATCACCGTTTCCACCGACGGGACGCATCTTGCGTACTCAAGAGCCCAGGGTGACAGGAACCTATGGCTGGCCGAGGCCGACAGCCCAGCCAAGGGTAAGGAACCGCAGGTGCGGCCCTTGACCAGCGGCACGGCTCGGTACAACTCACCCGCGATATCCCCCGATGGCAAGTGGGTGGCATTCGCCAGGGACGGGCACATCTACAAAATGCCGACCGGCGGCGGGAATGCCACCCAGTTGACATTCGCCATAGCCCACGATATAGCACCGGCTTGGTCCCCGGACGGAAAGCGAGTGGCGTTCGGTTCGAACGAGGGAGGGGCTCACAGAGTGTGGATGGTGGACGCGGATGGCGGCAACCGGCGGCTGCTTGCCAAGACCCAATTGAGCCCGGATCCTGTGGCCGAGATCACTTGGTCGCCGGGACACTGCATCCTCTACCAGAGACCGGGGCACCGGAATCTTGCGATCCTCGACCCGGATACGGGAGAGGAAAAGCTGCTGGTTCGGAACGAATCCGTTGGGTGGCTCTTCTACCCGAGCTACTCACCCGACGGCAAGAAGGTTGCTGTTCGCTGGACCCGGCCGCCACAGTCCGGAGTCTGGGTAATTTCGCTAGTCGACAATTCGCAGACGCCGCTCTATCCCAGTGAGTGTTGGCCCGCCGGATGGTCACGGGATGGAAGATCGGTATACATTTTTTGCGGCGACAAGATGATGGTGGTATCCGCGGAGGGCGGGTCCCCACAGGCCCTTCTTGCGGCGCCGGGAGACATCGACTGGGCCACTGTGAGCCCGGACGGAAAGGAATTTGTTCTCTCCATCCCGGAAGAGAGATCAGACGTGTGGATCGTCGATAACTTCGATCCCGCCAATCGAAAGTAGCGCAGCCTAGCGCTTCCAAGCCCCGTCGAGCACCAGATTCGTGGCGTTCACCGTTCCGATGCCGGTCGCAAAGTCCCAGCCCGTGCCCGCTGTGAAGGCCGGCTCGTACGAGCGGTCCGACAGGGAAAGCACCCCCGGAACTCCCTTCTTGCCGCCCGGATCGTAGCAGTTATAGGGGCCAGTACAGTCCACGTCGTTGTCGCCGACAGTGACATCGTAGAATACGCACCTTGCGGACGGACCGCCGGTCGCGAAGCTCTCGCAGGAACTGTCGCCACTCGATCCGTAATCCTTCCTCGCGATCTCGTAGTAGACCGGCGCGGGGTTGCCGTGGCGCTCGCCCGAGATCTGGTTCACTATCGCCTGGATGCCCGCCATAATCGGGGTTGCGAACGAAGTCCCTCCGCCGCCAAACCACGTGTCCGGTGCCCCGACGCACGGAGCGCCACCGTAGTTGGGGTCCGAGAAGCAAAATATGTAAAAGTGACCCCAAATGCCATCGGCCGCAAACAGGGAGATATCCGGCAGATCGCGCACGCCATCCGGCGGGTTCCCTAAGACGGCCTGCCAACTCGGTTTTTTCCAGCCACGGCAAGTGCCGTTTGATGGAGTTGTACCGTCGACGCCGCCCTTAGAGGCGCCCATGGCGCAGTTGCTAGGGCCGCCGCTTCCGGCGGCCAGGAACTGAAAGTCGGCGCCGGTCGCGCTGCCGCAGAAGCCCTTAGGCCCGTAGGGCACCGCGTAGCCGAAGTAGCTCGTGATTAGCGTGCTCGCACAGGAGTCGTTCCAGGGGATCTCGGGCACGTAGCTCAGGGCGGAGCCGTAGGTTGCACTGTTGGTGGGCGACCAGTAACTAGCGGTGGTGCCAAGATAGACGTCGCCGAAGTCGGTTCCCCCGACCGCCACGTTATAAACGGTCGACGCGAAGCCGTTGACCGACACGCCGCCCTGCGCGGGAGTCGAAGTATCGATGTACACACCGCAATCCGACCCGCCAGTATCTCCAGCGGCCACGAAGACCGACACACCTTCCATCACAGCCTGCTGATACACGGCCCTGTAAGCGGCATTGCCGGCCGCGCCGTTCAGAGCCTCACATTCCAAGTAGCTCACACTGACGATCGGCGGCACGTCGGGTTGGCTCACGAGGTTTTGCAGGGCAAAGAGCCCACCGAAGGTCGTGGTGGTATCCGCGCAGGAGGCCAGTTGCAGGGCGGCGTTCGGGGCCGCTGCGCTCGCCCATTCGACATCCAAGGCTGCCTCTTGGTCATCCGCGTTGGTGCCGGGGTCAGTGCATCCGCCGGGGTGTACCGTGGTCAGAGACCCGAGTTCGTAGTTGCCAAGCCCCAATGTCACTCGAAACGTCGTCCAATCGTCGTAGCTATAGAGGTCGGTATCCTCGATCAGCGCAATTGTCTGCCCGTCGCCGGCATTGCCGGACGCAAACAGCGGAGTGAAGTTGTAGATGGTCGCCAGATCCGCCGGCACCACAGCGTAGGCGGTAAAGCCATCGGCCTGATACGTGTACTGCGGCTTAGGGACAATTGCCGGACGCGGACGGAAGTCGTGCAGCGACACGACGCCTTCAATCGCCGGCGCAAGCGCCGCAGGCATGGTCGGATCACGCATATTAGCGATATGCCCCTCGCCATTCACCTCCAATGCGTGAATCTCCGTGCCGAACGCCTCCCGCACCTGCCCTGCCGTTCCCGAGAAATCGATGGTCATGCGGCTCGCGCTGGGAGCGTGCACCGTGAACCCGTGCGCGCGCAGCCAGCCGTTGATCTTGGCAATGTCGTCCTGCGCAACGCCGAACTGCTCGGCATATTGCGCGGCAGTGAGCCAGTGATGGAACAGGGGCGAACCGCGCCGCTGCAACTCGTCGGCCAGATCCTCCGCAGCCTGCTCGTGCTCGGCAGACCGCTTCAGCAGCAATTGCATCCCGTTGAGCGCGAACGAATCGTCCACGGGCCCGCGGTCGAACTCGGGCCAGCGCGCCTCGCCGCGGGTGTTGCCCGTCAGCACAACGCGCCGGCTCTCGTCGATAGGCTCGACGATGAGCGGGACCGCACGCGGCAAGCGTCCCTGCGCCGATTGCGCAAGGGCGGGAGCGCCGGCGATCGCGCCGAGCGCGAGCAATGCTGCCAGAAAGGCGCACTGTTGACTCTGTTGACTACGTAGCATGGTTTTTTCCTCCGCTGCTCCCGTAGACCATACACCTTATTTAGGCTTCAGACAACACTTAGGCTTCAGATGACCACATCTGACTTTTGATAATCACCACGGTCTGACAACCGTCATGCCACTGAAAACACAAGACAATCTTCAACTGTCTCGCCGTCCGTCGATCGTTGCCGTGCTATGGTGGTGTCGGGTTTGGAAACCGTGGCGGCAAGTTCTTCAACTCAGCGCCTGGTGGTCTTCCGACGGATTCCCGGCACTCACCGCGAAGTGTTCTGCCGGATATCCGAATAGGTCTTTGAAAAACAAGCTACTTACTGGCTCGCAGGGGCATGCCGGCGCATAAAAAAGTTATGTGGAAATTGGCTTCGTTTGTCGTATTTTTGTTATCAGCCCCTGCCGCTCCCAGTGCCAACCACCGCCCCAAACCCAGGAGCGAAGGTCGCCGTAAGCGAAACGCGATAGCTGCGAGTTCTGCCAAACGGCCGGGAATCTCGGAGGCTGTTAGCCGAATCAGAGGCTTGCTGTTGGAAGCCGAACCGACGAACACCCTACCCCAACGCAAGCCAACCCAACGCGCCGCGCGTAGCGCCCCGCGACAGCGGCTTATCCACGGCGGGATCCCAGGGCTGCTGGCTGAGCACCATGCGGCCCGTGAATGTGGCGCCGCGATCGTAGGATACAGCCATCACGAGGTCCACCAGCAGATCGCCCCCCGGAGCCTTGGGGCCGTATTCATAGAACGCGCAGCAGATTTCGCCGTTCGCGGTCAGGATCAGATGGGGTTGGAATTCGTGTTGGTCGGATGCCGAGTCGCGGACCAGCGGCTCGCCCGTGGCTGGACCTAGCCAGGTGCGGCCGCTGTCGGCCGAACGGCGGCAATAGATCCGGGAGCGGCCCTCGCGGTCGTCGGCCCAGGCGCAAATCGCCACGCCATCCTTTGTTATACAAGTGGCCGGCACCGTTTCGGGAAGGCCCTCGCGCACGCCCGTGATCCCATCAGCGACCGTGACCGGGCCGCAAAAGGAATGTCCCCCGTCAACGGAATAAACGGACAGAATGCCGCGTCCGGCCGGGCCGGGCATCCACACGATATGGACCGCGCCGCTTTGATCCACGAGCGTTTCTGGATAGAAACACAGCCCCGGCAGAAGCGGGCCCGGCATGGACTCGCTGCTGCCGGACCAGGATTCTCCGTCGCTCGAACGCGCGAAGCAGAGCGTGTTGCCGATATCCGCCGCCAGATAAACGTGGCCCCGGAATACGCTACCAGGGTTGAGGTCCGCGGCGATCGAGTAGCAGCACTCCGCCGGTCCTTCGAAAACGATAGCGGGGCGGCTCCAGTGTATGCCGCCATCCTCGGAACGGTACGCCACAAGGAATGCGCGCGAGTGGTCCGGGTCCAGCGCTAGAGCCGCGAGGATGACAGTGCCGCGGGCGTCCAGGGCCAGCACAGGTCCCACAACGGCTGCCCAGCCCGGCTCCATGGGAAGAGGCCAGGATTCTCTCCAGGAGGCGCCGCCATCGAAACTGACGCGTGCGGATACCGCCGGCATACCGTCCGGAGGTGCGATCTCTTCCACCCCGATGATGTGCTTGGGATCGAGTGGGTTGATCAACAGCGCGGACTCGCTCCGGGCTGTGGCAGAGCCCGGGCGTCTAGCGCCTCGCTTGCGGGCGAGCTTCGCGGTTTCGCTCATAAATGCGGGGCCGGCCTTAACTAAATTGTGACGCAAAAGAGCCATAAGGTTTCCTATATTCTGTATGACGCATTACATCGGGCTAGCGCCATTGCCGCGCAGCTTATTGTAAATTCGGGAGATGCTTGAGACTCAGCCGGCCGATTGTTAACCTTCTGGGAATTGTCTGACAACCATGCGGCATAACCTTACTGGCGATGAACAGGATAACACCGCGGCAGTCGAGTCGGAGACGGCCCAGTGGCTGGCGCTGCAGGGGAGCGTGCCGGGCGCCGAAATCCACCTCGATCCGGACGCGACATGGCTCGTCCAGCCCGGTTCGGCATGGAGCAACGCGGCCGCCGCCTTGCGGTTCGCGCCGGAATCCGCCGACGCGCGGCTCACCGAAATCGTGCGCAGGTACCGGAGAAACGGCCGTGGGGCGGGCTTCTGGGTCAGCGCGCTGGCCACGCCCGAGGACATCGAGGCGTGCCTGCGCCGGCAAGGCTTCCGCTGCCGAAAACGCTTTCCCGGAATGTACTGCGATTTGGCGGCTCTCGAGTGCTCGTCCAGCGCTCCGGCCGGGCTGGAGCTTTTCAGCATGGAGGACCACGCGGTGTTCTCCCACACGCGGCCGCATCCCTGCATTGGACCTATCACCACGGCGATCCGGCGTTACAATCTGGCGCGCATCGCGGCATTGGTCAAGCAACGGCCGCGGCGCATATGGGAGTTCATGGCGAAGGTGGATGGACAAACTGTGGGCGGTTGCACGCTGTTCCTGGGCAGCGAAGTGGCCGGAGTACACAATGTGTGCGTGGTGGAATCCGCCCGCAACCGGGGTATTGGCAGGGCCTTGGTCTGCCATGCCTGCCAGTTCGCGCGCGGCCAGGGTTACGCCGGAGCGGTGCTGATCGCGTCTGGCATGGGTGAGAGCGTTTACCGGCGCGTTGGCTTTAAAGAAGTTTGCCGCATGGCGTTTTGGTATTCCGCGCTGCGGCGCTGACCGGCAGATCCCAATTGCGGACTCTCTGTTCTCAAGGCTGGACAGTTTGGTTGGCAGGCGAAAGCGCCTGCCTCACGTGCCTGGGAACACTTCGGCAGCGAGGTGGGACAGACGCTTTCGTCTGTCAACCCAGCACCTGGAACCGAGGTGGGACAGACGCTTTCGTCTGTCAACCCGGCTGGAACAAATCCGCGGCCCATTGCGTTAGTGCTTGCTGGAGGAGTGCCCGTGCAATTTTTCCGGCAAGATCTTCGCTACGGCTTCCGCGCGCTCCTGCGGAATCCGGGCTTTAGCGTGGTTGCCATACTCGCGCTGGCTTTAGGCATCGGCCCCAATAGCGCCATCTTCACCATGGTCAACGCGGTTTTGTTGAAGCCGCTGCCCATGCCCGAACCCAACCGCGTCGTGATGATCTGGCAAACCCTGTTGAAGTCGGGCTTCGACCAGATGCCGGTGAGCGCCGGCGATTATATCGAGTGGAAGCAGCAAGCGCGCTCTTTTGAAGCCATGTCGGCGGCGTTCGCCATCCCCGAATACGGCCTGAATATCAGCGGGGCGGGCGAGCCCGAGCGCGTCTCGGCGGCCACTTGCTCGAAGGAGTTCCTGCCTGCGCTGGGTATCAACCCTCTGGTCGGCCGCAATTTTCTGCCGGATGAGGACCGTCCCGGCGGCCCGCCAGTGGTGTTCATCAGCCACGCGCTGTGGCAGCGCAAGTTCCGGTCCGATCCCTCCATGGTGGGGCGCACGCTGACGGTGGATGGCGTCCCGCGTACAGTAGTGGGCGTGGTGCCACACGAGCTGGGCGAGATGGTGGCTGCGGATTTATGGCTGCCTACCGCCATCGATCCGCAAACTCCCGAACACGGGAACCACAACTACGGCGTTGTGGCGCGGCTGAAGCCCGGCGTGACAATGCAACAAGCGCGCGCCGAGATGATGGTCATCGCGCGGCGCCTGGAGCAGCAATATCCGAAGACTAATACCGGCTGGGGTGTGACGCTCTTTCCGATGGCCGAGATGTACACTGGCCGCATTCGCCCGGTTCTCCTGGTCCTCCTGGGAGCCGTCGGCCTGCTGCTGCTGATCGCCTGCGCGAACCTGGCGAATCTGCTGCTGGCGCGGGCCGCCACGCGGGAGCGCGAAATCGCCATACGGGGTGCGCTGGGCGCCGGTCGATTGCGCATCATCCGGCAGTTGCTGACCGAGAGCCTGGTGCTGGCCCTATCGGGCGGGACGCTGGGCCTGCTGTTGGGCGCCTGGAGCGTGAGGTTGCTGCGCGGCGTGGTTCCGGACATGTTCCCGCTGATGCAGCACATGAGCATGGACGCGCGGGTGCTGGCGTTCACCGCGGGCCTTTCGATCCTGACGGGCGTGCTGTTCGGGCTGGCGCCGGCATGGAAAGCGGCGCGCGCGGACATCAATACGACGCTAAAGGAATCGGCCGGCCGCTCGGAGAGCGCGGGAGGATCGCAGCGCATCCGCAGTGCGCTGCTGGCGTCGGAGGTGGCGCTGGCGGTGCTGCTGTCGGTCAGCGCGGGCCTGCTGTTGCGCAGTTTCGTGCG
>JBEKUO010000308.1:0-8416 GCA_049514955.1 Bryobacteraceae bacterium | reverse complement strand
ATCAACTACTCCAGCTACTTCGGCAACGATAACTACGGCTACGGCGAGCAGTTGTGCGGTAACGAAGGCACTCTCGAAGTGCTCAACCGTATGGACCTCTACTTCACGCCGCAGCTATTGAAGGGCAAAGCGCCGGCGCGCGTCCAGGCCCGCCAGCCAATTCACCTGAACGGCCCCAACGACTACAACGAGCGCGATGGCGCGATCAACCACTTCCGCAACTGGATCGAGGCCATTCGCGGCAATGAGCAGGTGATTGCGTCTCCGGAGGTAGGCCAGCAGGCGGCTATTTCGGGCCATATGGCCACGCTCTCGTTCAAGCAGAATAAGAAGGTTCTGTGGGACGAGAAGGGCGAGAAGTATCAGTTTGTTTGATAGCTGAGCCCCCCTAGCAACCATTTTGCCACTCGTGTCCGCACCTGTGTCAGAGATCCCAAAATTTCCTGTATCTAAAAGAAACTAAAGACTTTACTTAGCTTTTCAGGAGGGTTACAACTATCCTTTTGGGCGGACGCTGTGCGATACTGATTATAGATCATTTCATTGTTGCGCCATGTCCCAGTTAGACGACGCTATAGTCCGGTATAACAAGCTGCTGGAGAACGGCCCTTGCCGCGATCTTGGCTGGGTGGACGAACTCCACAAACGCATGGAAGAGGAACACCTCTCCGCTGGCGGCCGCCTCATCTGCCCGTTTCTCCGGCCCAATTTCATTACCCGCCGCCAATACGAAACCCTGGTCAAAACCAGTGAGGCGCTCATCAGCGCCATCGACCGGATGCAGCGTATGGTTCTGTCCACTCCCAGCCTGCTCGCCCGCATGGAGCTACTGCCGGCTGAGAAGATGCTGGCCGGCATCGATCCCGGTTATCAGGTGCCGGAAGTGGCCTCCCGCTTGGATTCGCACGTGTGCAACGGCACGTTTCAAGTAGTGCAGTACAACGCCGATTCGCCGACGGGCGCTGCCTACACCGAGGTGCTGTCCGACCTGTTCTATGACTCGCCGCCGGTCAAGGAATTCCGCAAGCGTTACAGCCTGACCCGCCTGGGTGGGAAGAAGCACCTGCTGGGAGCGCTGCTCAAGGCCTACCGGCAGTTCGGCGGTCACAAGCAGCCTAACATCGCCATCCTGGAGTTCCGTCCGGCTTACAACTCCGGACAGAGCGAATACCAGCTCTTTCGCGATTTCTTCCGCGACGAAGGCTACGCGGTCGAGATCGTCTCGCCGGATCAATTGGAATACCGCAACAAGAGGCTGCGTAAAGGTCCCTTCGAGATCGACCTGGTCTACCGCCGCATCAGCGTGCAGGAGTTTCTGCTGCGGTTCGACCTGACCCATCCGCTGGTGCGGGCTTACCGCGAACGCACGGTTTGCGTCGTGAACAGTTTCCGCTCCGAACTAGCTCACAAGAAGGCCATGTTCGCGCTTCTGACGGATGATACCGTGACCGCCAAGTTCCCGGCCGCCGAACGCAAAGCGATTCGCGATCACGTGCCGTGGACGCGCCTGGTCTCCGCGACCAAGACTACCTATCAAGACGAGACCATCGACCTGCCCGAGTTTATCGCCCAGAACCGCGACAAGCTGGTCCTCAAGCCGAATGACGACTACAGCGACCAGCACAGCTTCTTCGGTTGGGAGATGGACGAGGCTGCCTGGGACCGTGCGCTCAAGCAAGCCATGCGCACGCCTTATGTGGTGCAGGAGAAGGTGGACCCGGTCCGCTCCGTCTTCCCCATGGTGACTTACGGCCAGCTCGAGTTCAAAGAGATGCAGGTGGATGTGCACCCGCATGCCTATCTGGGCAAGGTACTGAGCTGCTCCAGTTGGCTGTCAGCCGGACATGCCGGCTTCTCTTCGGTGGGCGGGATCGTGCCCACGTTCATCCTGGACAACAAGGGCTAACACCGTGGCGCAGGCACTCCTGCCTGCCGCGCCGGCACTCTTGCCGGCGCAGGCGAGCGAAGCTCGCCGCATCTCTTCCGCGCCACCTACACCCGCCGCACCGTCGCCCGTAAATTCGCCACACCCGCCGTGTACCGACTATCCGCCACAGCGAAAGCCACCGCGTCCTCCAGCCAATCGTGCCAGACGCCGTCCGGATCGTGTGAGGCCACTGTCAGCGTGTACTCGCCCGCGCACAGCTCGCAACGGAAGGCGAAGCTGAGCTCGATCACATCGCCGGCGGCGCAAGGTCCCAGCCTCAAGCCTTCCAGCTCCGTGTTCGTCCCGTAGACGTTCATGCCCGCCCGGCTGCGAATCATGAGCCCCACCACCGGGTCGGCCACGTTCGCCTGGAAACGCACGGTTACCCGCATTGCGGCCAGTTCACCGCTGCGCAAGACGGCGGCCGGTTGGCCCGATTCGCCCAGCAGCTCCAGCTTGGCGACCTCCGCGCGGCCGTCGCCCCGCCGCAAGCGCGGAGCTATCGGCGCCGAAACCGATTCGCCCCAGGCCCGCACGCGCCGCGCAATGTGGCAGCCGTAAGCGCGCAGCATCTCTTCGGGATCGCCGCGGCCAGCCAGCTTGCCTCGATCGAGCCACCAGACTTCGTCGGCGACCAGGCGCAGCAACTCGTCTTCGTGCGAAACCAGCAGCACGGTGGCTCCGGCGCGGCGCAAACGGTCGAGCGCCATCGCGGTGCTCTGGCGTATCACGGCATCGTGCCGCGCGAGCGTGTGCTCCATCGCCAGCACCGCCACGGGCGAGAGGTCGAGCGCATCATCCGGTCCCAACAGGCGGCGCGGTTCGCCCGCTTCCACCACGCCGGAAACCGGCTTCACCAGCCCGGCCGCCAGGCGCACCAGACAACTCTTCCCGGAGCCGTCTTCGCCGACGATCCCGATCACCGCGCCGTCCGGCGCTACTGCGTCCAGACCCGCGAGCGGCGGGCACACCACTTGCCGGAAAACGATCGCCATTATAGATAGAATACCGGGTAGGCATGGCCGACTCCAATGTCTTCGACAGCATGCGTCAGGAATGGAACGAGCGGGCTCGCGAAGATCCGCACTACTATGTCGCATTTGGCCGCCGCGAACAGGATGACGCGGAGTTCTTCGCCACCGCGGCCGACGTGGTGCGCGGCCTGCGCGGCGAGTTGCGCCACTTGCGGCCCCCTGGCCGTCCGCTCCCGAAGAACCTGAAAGCGCTCGAAATCGGCTGCGGCCCAGGCCGTCTCATGCGGCCGATGAGCGGCGACTTTGCGGAGATCCACGGGACCGATGTCTCCGACGAAATGATCCGGCTGGCGGCCGAAAAGCTGCGCGACATCCCCAACGCGCACCTGCATCACACCGGGAAATCCGGACTCTCGATCTTTCCGGATGAGTCTTTCGATTTCGTTTACTCCTACGCGGTCTTCCAGCACATCCCCAGCCGCGAGGTCGTGTTCGAATACCTCACTGAAGCGCGCCGCCTGCTGAAGCCTGGCGGCATTCTGCGCTGCCAGATCAACGGACTTCCCGAAACGTCCGCGCGCTACACGACCTGGGATGGCGTCCGGATTCCCGCCGAAGACGTAGCGGCATTCGCGCTGCGCCACGATTTCCAGCTCTTCGCGCTGGAGAACGTCTCGACACAATACCTGTGGACTACCTGGCGCAAGCGCGCGGTGGGGTGGCGCACTGCGCTGCGCCCCACGCCCGCGCCGGCCACGCGCATCCGGATCATCAGCAACGCGCTGACAGCCGATCCGCTGGTGCCTGCTTCCGGGCCCCGTGCGTTCGCCGCGCTGCGCATCGAGAACTTGCCGGCCGATTGCGACCTGATCAACATGCAGGTTACGATCGACGGGCGCCAAGGCGTGCTCTCGTATCTCGGACCGCCCGAGTGGGATGGCGTTGTGCAACTGAACGTCGCGATACCCGTCGGCACGCGTACGGGCCTTGTGCCGGTCGAGGTCTTCTGGCTGGGTGAGCCCCTCACCTCGGCTTGGATGCGCGTCGTGCCTTCGGGACCGGTAGTGCCGCGGCTTTGCGCGTGCCGGGATGGCGAGAACCTGATGCTGGGAACCCGCATTGTCAGCGGCTGCGTCAAGCTGGTGATGGAAGAGACAACGCGGCCCGATCTTTTCCATGGGACTATCGACGGACTCCCGGTGGAGCACGTACAGGTGTTCTGCACCGACCCGGTGGAACAGCGCCATGAAATCAATTTCCGCCTTCCGGCAGCCATCGGTCCGGGCGTGCACGAACTGCGCATCAACATCGGCCGCAGGGCTTTTCCAGCAGTGAATATCGAGGTGGCCTAGGCCGCGCACGTGCGACGCTTCGCTCTCTTTGCCCTGCTGCTAACCGCCTGTTCGCCGCACGCTCCAGATTTCGCCATGCGTACCGGCATCATCGAGCTGCCCGCCGGCACGCTGATCCTGCACCACCCGCTGGTCGTCGCCGAGGGCGCCCGCAACCTGGAAATCCGCGGCAATCCATCAGGCTCCACGCTCGCCGCCGCCGCGGACTTCCAAGGGCGCGCGTTAATCGTCTCCAAGGGCGCCACCGGTCTGCGCTTGACTGGTTTCCGCATTCAGGGCAACCGAACGGCGGTTCAGACCCGCGTCGGATTGCCGCCGTCGGATGTCCCTTTCGCCCGCTATTACGCGAACAACGGCATCCTGATCGAGAGCGCCACGCGTCTCACCATCCGAAATCTCGCGTTCACCGAAGTCGCCAATTATCCGGTATTGGTCAGTGCGTCCACCGGCGTGCGGATCGAGGGCGTGCGGATCGAGGATTGCGGCTCCTTGTCTCAGTCCCGCCATAACAACGCCTCCGGCGGAATTCTCCTGGAGGAAGGCACGCGGGATTTCGAAGTCCGGCAGTGCACCATACGACGCGTGCGAGGTAACGGCATCTGGACGCATTCCAACTATCACTCGCCGCGCAACGCCAACGGCGTAATCGCCGGCAACACCATCGAAGAAGTGGCGCGCGATGCTATCCAGGTGGGCCACGCGACCAATATCAGAGTCGAAAACAACACCGGCGGCAGGATCGGTTATCCGCCCGAGTTGGTCGACATCGCCAGTTACGCGGTGCCCGTGGCGATTGACACCGCCGGCAACGTCGATAAGTCCATCTATGTGGGCAACCAGTTCACGGATATAGACGGCCAGTGCATCGATCTCGACGGCTTTCACGATGGCGAAGTGCGCGACAACTCCTGCATCAGCCGTAAGTCGTACGACGCATATCCGTATGCGCAGTACGGGATCGTCTTCGGCAATTCCAATCCCGACATGCAGCCGGTAAACGTGACGATCGCCGGGAATCTCATCGACGGCGCGGGGTATGGTGGTATCTTTCTGATAGGCTCGCGGCACGTCGTGTCTGGCAATCGCCTGCTAGGCCTGAACCGCAACCGATGCACTGGCGACATGACCCAGCCGCGCTGCAACTACGCCGCGGACCAGCCGGGCTTGTTGCACAGCGGCATTTATCTCGCGGGCGGCGCCGCCCGTCCGGCCGAGACGTTAGGCAACCGCATCGAGCACAACGAGATTTCCGGCTTCGCCATCGAGGGTTTGTGTGTAGCCGCCGCGCCGGGTGTGTCGCTGGCGCGCAACCGCATAGACGACAACCGCTGTACCGACACCCGTGGCGCACGCTTCAGCGTGCTGCGGCGAACTTCAATTCGCCGTCCAGGCGAGCAAAGCTCGCCTTAGGCGAGCCGAGCAAAGCCCGTCTGCGCTGGCAAGAGTGCCAGCGCGGCAGGCAGGAGTGCCTGCGCCACGGCCGGCTCAGCCGATCTCAGGCACCACGTATGGCTTTCGATACGCCGGCCGGGTGCGCATGGCATTCGGCTCGATTCCCAAGAAGCTGCCGGTCGCGGAATCGAATTTCACCTCGCGTCCCAGGCGATAGCTGATGTTCGCCATATGGACCAACGCGGCTGAAGTCGCGCCCACTTCGACATCCGCCGTCAGATCCGCGGCGTTTCGGCTCTTCACCGCTTTCAGGAAATTCGCCATGTGGGCGGTCGTATCGTCCATGCCTTTCTCCGCATGCTTCATCGACTCGCCCGGCTCCCGCTTGTCGCCCAGGAAGATCTGAAAGCCGTGCTCATCCACCGGCATGAATCCGTTGCTGCCGAAAAACGTGACGCCGATGAAGTTCGGTCCCGAGGCCTGTATTTCCGGCTCGCCACCGGTGTTCAGGCCGCGCACCTCGAAGACAAGTTCCGCATCTCCGTAATCGAAAGTGGCGATCTGGGTGTTGGGAGTTTCCTGATCGTCTTCGTATACGTACTTCCCGCCAGTCGAGACCACGCCTTTCGGCAAGCCGCGCCCCAGACCCCAGCGCGCGACATCCATCTCATGTATGCCTTGGTTGCCGATGTCGCCGTTTCCCGTATCCCAGAACCAGTGCCAGTTGTATTGGTAGCGATTCTTCGTATACTCGCGCATCGGCGCAGGCCCCAGAAACAGATCCCAATCGAGCCCCGGCGGAACCGGTTCCACGGGCGTGTGGCCGATCGACGGCCGGCGCTTGAAGCAGATCCCTCGGGCCATATAGACTTTGCCGATCGCGCCATTTTGCAGCAGTTCCATCGCGCGCCGCTTGTGGGCCAAGCTTCGGCTCTGCATCCCGATCTGCACGATGCGGTTGTGCCGGCGCGCCGCCGCTACCATCTGCCGGCCTTCGAACATGTTGTAGCTGGCCGGTTTCTCGCAATAGACATCCTTGCCTGCCTGGCAGGCCCAGATGGTGGCCAGCGCGTGCCAGTGGTTGGGCGTGGCGATCGACACGGCCTCCACGTTCTTGTCCTCGAACATCTTCCGCAGGTCCTGGTAAACCTGCGGCTTGCTCCCGCCGAGATTTTCGATCATTTGGGCGCCCCGCTCGGTCTGCGCCTGGTTTACGTCGCAGATCGCTACCACGCGCGCATCCGGCAGCTTGCTGTAGTAGCGGAGGTGATCGCGGCCTCGGCCGCCGATGCCGATCACCCCGATGCCGACTGCGTCGTTTGCCGCGCGCGCGCCAAGCGCCAGACTGGCGCCGAGCAAAAAGGTTCTTCGTTCCATGATGCCTCCCGTGCTAAGACAATCGTATATCATGAACCCAATGCAAGTCGTACTGAACGACATCAGGACCGATTCGCGCCTCGTCATACAGCCGGCGCGGAAGATGAGCGATGAGAAGTTCTTTCGCTTTTGCATGGCTAACCCGGACCTTCGGATCGAGCGGACGGCGGAGGGAGAGATCGTCATTATGCCGCCTACCGGATTCGAGACCTCCAACCGAAACATGGATTTGTCGGCTCAACTGCAGGTGTGGGCCAAGCGCGACGATCGTGGAAGGGCGTTCGATTCTAATGCCGAGTACATGCTTCCTAATGGCGCGGCACTCTCTCCGGACGCTTCCTGGGTCCTGCGGTCGCGCCTGGCCACGCTGACGCCGGAGCAAAAGAAGAAATTCCCGCCGCTGTGTCCGGATTTCGTGGTGGAACTGCGTTCTCCGTCAGACCGGCTGAAGAAGCTGCAATCCAAGATGCGGGAATGGATCGACAACGGCGCTAAGCTGGGCTGGCTGATCGATCCCACGACACGCACGGTTTACATCTACCGCCCGGGTCAAACGACGGAGCGGCTGGATGGTCCGAAACGCGTGCGGGGTGACGCTCCCGTTGAGAGCTTTGTGCTGGAGATGGCGGATATCTGGAACCCAGATTTGTGAGGCCTAATGCCAGAGGCAGGCGAAAGCGCCCAATGTCTGTGACGTGCCGATGCGGTTGTCGAAATTCGGCGAGTTGAAGCTCGCCGCAGCACGCTAAAGCGTCGCTAAAGCGTGCGCCACGTGCCTCATCTTACGCGCTGCCGATTCCGTTTTCCAGAAACGCGCGCAAACGGTGGCTGCGGCTCGGATGCCGCAGCTTGCGCAGCGCCTTGGCCTCGATCTGCCGGATTCTCTCTCGCGTCACCGCGAAGTTCTGGCCGACCTCTTCCAGGGTGTGCTCGCTGCCATCCTCCAGGCCGAAACGCATCTTGATGATCTTCTCTTCGCGCGGCGTCAGGGTCTTGAGCACTTGCGCGGTCTGCTCGCGCAGGTTCAGATTGATTACGGCGTCGGAAGGCGAGACTCCTGCCTGGTCGACTAGAAAATCCCCCAGGTGCGACTCGTCCTCTTCGCCGATGGGGGTCTCGAGCGAAATGGGCTCCTGCGCCACACGCATTACTTTGCGTACCTTGGAGACCGGCAGTTCCATGCGCACCGCCAGTTCCTCGTTGGTGGGCTCGCGCCCCAATTCCTGAATCAACTGCCGCGACGTCCGGATCAGCTTATTAATGGTCTCGATCATGTGCACCGGAATGCGTATGGTGCGCGCCTGGTCCGCAATGGCGCGGGTGATGGCCTGCCGCACCCACCAGGTAGCGTAGGTCGAGAACTTGTATCCGCGGCGGTACTCGAACTTGTCCAC
>JBEKUO010000307.1:0-8443 GCA_049514955.1 Bryobacteraceae bacterium | reverse complement strand
GTTTCGCCGGGGTGCATCGATGCGACATTGGTCTGCGGCACGTTGACGAAAATGCGCAAGACCTGAATTTGCGCGATGTGGAAGAGCTCGCGGGCTGTCCCGCCATTGCCGGAGTTGATGAGCGTGCCGATATCCACGTTACGCGCGGTGATCACACCAGTGAACGGCGCGGTGATACGAGCAAACGCTTTCATCTCGTCCAGGCGATGCAGATTGGCCTCGTTGGCGCGGACAGTCTCCTGGGTGGTGGCGATGCTGGCCTGGGCTCTGGCGACTTGCGCTTCGGTCACGGCGAAGTCGGCCTCTTTCTGATCGGCTTCCTGACGGGCCACCACGCCGCCTTTGGCCAATCGCCGCCAGCGCTCGACGGTGAGGCGCGCCATGTTCTGATTTGCCTTGGAAAGGTCCAGGTCGGCCTTCATCTCATTGAGAGCGGACTGCGACTGCGAAACGGCGGCGCGCGCCTGGCGGATCTGCTGGTCGAGCTCGGGCGTATCGATTTCCGCCAGAAGCTGGCCGGCCTTGACGCGATCGCCGTAGTCGACCAGACGCGTGCGGAGATAGCCATCCACGCGGGCGAAGACCGGCGAATCGACGAGCGCCTGCATGTCGCCTGGTAGATCGAGCGTGGAGCGCGCGGGCGCCGGGCGGGCGGTGGCAACTTCCACAATGGGACGCTGCTCCGTTTGAGTTTCCGCGGCAGCCAGTAGTGCCTTCTGACGAGTGAGGCGGGGCAGGATGCCTCCGACGACCGCCGCGGCCACCAGCACGCCGATCAGTGCGAAAAACACGAGCAGGCCGCGGCGGCCAGTGCGCGGTTTGGGGCGGGCGGCAGTTTGGGGCACCGGATCAGCGATCATGTGCTTCCTCGATCGGGGCCGGCAGGACGCGGCGGGGGAACCGGGCGAGCAGACCTCGCCTGCGCTGGCAAGAGTGCCAGCGCGGCAGGCAGGAGTGCCTGCGCCACTCAGCGATCATATGCCTCCACTTCCGCTTCGTGTTCTAGATAGGTTGGCGGATTGCGCCGGAGGACGCTGTAGACAACTGGTACGAAAAAGAGCGTGGCCACCGTTGCGAGGAGCAGGCCACCGATTACGGCGCGGCCCAGCGGGGCGTTCTGCTCACCGCCTTCACCGATGCCCAGCGCCATCGGAAGCATGCCTACGACCATGGCCAGCGCAGTCATAATCACGGGGCGCAGGCGCGTATAGCCGGCCTCCAGCGCGGCGGTGATGGAGTCGGCGCCGGTGGCGCGCACGTCGTTAGCGAAGTTTACGAGCAGAATGCTGTTCGCAGTGGCCACACCGATGCTCATAATAGCGCCCATCAGCGATGGGACATTGATCGTCGTCTGGGTGACGAAGAGCATCAGCAAGATTCCCGACAACGCGCCGGGCAAGGCCATCAGAATGATGAACGGATCGAGCCAGGATTGGAAGTTGACCACCAGAACGAAATACACCAGCACGACCGCAAACACCAGCCCAACGCCCAGGCCAATGAACGAAGTGCGCATGGTCTCGACCTGGCCGCGAGTCTCGAAAAAGCTGCCCTTCGGCAGCTTGGCGCGGAAATCGTCCAACACGCGATGCACTTCGGCGGCCACGCTGCCGAGATCGCGATCCTGCACGTTGGCGTAGACATCGTAGAGCGGCTGCACGTTGTAGTGATTGACGACGGAAGCCGTCGAGCCGCGATCGAGGCGCGCCACGTTGGTGAGCAATTGGTTGGCGGCGTGCGCGCCGCCGGCATGCACGGGCGTGCCCAACAAGTCGGCGGTAGAGGCCATGCGGTATTCGGGCGCCTGCACGATGATGGGATAGTCCACGCCGTTTTGCGGATTGATCCAGTAGTTTGGCGCGAGTTGCAAGTTGCCGCTCAGAGAGATGAGCAGGCTGTTGGCCACGTCCTGCTGGGTGAGGCCCAACTGATCGGCGCGGGTGCGGTCCACATTGAAGCGCAGCTCGGGTGCGTCGACGACCTGGTGCAGGTGCACGTCCACTGCGCCCGGTATGCGTGCGAGCCGCGCGGAAATCTGCTGGGCCAGCACATAGTTGGCCGGCGCGTTGCCCAGCGGCCCGATCACCTGCACGTCGATGGGCGCGGGCAGTCCGAAATTGAGGATCTGGCCCACGATATCGGCCGGCTGGAAGAAGAAGGTCAGATCGGGGAATTGGCGATTCAGGCGATGACGCAGATCGCGGATGTAATTCCAGGTGGATGCGTGGTCCGGCTTCAGCGAAATGAGCACTTCGCCGTCGAACGAGCCGATGGTGGCGGTATCGCTCAAGGCAATGTTGTAGCCGCTGTAGGGTAAGCCGATATTATCGAGAATATCCGATAGCTCCGCAGGCGGGACGACCTGGCGGATGGTGTCCTCAACCTGCTTGAAATACGCCTCGGTCTCTTCCACGCGGGTACCTGCCGGCGCGCGCACGTGCAGGCGGATTTGGCCGGCATCCACCTGGGGGAAGAAATCCGTACCGATGAACGGGATCAGTGCGGCGCAGGCGGCCACGATCAACCCGAAGCACGCGGCCACCAGCTTGCGATGCGCCAGGGCGGAGCCCAGCAGGCGGCGGTAAGCGTTGCGCATGCGCTCGAAGCGCGTCTGAAAGCCGTGATGGATGCCGGCGAAAAACCCGTGCCCCGCATGTTCCATTTCGCCGGACTCATTCTGATAGCGGCTGGCTTCGCCGCGCAGCAGATACTTGACCATGGTGGGGACGAGGGTGCGCGAGAGGATGTATGACGCCATGATGGCGAGCACTACCGCCAGCGCCAGGGGCGTGAACAAGTAGCGGGCGGCGCCGCTCAAGAAAATGACCGGGACGAACACGATGCAAATGCACAGTGTGGAGACGAAGGCGGGGACGGCGATCTGGCTCGCGCCATCCAGAATGGCTTTGATGATGGGCTTGCGCTGCCCCATGTTGCGATGGATGTTCTCGATTTCGACGGTAGCGTCGTCCACCAGGATGCCTACCGCCAATGCCAGGCCTCCCAGCGTCATGACGTTGATGGTTTCGCCCAGCAGGTTCATTACGGCGAGCGACGTGAGAATGGAAAGCGGGATCGAGATGCAGACGATGATGGTGCTTCGCCAGCTTCCCAGGAACAGCAGGATCATGAGCGCGGTGAGGAGGGCGGCGATGGTGGCCTCTTTGAGCACGCCGTTGATGGCTGCGCGGACGAAGATGGATTGATCGAACAACAGTTTGAGATTCAGGCCGGCAGGCAGAGTGGAGCGGATGCGCGGCAGAATCTCCTTGATCTTGGCGACAATGCTAAGGGTTGAGGAGCCACCGTTCTTCAGCACCGTCAACAGCGTGGCGCGGTTGCCGTTATAGCGCACGATGTTCGATTGGATGGCGTAGCCGTCGCGCACGTGGCCCACATCGCGTATGTAGACGGTGGTGCCGTTGGTCTGCTTGATGGGAAGACTGTTGAAGGCTTCGGCCGAGGGCGGCAGGCTGTTGAGGCGCACGACGAATTCGTTGGGGCCGATTTTGGCGATGCCGGAGGGGATGATGAGGCTTTGCGCGTTGACGGCGTTGACCACGTCGTTGGCGGAGAGCCCTTGCGCGTAGAGCGACTTCAAGTCGATATCCACCATGATCTGGCGGGGGCGTCCGCCATAGGGCAGGGGAAAACTGGCGCCTTGCACGGTCGCCATCTGGGTGCGGATGAAGTTGTAGCCGTAATCGTAGAGCGACGACTCGCTCATGGTGTCGCTCGAGATGCTCATCTGCAGGATGGGAACGCTGGAGGCGTTATAGCGCAGGATGGAGGGCGGCGTCATGCCGGTGGGCAGCGAGTGCAGCACGGCTTGGGAGGCGGCGGCCAGTTGCGCGACGGCGGCTTCGACTTTGGCGTTGGGATGGAAGAATATCTTGATGATGGAGAGTCCGGGGAGTGATTGCGACTCCATGTGCTCGATGTCGTTGACGGAGGTGGTGAAGGAGCGCTCGCAGCGGATGGTGACCACTTCCGCCATTTCTTCGGGGGAGATGCCGCCGTAGGACCAGATGACGCTGACTACGGGAATATTGATTTCCGGGAAGATGTCGGTGGGCATGCGGAAGATCGCCAGGATGCCCAGAATGACGATCACCATAGACATGACGACGAAGGTGTAGGGGCGCCGAAGCGCGAGGCGGACAATCCACATGGGGCAATCGCCGGGAGAAGCTCTTTCTGATATTTTAATCCGATTTGGGTTGGGAAGGCGCGAGCTTCGCTTGCCTCACGGGGCTGGGGTCGAGGAGCGCGCTGGCGATGGTCAGGATGAACGGCGGAATCAACTCGCGAGCTTCTTTTCTTCGGCGTCCAAGGCTTCATGCAAGAGCATCTTGAGGTACGTTTGATAGCGGAGCCCGCGCTTGGCGGCCAGCGTGCGCGCGCGCGCCAGTTCCTCCGGCGGAATGCGTATGGTGACGGTTTCAGACGCTCCGGGCAGGGTAGTTTGGCTCAGGCGCCGCGCCTTTCCCTGTTGTCTGGCTGTCTGGAATCGCTCGGCGAGGACTTCGGGGTGTGCATCCCACCACGAAGCTTCGTCTTCCTCGCTGGCAGATTTGGGAATCGGTTGGTGGCTCATGGAATTAGCCCTCCTCGTAGCTTTCCTGCTGTTCTGGAGTCATAGGGTAGGCAGTGACGAATCGCACGCGGGCGCCGCGAACGGTAAAGACGAAAGCGAGGCGGCGGCCGGCGCCGGTTTCGCCCAAGGCGAGGTAACGGAGTTCTCCATCGATGAATCGCTCTTCGACGATGAGGGGATCATTGCGATAGGACTGCTCGGCTTCTTGAGGCGAGACGCATGGCGAGCAAGGTGGCGACGGTTGGCATCATCCCAATCGAAAAGCGCTGCTGGCGGATGGTCCAGACGCGTGCACCTGCATTGTATTTGCCATTATCTATGATCGGAAGTCAAAGCAGCAACGCGACCCGCGCTTGACACAGACCGCCTCTGTCCTTACCCTTGAGGGCATGGAAGTGAATCTTAACCCCGACCTGCAAGCCAAGCTTATCCGGCTGGCGGCCGACCACGGTAGTGACACGGGCACGCTTGTGCAAGAGGCTATCGAGCGCTTCGTGGAATACGACAAGTGGTTTCTCGGGGAAGTCGATAAAGGCGTTGCTGCCGCCGACCGTGGCGAACTTGTCGACCATGAAGACATCGGCAAGCTGATCCACAGCCGGTATCGCGGCTGATGCGTATTCGATGGACGGAACCGGCCGCCCGCGACCTCACAAATATTTGCAATTACACGGAACTGCATGACGGCCCGGAGGGCCGCCAGCCGTGTTGCGCTTCGATTCTATGAAAGCGTGAGCACTCTCACGCAGTTTCCACGCCGTGGCCGGCCGGGCCGCAAGCCAGGTACCCGCGAGTGGGTGTTCACCGGCCTTCCCTTTCTGGCCGTCTATCGGGTCGGCGAAGAAGTTGTCGAAATCGACCGTATCCTTCACGGCGCGCAGAAGTGGCCCTAAACGAATGCGTTTGGGTTTGCCGAGAGGCCTTGCGCGTAGAGCGATTTCAGGTCGACATCCACCATGATCTGGCGGGGCCGGCCGCCATAAGGCAAGGGGAAGCTGGCGCCTTGCACGGTGGTCATCTGGGTGCGGATGAAGTTGTAACCGTAATCGTAGAGCGACGACTCGCTCATCATGTCTCTCGATATGCTCATCCGCAGGATGGGAACGCTGGAGGCGTTATAGCGGGAGGATGGCGGGGTGCGTCATGCCAGTGGGCAGGGAGTGCAGCACGGCTTGGGATGCGGCGGTCAGTTGCGCGACGGCGGCATCGACCTTGGCGCCGGCATGGAAGAAGACCTTGATGATAGAGAGTCCGGGGAGTGATTGCAACTCCATGTGCTCGATGTCGTTGACGGAGGTGGTGAAGGAGCGCTCACCGCGGATGGTGACGACTTCGGCCATTTCTTCGGGGGAGATACCTAGCTGCGGGATCTGACCCGCCGGCGGAAGAAGCTGAGGTGATGTGTGCCGCTTCTTTCAAACCGGCTAGGCTGTCCGGAAACGGCGATCAACGCCCATGTCATCAGGCCCACGAGATGAGGGCGCGCAGGTGAGCGGGCGGCGCGGCGATCCGTCTTCGGCCCGGCCAATTAGAGTGCGGCAGATGGCCGGGTTCCGAGCATCGTTAAGGGATGGTGAGCCGCGTCCCGAACAAGAGGCTGTGCGGAATTCTGTCGCCGCTGGGCCAGCAGCACACTTGTAGCGCCGCGCGTGCCGACCTCTAAAGACATTCTATAGAAAAACATTGACAAGTGTGGTAGTATTTTGCAATCAGCTATGGATATCCTACAGGGAACCCTGGATCTCCTCGTCCTGCGGGCGCTGGAACTCGCGCCCATGCATGGCGTCGGCATCGCTGATCGCATTCACCAGGTAACCCGCGGTGCGTTCGTGGTTAAGCCCGGGTCGTTGTTTCCCGCGCTCCGACGTCTGGAACAGAAAGGATGGGTCGAAGGCGAATGGGCGCCCTCGGAAAACAACCGCCGTGCGCGCTACTACAAGCTCACCCGCATGGGCCGCGCGCAGCTTGCCGAAGAGAAGCGCAACTGGCGCCGCATGACTTCGGCCATGAACTGGATGCTGGAATCGGAAGGATAGGCGACCATATCATGTTCCGCCGCTTCACTCACCTGTTCGACTACCTCTTCCGGCGCCGCCGCCTGGAAGACGATCTGGACGAAGAACTTCGATCGAGTTTTGAGATGATCGTCGATCGGTTCGCCGCACGCGGCATGCCCCCAGCCGAGGCGCGCCGCGCCGCGCGGCTGGAGTTCGAGGGTTTCGAACAGGTCAAAGAAAACGTGCGGGACGGCCTGGTGGGATCCGGCCTCGAAGCGTTCCTCCAGGACACGCGCTACGCCTTGCGCGGGCTGCGCCGGCGTCCGTCGTTCACCGTGATCGCGCTGATCACGCTGGCCCTGGGAATCGGCGTTAACACCGCGGTCTTCAGCGTGTTCTACGGGGTCCTGCTGCACCCGCTGCCCTATAATCGCCCCGAACAACTAGCGCTTATCTGGAGCAGTTTCCGGACCGCCGGGCACGCGCGCGCTCCGGTATCCGGCACAATTCTGGGCGAGATCGAGCGCCGCAACCGATCGTTGGCGGGCGTGGCGGGGATTTGGACCATCACGCGCACCTTCACCGGCGACAACCCCGAGCAGGTAAAATGCGCCCGGGTGACCGCCAACTTTTTCGACGTTCTGGGCGTGCGCGCGGCCCACGGGCGCACCTTCACAAAGCTGGACAGTGGCGGATCCGCGATCATGCTCACGGACGGCATCTTCCGGCGCCGATTCGCCGGTGACGACAGGTTGCTCGGCAGAAGCTTGCCCATGGATTGGGAGGATACGCTCGTAGGCGTCCTGCCGCCCGATTTCCAGCTTCACTTCGCGCCTGACTCCAACGTTCCAGCCGACGTCCAGGTCTTCGATACATTTGAAAACGGCATCTATGCAGACCGCACGCAGTATTACATCCGCCTCGTCGCCCGTCTGAAGCCCGGCGTTTCGATGGCGGAAGCGCAGCGCGATCTCGACCGAGTGGCGACGGAAATCGGCGGCGCGTATACCGAATACACCACCGAAAATCTCCGGTTCACGCTCGCAGGCATGCAAGCCGATGCCGTGCGCGACGTACAACCTGCGCTGGCGGCCCTGTTTGCCGGTTCGGCCTTTGTTCTGTCGATTTGCTGTGTGAACGTCGCGAGCTTGTTGCTGGCGCGCGCCAGCGACCGCCGCAAAGAGATGGCCCTGCGCCTCAGCTTGGGCGCTTCGCGCGGCCGGATCGCGCGCCAATTGTTCGCCGAAGGCGGTGTGCTCTGTTTGATGGGCGGCGCGGCCGGCATTGCCGTGGGCTCGGCGTTTTTTCGTGGACTGCTTGCGATTCGCCCCGAGCGTCTGGCACGCATCGCAGACGCGGGTCTGAACTGGCCGGCGCTGGCGTTCGCCGCCGCCAGCTCGCTGGCCGCCGCCCTGCTCTTCGGATTCGTACCCGCCATCGACAGCTTTCGTCTGGATTTCATGGCGACTCTGCGCACAGGGGGACGCGGCGTGCTGGGCCGCCTTCACAGGCGCACCGGAGCAGCCCTCATCGTCGGCGAGATTACGTTGGGTTTCGTGCTCGTCACTGGCGCCGCTCTCACTGCGCGTACGCTCTCCAGGATTGAGCAGGTGCGCCCGGGTTTCGAACCGCGCCACCTGCTCGCATTTCAGATCTCCAGCGGAATTCCCGGCAATGCAATACCCGACTGGGAGGCGCAACTGGCCGCCTTGCCCGGCGTGGAAAGCGTCGGCGCCACCTCCCATTTGCCGCTCGACACCGATATTCCCAATTGGTACAGTTCCTACCAGCCGGAAGGCATTGATGAGCGCCAGGCCGCAACCCTGGTCGCCGACCTTCGGTGCATTAC
>JBEKUO010000306.1:0-8466 GCA_049514955.1 Bryobacteraceae bacterium | reverse complement strand
TGGCTCGCCGGATGGAACGCGGCAAGTTGCGGCGCGGGCGGGCCATCAGCCGCTCCCCGCTGGTGCAATGCACCGTAGTGGAAGTGATTGCACAGATCGCGAACGGGGGTCTGGCCCTGGACGATCTGATCGAGCGAAGCGACGTTGAGGAGGAGAGCGCGGAGGATCGCGACCGCCGGGCCGAGATCGCCAATCGCTTTGCCGAGGTGAAGCGCGAGTACGCCAAAGTGCGGCGCAACGAAGAGTGGCTGGCCGCGGCGCCTGCCGACAACCGGGGACTACGCCGCCGGCTATTGAGCAAGCTGAAGCGGGCGAGAGTGGCGGCGGCGCAGGCCATCCGCCAGATTCCGTTTCGCGCCTGCCAGTGGAGCGAGTTCACTAACGAACTGGAGCGGCGAGCATCCGAATTGGATCGGCTCCAGCGCGATTTAACGCGAGCGGAGGCCGCGCCCGGACGAGAGGCGCAGGTTCGCGCGCGCGTGCTGCGCAGTGAGATTCGGAAATGCGAGAGCGCCGCCGGGGCTACGCACGCCGAGTTGAACGCCACGCTGAGCCGGATCCGCCAGGGCGAGCGAGAAGCGCAACAAGCCAAGGCCGACCTGGTGAAGGCGAACCTACGCCTGGTGGTCTCGGTGGCCAAGAGATATATGAATCGCGGGCTACACCTGCTCGACCTGGTTCAGGAAGGCAACCTGGGCTTGATGCGGGCGGCCGACAAGTTCGATTACCGCCGCGGATACAAGTTCTCCACATACGCCACTTGGTGGATCATGCAAGCCGTGTCGCGTTCGCTCGGCGAACAATCCCGGACCATACGGATTCCGGTGCACATGAACGATCAACTCAACAAGTTCTTCCGGGCGTCGCGGCAACTGGAGCGGGAGTTGGGCCGGGCTCCCACGGATGCGGAGATTGCCACCCGCATGAAGACTACCGGCGAGAAGGTTTGCAAACTGAAAACCATTTCGCGGGAGCCTATCTCACTAGACACGCCGGTGGGGACAGACGAGGCGTCCACGCTCGGCGAGCTGATTGCAGATCGCCAGGGAAACTCTCCGGCTGATTCCCTGCTTGCCGCGGAGGTGCATCAGGAGACCGCGAGCTTCCTGAGGACGCTCGTTCCGAGGGAAGAACAGGTGCTCCGGTTGCGCTTCGGTCTGGGTTGCGGGCGGGAACACACGCTGGAGGAGATCGGCGCAGGGCTGGCGGTCACGCGGGAACGCGTGCGCCAGATCGAGCTCAAGGCGCTACGCAAGTTACGCAAACCGGAAAGTGCCCGGCGGCTGCGCAGCCTGCTGGTATAACTTGGGTCTGTGCGGCTCGTTACGAAACTGACCCCAGGGCGCACGAGCCGTCCTGAAACCATCTGCCGGCGCGATCCGTCCTAAATTCGGGGATTCTGTACCACAAATGCGCGTTTTACGGCAGTTATCTGTCCTGGTTCCGGCCTTGGTGCCTATGCTGGTGTGGGCCGCGGATACGACGGCTCCAGGCGTTCCCAATTTCCATCAGGTAAACCAAAACATCTACCGCGGCGGTCAACCCACGGCTGAAGGCTGGAACAGCTTGGCCAAGCTGGGGGTAAAGACCATCGTCGACCTGCGTCTCGAGGACGAGCATTCCGCCCAGGCGGAACAGCGGGCCGTGGAAGCGGCCGGCATGCGTTATATCAACGTGCCGATGCACGGTGTCGTGGCGCCGCCGGACGAGAAGATTTCGAAAGTCCTCTCACTTTTCGATGCGAGTTCCGACGGGCCTGTGTTCGTGCACTGCCGGCGCGGGGCGGACCGCACCGGGACGGTGGTCGCCTGCTACCGGATCGCTCACGATCACTGGGGCAATCGGCAAGCGCTCGATGAAGCCAAGTCGTACGGCATGAGCTGGACCCAGGTGGGGCTGAAGCGCTACGTCCTTAATTTCCAGGCGGAGACCCAGAGTGCCACTGCCGCGCCTGGCCTGCAGACCGTGGCCAGTCAACCTTAATCGCTACATCTCCCGCCGGCCTTCCATGGCCTTCCACATGGTAACTTCGTCGGCGAACTCGATGTCGCTACCCACCGGTATCCCCATGGCGATGCGGCTCACCTTCACGCCCAGCGGCTTCAGCAGCTTCGAAAGATAGACGGCGGTAGCTTCGCCTTCGACCGTGGGATTGGTGGCCACGATGATCTCCTCGATCTGGCCCGCGCCGATGCGTTCCACCAGGCTCTTGATCTTGAGCTGCTCCGGCCCGATGCCCTTCAGCGGCGACAGCGCCCCGTGCAGCACGTGGTATAGGCCGGCGAACTGGCGCGTGGTCTCGATGCCCAGAATGTTGTGGGCCTCCTCCACCACGCAGAGCAGCTTCGGATCGCGGTTAGGATCGCGGCAGAACAGGCACAGCTCGCTCTCGCTGATGTTATTGCATACGCGGCAAAAGCCCAGCTTGTCCTTTACATCCAGCAGCGCCTGCGAAAGGTGCTCGGCGTCTTCGCGCGAGGCGCGCATGACATGGAACGCCAGCCGCTGCGCCGACTTCTGGCCGATGCCCGGCAGGCGTTTGAATTCGTTGATCAGCCGCGCCAGCGGCTCCGCGAAATCCGGCATGGATCAGAACATGCCCGGCGGCAGCATTCCGCCCAACATCTGCTGGGTCTTCTGCTGCGTCTCCAGGTCGACCTTTTTGGCGGCCTCGTTGCAGGCGGCCAGGACCATATCCTGCAGCATCTCCACATCGCCCGCGACCTCCGGATCGATTTTGACGCCGAGCACGTTCTTGTGCCCGTCCATCTTGACCGTGACCATGCCGCCGCCAGCGGAAGCCTCCACGCGGATCTGGGAGATTTCTTCCTGCATGCGCTCCTGCATCTGCTGCGCCTGCTTCATCATCGCCTGCATGTTGCCTGGTAATTTCACGTTGCTACTCCTTTAGATTGCGAATCGTGCGGACCTCTCCGCCGAACAGATCCCGGAAGCGCTGCACTTCAGGATGGGCGAGCGCGCGGCGCGCGAGATCGTCTTCCTGCGCCGCGGGCGCGGCTGCGAGCTTCTCCTGTGCGGCGGCGTCTCCAATCGTAATCTTGATCTTAAGCGGTTTGCCGGCGATCTGTCGCACCGCCTGGATAATATCCGCCTCTTTCATCCCTACGGAGAACTCTTTTGGCGTCGTGAATTGAAGCTCGCCACTGGCTTCGACAATTTCAGAGTGCTCGACGGCATCGGCGGTAAACGCCATGCCCAATTGCATCAGGGAAGCGTGGAGCCGCTCGCGCCAGGAAGAGGGGCTAGGGGCTGGGGGCTGGGGACTGGGGGCTGGCGCGGAGGGTGCCGGGGCGGAGGGTGCTGGGTTGTGGGTTCTGGGTGCTGGCGCCGAGGGTGCCGTTTTCGCCCGCTCGCCCGCTCGCCCGCTCGCCCGCTCAGCCCCGATCGCAGCCAAGGCTTCCTCGATGGGCACCAGTCGCCCCGCCTGCACCATGCGCAGCAAACCAATCTCCAGGTGGAAGCGCGGCTGCAGCGAGAACTGCAGGTCGCGGAATATGTCGAGCGAGAGCTGCAGGTAGCGTGTCAAATCCTCTTCCGAGAACTGGGCGGCGATCTGCGCAAACTTCTGGCGCTCTGCCGATGATGCCGCGATGAGCCGCGTATCGCCGCCCGCGATCCGTGCCACCAACAGGTTGCGGAAATAGCGCGCCAGTTCGCGGCTGAAGTGCTGTAGGTTTTGGCCGTTGCGCTCCAGCTCGTTGACCACTTCGAGCATGCTCGCGGACGCGCCGTCAGCGAGCGCCTGGCTCACCTGTGCGAGCGCATCGAGCGAAAACGCGCCGAGCAGCGCGCGTACTTCGGCGGCCACCAACGTTTCCCCGCAACAGGCGATGGCCTGATCGAGCGCCGAGAGCGAATCGCGCACGCTGCCTTCGCCGGCCTGCGCGAGCACCGACAGCGCTTCGGCATCGGCGTGTATGCCTTCCTGCTCGCAGATCCACGCCATCCGCGCGACCAGCTCTTCGAAATCGACGGAGCGAAAACTGAAGTGCTGGCAACGGGAAGCGATGGTGGCCGGTATCTTGTGCGCCTCGGTGGTACACAGCACGAACACCACCCAGGCCGGCGGCTCTTCAATGGTCTTCAGCAGCGCGTTGAAGGCTTCGTTGGTGATCTGGTGGGCTTCGTCGACGATGAAGACCTTGTAGCGGTCGCGCACCGGCTGGTAGCGCACGTTCTCGCGCAGCTCGCGCATTTCGTTGATGCCGCGATTGGAAGCCGCGTCGATTTCGATCACGTCCGGAGATCCGCCGGCGGTGATTTCCAGACAGCTCGCGCATACGCCGCAGGGCTTGTTCGTCGGGCCGTTGATGCAGTTCAGACAGCGCGCCAGGATGCGCGCGACGGTGGTCTTGCCGGTCCCGCGCTGCCCAGAAAAGATGTAGCCGTGCGCGATGCGGTTCTGCGCGATGGCGTTCTCGAGCGTGGTCTTGACGTGCTCCTGGTTGACCACGTCGGCGAACGATTGGGGCCGGTATTTTCGGGCGATGACCTGGTACATGGGTGGGCGAATGCCAGGCCCCGGGTGATCCGCGGCACACAGGTTAAACCACTACCGTTGCTTCCTTCCGGACCTGGCGGGGTTTGCGGCCGCCTGTCGCACGGAGCCCGAGACCTGACAATTCACTATCGTATCATGAGGGGAATGCTGGACCTCACACAGCACCCGCACCGCCGCTTCAACGCGCTGAATGGATCGTGGGTGCTGGTCTCGCCGCACCGCACTCAGCGGCCCTGGCAGGGGCAGGTCGAGCGGCCCGCGCGGGGGGCGCAGCCGGAGTATGATCCACACTGCTATCTCTGTCCCGGAAACGCGCGTGCGGGCGGCGTGCGCAATCCGGCTTACACCAGCACATTTGTATTCGACAACGATTTCGCCGCGCTGCTGCCCGCGACGCCCGCCGACAAGGTCGACCGCGGCGGTCTGCTCATTGCCGAAGGAGTGCCTGGGGTCTGCCGCGTGGCCTGCTTTTCGCCGCGTCACGATCTTACCGTGGCGCGCATGAGCATGGCGGATCTGGCGCTGGTGGTGGATGTCTGGATCGCGCAAAACACCGAACTGGCGCGGTTGCCGAACATCCGCCACGTGCAAATCTTCGAGAACCGCGGCGAGATGATGGGGGCCAGCAATCCGCACCCGCATTGCCAGATCTGGGCCAGCAGCAGCATCCCTGGCGAATCCGCCGCCGAACAGCGCGAGCAAACGGCTTGGCGCGCCAGTCGCGGATCGTGCCTGCTGTGCGATTACCTGGCGCTCGAGCAGAAATCCGGCGAGCGCCTCGTTTGCCAGAATGAGTCGTTCGCCGCGCTGGTCCCATTTTGGGCGGTGTGGCCGTTCGAGGCGATGGTCATCAGCCGGCGTCACCTGGCCGGCATCGACGAGCTTGACGAACGCGAGCGCCACGATCTCGCCGATATTCTGAAACGCATCACGACGCGTTATGACAATGTCTTCGAAGCGCCGTTCCCTTACTCGATGGGTTTACACCAACGGCCCAGCGATGGCGCGGCACATCCGGAGTGGCATTTCCACGCGCACTTCTTTCCGCCGCTGCTGCGCTCGGCGACCATTCGGAAATTCATGGTGGGCTTCGAACTGCTGGGCTTGCCGCAGCGCGATCTCACCGCGGAGAGCGCGGCGGAACGCCTGCGGGCGATGCCGGAGGTGCACTATCTGGAGCGCTGATAGCAGCGACTGGGAGGTTTACAGGCGAAAGCAGTTGGCAGGCATGTGGGGCGGGCGCTTTCGCCTGCCAACACTAACTGGACCACACCCACGCAGCCCCCAACTCCCGCTCCCAGTTTTTCTGCCTCGCGCGAGACAAATCTTTCAGCAGCAGCGGCGATACATCCTCCTCGAAAGTTTTCGAGAACCTGGTACTCGAGCGCCGCTTCCCGGTGAGCGTTCCACGCGGCCTGCAGCCGTTTGTTGGGATGCAGCCCGCTGCGCAATTGAAACCACAATCCATTGCGCGCCGTGTCCAGGTGATCGGAGGCGCTGACCCACGCTTCGTCCGAAGCCGCACAGCGTACGGCGAATACACCCTTGGGCGTTATCTTCGATTTGAAATCCTTGCGCGCTTCTCGTTTGTCCACCATCTCTACGCTCCCTCTCTTTTATACTGTTATCTGCATGCCGGAAACTACCATCGGCCCGTACCAAATTCTTAGCCAGCTAGGCGCGGGCGGAATGGGAGTGGTCTATAAAGCGCTAGACCCGCGCGTGGGCCGCCAGGTGGCGCTCAAGCTTCTGCCCGAAGCCCTGGCGCAAGATCCCGACCGGCGGAGCCGCTTCGAGCGCGAGGCACGGCTGGCCGCGTCCCTGAACCACCCCAACATCATGGCGATTTATGACGTCGGGCTGGATCAGCACCCGCCCTACATCGTCGCCGAATTTGTCCCGGGGGAATCGCTGCGCGCGCTCCTCGGCAAAGGACCGGTGGCGCCGCGCAAAGCGGTCGACATCGCAGCGCAGATCGCCGCGGGACTGGCCGCCGCGCACGCCGCCGGTATCGTGCACCGTGACCTCAAGCCGGAGAACGTCATCGTCACTCCCGAAGGCACGGCCAAGATTCTGGATTTCGGGGTGGCCCGCCTGGATCCCAAGGCCGCTCCCACGGATAACGCCACCGTGACTCTGGCACGGACAGCGTTGGGCGCGGTGGTGGGCACGGCCGCATACATGAGCCCGGAGCAGGCCCGCGCGGAGGAAGTGGACCACCGCTCCGACCAGTTCAGCCTCGGCCTGGTGTTGTATGAGATGCTCGCCGGCAAGCCTGCGTTCGAGCGGCCCAGCGCTGTGCAGACTATGTCGGCGATCGTGGAAGACGATCCGCCACCTATCGAGCGGGCTTTGCCGGCGCAACTCCGCTGGGTCCTAGAGCGCTGCTTGGCCAAGGAGCGCGAAGCCCGCTACGAATCCACGCGCGACCTCGCACGCGAACTGGCGCAGCTTCGCGATCACTACGGCGAATTCACTGCCTCGCAGAGCGGACTCCAGCCAGCCGTGGCGACGCCGCGCCGCGGAAAGCGGCGCTGGGCAGTGATGGCGGCGGTGGCCATAGCGGCTGCCGCAGTCGCGTGGTGTACGGCGCAGCTTCTGCACGACGAACACGCCATCGATCTCGCGCGCTATCGGCTTACGCCGTTCGCCACGGCCTTGCCGGTGCAGGCTTTTCCGGCCTGGTCGCCGGATGGCAAGAGCATCGCATTTTACGGCGCCACCGAACCGGGACCCACACAAGTATATGTGCAGGCCCTCGACGCGCCCACGGCAGTGGCCATCACGGGCAGCGACGTGACCTATCTGAATTCGTACTACCGGCCTTTTTGGGCGGCGGATTCGCGCTCGGTTTACTTCCTTTGCGTGAAGGGCGGGCAGGATGGTTTGTGCCAGGCGCCGGCAGGCGGAGGGGAGACTGCGATAGTCCACCCGGGTGTCAACCGCGCCGCGATCTCACCGGACGGCCGAACGCTCGCCATGCTCAATCCGGCGCCGAACGGCGACCTCCACTTGATCCTGATGACATCCAGTCCGCCGCAAGCGCCGCCGCGCCCGTATGAACCGCAGCCTTTCCAGCCTGGCATTCACTACAACAATCCGGACCTTTCGTTCTCTCCGGACGGGAAGGAAATCCTGGTGGCCATCGCGTTGGAGGGCCGCGGCGAAAATATCATCCTGGCGCCCTGGCCCGCGGGAAAGGCGCGCGCGCTGTTTCCCGGCGGGCTGCCATTTTCGTTCACGCCGGAGTTCTCCTGGATGCCGGATTCGCGCTACGCCCTCTTCTCCGACGCGACCGCTTCCCTGCATTCCCAAATCTACATGGCCGACATACGCAATAGCCGCTACTGGCCCGTGTTGGTACAAGACCGGCCCGCCGCCGCGCCGAGCGTTTCGCCGGATGGATCGCGCATGGCTTACGAGTCGGGCCTATCGCACGCGGACGTCATTGCCGTACCGCTGGGCGAGGGCCCGGTGCGTACATTGCTGGGCACCTCGCGGACAGAGCAGATGGCGGATGCTTCGCCGGTATCGCCGCAACTGGTCTACGCGACCGACCGCCGCGGCGCGCAGGAAGTGTGGATCACGAGTCTGGCTGAGGGTTGGGAGCGCCCGCTATTCACGCCGGAAAACCTTGAAGTGGACGGCGGTCCCGCGCAACTCTTCCTGGCGCCAGTCTTCTCGCCGGATGGCCGGCGTGTAGCGGTGGCGGCGAAGGGCATCACGCAGATTCATATCTATACGGCTTTCGTTTCCGGCGGCTCGCCAGTTCGCGCCACTAGCGTCGGCACGGCCATCGAAGATGCACCGGTATGGTCGCCCGACGGCAACTGGCTCGCATTTATGCGGGTGATACACAACTCCCTGATGCTCTCCAAAGTGCGGCCCGGCAGCGGCGAGCCCCCCGTGGATATTTGCTCCGTGCTATCCAGGCCCATCGCCGC